>DATKRG010000250.1:0-8720 GCA_035532275.1 Streptosporangiaceae bacterium | reverse complement strand
GGTTGGCGGCACGGTGGTTGGCAGCACGGGGCTCAGCTGCCCGCCCGCGCTGAGGTACCAGGGCTGGCTGCGCGCCTGCGGCGGCGGCCAGCTGGGCAGGTCACGCCACTGGTCGCAGCCGCCGACGTGGACCCGGACCGGTGGCCTGGGCTCGCCGCCCGGCTCTGCGCCCAGGTGCGCGCGCAGCCAGCCCAGCACGTCCGTGAAGACCACTGGCCAGCCCTTCTCAAAGGCCGACGTGTGTGTCCACGGGCCGATCACCAGACGGACGTCCCGCCCGGCGTCGCGGAGCCTGCGGTAGGCCGCCAGTGTCTGGTCCAGGCAGATGTCCTGCCAGCCGCTGACCAGGCTGACGGCCACCCCCGGTCCCGCGGTCCCGGCGTCCAGGCCGCGCCAGTACTCCTCGCCGCCGCCTGGATGGCTCAGCCACTGCTCGAAGAAGCCCACCCGCCGGCCGAACGCCACCGGGTAGGCGTCGATCAGCGGGAGCGTCCGCTCGACCTGCCGGTGCTTGCGGAGCAGGCGGGTCATCGCCCGCACCACGCTGGTGAGCCCGTGCTCGAACGACAGCATGGCGGCGCTGCCGGTGAGCGCGTCCTCCAGGGCGAACACGCCGCCCCGGTACAGCAGCCCGTGCAGGTCGGTGAACCCGTTCTGGACCGCGATGGCGCGCAGCTCGGGCGGCGGGTCGGCGGCCAGCGCCCATTGGACGTAGCCGAGGTAGCTCGGCCCGATGGTCCCCAGCGCGCCGCTGAACCAGTCCTGCTCCCGCAGCCACGCCACGGCGGCGTGACCGTCGGCGCGCTCGTGCCGGCCGGGCTCCAGCTCCCCGCCCGAGCCACCGGTGCCGCGGCAGCTCTGGATCACGACGTGGAACCCCTGCCCGGCGAACAGCGCGCCGAACAGGTAGTTCCAGGGGAAGCCGCGCCCATACGGCGAGCGGACCAGCAGCGCCGGCCGGGGCCCGGGCATCAGCGGCAGGTAGTGGTCGGTGCGGAGCATGACACCGTCCCCGGCGGGCACCTCGATCCCGGTCTCGACCGCGACCGGGCAGACCGGCGGGGGCAGGCCCCGCCCAGAGACCCGTGCCATCGCCCGCACGAAAACACCAAGCTTGTGCGCCCGGGGCGCCGGCTGCGACGTCGTCACGTTCCAGCCCTCCCATTCCTCATCACGCTCACGGGACCGGACGAGCCGGCCCGCTATTCGCAAACGTCGTTCGCGAACTAGCCTAGAGGTTTGGGTACAGTGATCGCAAACGAGGGTAGGGAGGGCGGATGGCGGAGGAGCCAGGCCAGGCCATCTGGCTGCGCCCGGAGCACTCCCCGGTGGGGCGGCCGGCCCAGCGCAGCCGGGCGGAGATC
This sequence comes from Streptosporangiaceae bacterium, assembly GCA_035532275.1. GTDB lineage: Bacteria > Actinomycetota > Actinomycetes > Streptosporangiales > Streptosporangiaceae > UBA9676. The sequence continues at coordinate 7,356 of DATKRG010000250.1, read as the reverse complement.
ACCGCAGCGGCGATCGCGATCGCCGACCGGGAGGGCCTGGACGCCGTCTCGATGCGGCGGGTCGCCGCCGACCTCGGCACCGGCGCGGCCTCGCTCTACCGCTATGTCGACACCCGCGACGACCTGGTCGACCTGATGACCGACGCGACGGGCGCGGAGTACCGCTTCCCGGCGGCCGGCGGGGACTGGCTGGGCGGCCTGCTGGCGGTCGGCGAGCAGTCACGCGCGATCATGCGCCGTCACCCGTGGCTGCCGACCCTGGTCACCACCCGCGGGGTGCTGGGGCCCAACGGCGTGGCGCTGCTGGAGCACGTGCTTGACGTGCTCGCCCCGCACCCGGCTGACACCACCACCAAGCTGGAGGCGTTCGCCATGCTGACCGCGATCACCGCACTGTTCGTCCAGCAGGAGATCGCCGGCGGGTCGGCCCTGCAGCAGCGCAACGCCGCCTATCTCGTGCACGCCGTGACCGCGGGCGACCATCCCCGGCTCGCTCACCTGCTCACCCAGGCACCGGCGGCGGCCGCCGACCCGGCAGACCGCTACCGCGACATTCTCACCCGGGTCCTCACCGGCCTGCTCGGGCTGGCGGGGGCCGGTCAGGGCCGGGCCGCGCCGTAGCCGAGCAGGGCGGCCAGCCCGAGCGCGCTGCGCGGTGCGTACGCGATGCGCCACAGCCCGCCCGGCGCCGCCTCCTGCGCCTCGTCCTGCCACGGGTGCGCGAGCGCCGGCCCGCCGGTGTGCAGGTCATGCACCAGCAGCGCGGCCATGAGCACCCGGGTGGTGTCCGGCTCGAACACCTCGACCCCGAACCGGTGCGCGCCCGCGTAGGCCGCCGCCAGCGCCCGGTTGCGGACCACGGACCGGGTCCGGGTCGGCGGGGCGACGTTCATGGACACGGTCGCGCCGCCGTTGCGGGCGGCGGCGGCCCGCCACCGCTGCAGGCGTTTGGCGAGCGCGTAGTTGGGGCCCTGCTGGGACACCAGGCTGTCGCTGATCCCCGGATCGGTGCCCGGCAGGTACGCGCGGCGCAGCAGCCGCCCGCCAGACAGCGCCCGCAGCGGCCGGCTGGCCAGCTTCGCGCCGCGGGAGCGGGCCGCGTAGGAGCTAACCGACTGCGCGACCGCGTCGGCGCTCACCGCGAACACATCGGTGGGCGTGGCCAGGAACGCGAGCGCCACGTCGTCCCGCGCGGCCCGCAGCCGCTGCGTCAGCGTGTCCACGGCCACGCTGACCCGCACGTTCGCGGCGCCGTCGGCGTAGACGTAGTTGCCAAGCACCAGCGGCCCGTCCAGGCCCGCGAACCAGTCTGCCGCGGCCGGGACCTCGCTGACCAGGTCCAGGCCGGCCCGCTGCGGCAGGCCGCCCGCCTCGCCCGTGCTGTCGCCGCCCGTGCCATCGTCGCCCGCGCTGTCGCCGCCCGCGCCGTCGCCGCCCGCGCCGGCCGGGACCGGGACCAGCAAGGTGCCGGCCGCCGCCCGCGCGGTGCGCAGGACCCTTTCCCACACCGGCGGGCTGGCCAGGTCCACGCCAGCCACCCGGGCACCCCAGCCGAGCAGCACCGGCAGCGGGCCGATCTCGGCGCCGGCCCCGAGCACGGCCACGGTCCGGCCCGGCAGGGCCAGCCAGTCCGGGTGGGCCGCGACCGTCCGGACCGCCTCGGCGCAGCCAGGCTCGATGATCCCCGCGGTCACCCAGGCGTCCAGCTGCCGCGCCAGGGAGTCCCCGCGCAGCCGCTCGCCGTGGTAGGGCAGCGAGAACCCGCTCTCCGCCTCGCCGGTGCCGGTCACGGTGACCGTGGCCAGCGGGCGCTGCGGCGGACCGGACAGCAGCGTGTCCAGCCCGGTCTCGTCCCCGCCGGGGCCGATCACCTTCATCCGCCGGTGCAGCGCGTCCAGGCCCGCGCCGGCGATCGCCAGCCAGGCCTGCTTGGAGGCCAGGCCGGCCTCGACGAGCCGCCGGAAGTGCACCAGGTAGCCCGAGCGCCAGTTGGTCTCCTGCTCGGCGCCGAGCGCGCCCACCGGGTCCACCGGGCGCAGCGCGTCGGCCACCACCGCCCGGCCGAGCGCCGAGGTGCTCCGCCGGCCGTCCCCGCCGGCCGGGAACACCACCCCGGCAACCCGGTCAAGCCCGTTGTCACTCATCGCGCTCCTTCCCACCGCAGCGCACTGCGGCGCATACCCATGTCAGCGGTCCAGGATGCGCAGGCGCTGCGGGTCGTACAGCGGCGCGATCTGCAGCCGGGCCGGGATGTCGCCGGCGCCGGTGCGCACCCGGAAGTCGCCGCCCTTCAGCCAGTCGCCGCTCACCCCGTCCTCGCATGTCACCTGCGCCAGGCCAACGGGCCCGCCGACCGTGTAACCGTAGGCGGCGGCGCGGACGTAGCCCACCCACTGGCCGCCGGCGAAGACCGGCTCGTTGCCGAACAGGTCCGCATCGGCGTCCTCGACCAGCAGGCTGACCACCCGGTGCTTCGGCGCCCCGGCGGCCCGCGCCTTCAGCAGCGCGTCGCGGCCGGTGAACCCGCCGGGCTTGTCCCAGGCCACCGCGAAGCCGAGGCCGGCCTCCAGCGGGCTGTCGGTGTTGTCGATGTCCACGCCCATGTCCCGGTAGCCCTTCTCCAGCCGCAGGCTGGACATGGCCGACAGGCCGACCGGCCGGCAGCCGAGATCGCCGCCCGCATCCATCAGGCCGTCCCACACCCCGAGCGCGTACTCGGCCGGCACGTGCAGCTCCCAGCCGAGTTCCCCGACGTAGGTGACCCGGATGGCGAGCACCGGCGCGTAGCCGACGTGGATCTGCCGGGCCGTCAGGTAGCCGAACGCCTCGTTGGACAGGTCGGCGTCGGTGAGCCGCCCGATCAGCTCCCGCGACGCCGGGCCCTGCACTGACAGCAGCGTCGTGCCGGAGGTGACGTCGGTGACGGTGACCACCTCCCCCGGGCGGGTTTCCCGCCTGATCAGCGGCTCGATCCGGCGGTGGATGATGTCGCTGGCGATCACCAGGAACTGGGCCGGCTCCAGGCAGGTGACAGTGACGTCGGCGATGATGCCGCCGTTGCCGTTCAGCCACTGGGTGTAGACGATCCGGCCCGGGCCCTGGGTCACGTCGTTGGCGGACAGCCGGGACAGCACCGCCGCCGCGTCCGGTCCCTGCACGATCAGCTTGGCCATCAGGCTCATGTCCAGCACGCCCACCGCCTCGCGGACGGCGCGGTGCTCGCGCTCGACGACCGGGTGCGAGGCCTGCCGCCGGTAGTCCAGGAGCGGCGCGGGTGCCTGGCCGGGGCCGGCGAACCATTCGGCGAACTCCCAGCCGGCCGAGACCCCGAAGTGCCCGCCGGCCGCCACCAGCCGCTCGTGCAGCACCGACCGGCGCACGTTCCGCCCGGTCGAGGGCTTCCAGGCCGGCCAGACCGCGTCCCCGAAGAGCACTCCCAGCTGCTCGACAGTGCGCTCGGCCCGGAACCGGCGGGACGTCTCGTAGGTAGCGGTCCGGTCGATGGCGACGCTGGTCGCGTCCACCGGCGGCACGCCGTCCACGATCCAGTGCGCGAGCATGCTGCCCACTCCCCCGCCGGACAGGATGCCCAGCGAGTTCAGGCCCGCCGCGACGAAGTACCCGTCGAGCTCCGGGGCGGGCCCCAGCAGCGGCCTGACATCGGCGGTGAAGGACTCGGGCCCGCAGAAGAACGTCCGCACCCCGGTGTCAGCCAGCGACGGTATCCGGCTCATCGCGCCCGCGAGGTAGGGCTCCATCCGCTCCCAGTCGGGCGGCAGTCTCCCGAACGAGAAGTCCCGCGGTATCCCGTCCAGCGACCATGGCGCGCCTACGGGCTCGAACAGGCCCACCAGCATCCCGTCGCCCTCGGGCCGGTAGTAGCCGTACTTGTCGGGGTCCTCGATGACCGGCAGGCCGGGGTCCATGCCGGGCACGGTGTCTGTCAGCAGGTAGTAGTGTTCGGCGGCCTGCAGGGGCACGTGCACGCCGGCGAGCGCCCCGAACTGGCGGGCCCACATGCCGGCCGCGTTCACCACCACCTCGGTCTCGATCCGGCCCGCCTCGGTAAGCACGGCGGTGACCCGCTTGCCACGGGTTTCCACCCCGGTCGCTGCCACGCCCTCGATCACGGCCGCGCCCAGCTGCCGTGCGCCTTTGGCCAGCGACGTGGCCACACCGACCGGGTCGGCCCGGCCCTCGTCGGCGACGTAGAACGCCGACAGCACGTCGTCGGTGCGGGCCAGCGGCCACATGCGGGCCAGTTCGGCGGCGGAGATCTCGGTGTCCTCGACGCCGAACCCGTGCATCCAGGCGGCCTCGCGGCGCAGCGCGTCCTGCCGCTGCGGCGTGGTGGCCACCGAGATGTGCCCGACCGGCCGGAACCCGGTGGAATGCCCGGTCTCGGCCTCCAGCCGGGCGTACAGGTCACGCGAGTACCGGCTGAAGAACAGCGCCGTCTCGTCGGTCATGCCGGCCGAGGTGATCAGCCCGGCCGCGTGCCAGGTCGTGCCCGCGGTCAGCTGATGCTGCTCAAGCAGCACCACATCGGTCCAGCCCAGGTGCGCCAGGTGGTAGGCGATGCTGCAGCCGGTCACCCCGCCGCCGACGATCACCACCTGCGCCCGGCCCGGGACGTCCCGTCTCGCGGCCCCGCCCACCGATTGCGGATCGATCGTCACGGCATGCCTTCCTGGTCAGCGCGCTCAAGCACGGTTGATGCTGGCATGACGCTGCCCGGGTGGTCCAGGGCGAAGGCGGGACCTTCGGCCTGCGGGGAGGGCGGTTGGACTCTGCGGCTAGCCCGGCGGGCGGGTGATACTCCAGGTCAAAGGGGTGGGCACGGGGGTGGGCACCCGACCTGACCCGGGCGGCCAGGTCACGACGGACCGGAGTGTGACATGACACCTGAACCGACTGATCACGCTGGGCTTGAGACACTGCCGTTCGAGACGTGCCTGCGGCTGCTCGCCTCGGTCCCGATCGGGCGGGTCGGCTTCTACGCCGACGGCGAGGTGGTCGTCCTGCCGGTGAACCACGCCGTGGACGGCCAGGATGTGGTCTTCCGCACCGCCAGCGGGTCCAAGCTCACCGCCGCGGAGGAACAGGAACTGGTCGCCTTCGAGGCCGACGACTACGACGTGGCGTCCAGGTCCGGCTGGAGCGTGCTGATCAACGGCCGCGCCAGGGTCGTCTACGACGAGGCCGAGGTGCAGCGGCTCAGCCGGTTCAACCTGCACCCGTGGGCCACCGCGGTGGAGCACCCGTTCTGGGTCCGGATCCAGCCCACCTCGGTGACCGGCCGCCGCACGCCCGGGGCCGGGGAGCCGGCTGGGCAGGCGGATGGGTAGTCTGACCGTGGTCATGAACGCCGCCGGCCAGCGGGAGCGTCACGCCCTGCGCCACATGCGGACCGAGCCACCGGATTCCGGGACCCGGCCCGCATGCCGCCTGTGCGAGAACCTGTGGGGCCAGTGCGGCATCGCCGGCTGGTCGGCCCGCCAGATGGCGCAGGCCTATGAGCACCAGGTCCCGGCCAGCCGCGAGGGCATCGCCGCCATGCGGGAGGCCATCGACGCCCTGGAACGGGCCGGGCAGGTTGTCACGTTCAGCTATACCGGCTGCCAGGGCGAGCTGTTCGCCTGCCCCCTCTGGGACGGCTCGGCGTAGTCGCGGTCCATCTGGTCACGTGCCCGGCGGAGCCGGGCGAGGTCCGCCGGTGTCACCTGGCCAGCATCCCACGGCGGGCGCGCTCGCCTACGCAGGACCACCGTTCCAGCCGGGGATCGTCGCACCGGCCAGGATGTTCCAGCGGAACATGTAGTCGCGCTGGTGGCCGTGCCAGTAGTGCACCTTCATCGTGGAGAAGTACCGCACGCCCCGGTGCATGGCCACGCCGGAGAAGGTGACCCGGGCGCTGTAGGTCCGGTAGTGACCGGCCGAGCAGGTCGGAGAGCAGGTGTTCACCCACAGCTCCCCGGCGGTGTGCGCGGTCGAACCGGACCAGGAGGACCAGTGCGGCGTCCGCACGAAAACGCTCGACTCCCCGATGTAGATGACCGGCAGCCGCGCCTGGCCCTGGCTCCAGCCGCTGGAGCCGTCATAGGCGACCGGCAGTGCCATGGACGCGGGTGAGGCCCCCACGGTCCGGAACGTGAGCGCGGCCGCGCCCAGCCCCACACCGATAGCGAGCACTGCCGCGGCCAGCGCGACGATGACATTCCCCTTCACGGTGCTCCCTCCGTGCCGTGGTCTCAGCCTATGATCCTGGCCACGTTACCTGGGAGAATGCTAAGCGCAACAGTCTGGCTACGGAAGGTCACAATCCGGGCAGCCCGGCCCGGCGGCCTGGATTCCCGTGCCCGCCGGCCCGGCCGGGTCATTGGGCCTTCGGTGCCCGGTGCGCTCTGGCCAGCCACAGCGCCACCCCCAGCAGCGCCAGGCCGACAGTGAAGACGGCGAGCGGGGCCGCGACGGATTGCGGCAGGTAACGGGCGGCGGTCTGGGGAACCACCTGCAGGACCCCGATCGCCGCCAGCACGAGCACCCAGACCCGGCGCAGGGCGATCCCGGCCGCGAACAGGCCCGCCACGGTGACCAGGGCGAGGACGTGCCCGGCGGCCTCCTGCATGGTCAGCTCGGCGCCGGTCAGCAGGCCGATCCCGGTGGCCAGGTAGCCGGCCAGCTGGGGGGCGAGGTAGCCGCGGTAGGCGCAGGCGCCCCACGCCACCGACAGCACCCACACGCCCAGGCCAGGCCCCCAGGTGTCGGTACCGGGGGCGGCCAGGTGGATGCCGGAGCCCACCAGCACCGCCGCTCCCGCGAACATCGCCAGCTGCTGAAGCGCCGCCCGGGTGCGCCACCACAGGCCGGCCGCATAGGCCGTGGCCACGGCGGCGCTCACCAGGGTGGCGGTTTCCCAGGCCAGGTGCCAGACCTGAGACGTGAGCAGCCCCATGAAGGCGGCCAGGCAGGCGGTTGACAGCAGCCAGAGCACACTGCGCAGGCGGCCGAACGCGGCCTCGCCGCCGGTCCGCATCACGCCCGCGGCGGCCCCGAGCGCGAGGCAGCCGGCGGCGGCGAACGCCAGCTGGGCGCCGGTCGGGATGCGCGGCCATAGCTGGTCCACCGCGACGAAGCCGGCCACGATGGCCAGCACGCCACCGACGTAGCCGAGCGCCTCCACGACCAGCGGCCCCCGGTGCACGGCGGGGCCGGGCTCCGGCGCTGGCCCGGAGGCGGGAGCCGGCGCTGGCCCGGAGGCAGGAGCCGGCGCTGGCCCGGAGGCCGGGGCCACGGCGGGGGCCGTAGCCGGTCCGCGGGCCGCTTCGCCGGCCTCGATCCGGGCGGCCTGCTCGC
>DATKRG010000249.1:0-3365 GCA_035532275.1 Streptosporangiaceae bacterium | reverse complement strand
GTGTCCAGCGCCTACCCGGTCATCCCGCTGCTCGGCGGGCTGGTGCTGCTGCGCGAGCGGCTGGCTGGCCGACAGGCGGGCGGGGCCGCCCTGATCCTGGCCGGGCTGGTGCTGCTCGGGCTCGGATCGTGAGCCGGCCGGCCACGCGGCACCGATGATGGAACGAACAGTGGTGAGGAGGGCGTGATGCACGCGGATCTGGTGCTCAGGGGCGGGCATGCCTACCTGGTTGACGCCGCCCGGTCGTGGGCGCAGGCGGTGGCCGTGGCGGGCGGGCGGATCGCGGCGGCCGGCACCGACGCCCAGGTGTCCGAACTCATCGGCCCGCGGACCCAGGTGGTGGACCTGGCGGGCCGGATGGTGCTGCCCGGCTTCCAGGACGCTCACGTGCACGCCTCCGGCGGCGGGCTGGAACGGATCCAGTGCGACCTGTCCGACCTGCACAGCCTCGACGGCTACCTGGCTGCGGTGCGCGGCTACGCGGACCGCAGTCCGGACGCCGCCTGGATCACCGGCGGCGGCTGGTCGATGGACGTGTTCCCGGGCGGGATGCCCAGCCGGGCTGATCTCGACCGGGCCGTCCCCGGCCGCCCGGTGTACCTGGCCAACCGCGACCACCATGCGGCGTGGGTGAACTCCCGGGCGCTGGAGCTGGCCGGGGTGGACGCCAGCACCCCCGACCCGGTGGACGGCCGGATCGAGCGGGACCCCCGCGGCGAGCCAGCGGGCACCCTCCAGGAGGGCGCCATGAACCTGGTGTGGCGGGTGTTGCCTAGCCCGGGCCTGGCCGAGCAGGTGGCCGGCATCGTGGAGGGCCAGCGCTACCTGCACGCGCTGGGGGTCACCGGCTGGCAGGAGGCGATCGTCGGCGACTACGCGACGGTTCCCGACTGCTTCGACGCCTTCCTGGAGGCCGAGCGGCGCGGGCTGCTGACCGCCCGGGTGGTGGGCGCGCTCTGGTGGCAGCGCGGCTCCGGGACCGGCCAGCTGGACGGGCTGGTGGAGCGCCGCGACCGGGCCGGGCAGGGCCGGTTCCGTGCCACCAGCGTGAAGATCATGCAGGACGGGGTGTGCGAGAACTTCACCGCCTCGATGCTGGCTCCCTACCTGGACGGCCACGGCCACGAGACGGCGGGCGCTGGCGCGAGTTTCTTCGACCCGCGGGAGCTGACGGCGGCGGTCACCGCCATCGACGCGCACGGCTTCCAGGTGCATTTCCATGCGATCGGGGACCGGGCGGTCCGGGAGGCGCTGGACGCGGTGGCCGCGGCCCGCGCCGCCAACGGGCCGGGCAGCGGGCGGCACCACATCTCGCACCTGCAGGTGGTCCACCCCGACGACGTGCCCCGGTTCCGGGAACTGTCGGTGGTGGCGAACTGCCAGCCGCTGTGGGCGTGTTATGAGCCGCAGATGACCGAGCTCACCCTGCCGTTCCTGGGCCCGGAGCGGGCTGGGTGGCAGTACCCGTTCGGCAGCCTGGCCCGGTCGGGCGCACAGCTGTGCTTCGGCAGCGACTGGCCGGTGTCGAGCCCGAACCCGCTGTGGGAGATCCACACCGCGGTGAACCGGACCGTCCCGCCCGGCTACCCCTACGGCGGCGCCGGGGCGGACGGGCCGTTCCTGCCCGCGGAGCGGATCGGCCTGGCCACCGCGCTGGCGGCGTTCACCATCGGCTCGGCGTACGTGAACCACCGGGAGCACGAGACCGGCTCGATCGAGGCCGGCAAGCTGGCCGACCTGGTGGTGCTGGACCGGAACCTGTTCGCCGGGCCCGCTGACGAGATCGCGCTCGCCCAGGTCGACCTGACCATTGTGGACGGGGCGGTGGTATATACGCGGTAGGACCACTGGCACATGCTGGCCCGCTGTCCGCTTCCCGCCCGGAGGTCCGGATGCACCTGATCGTCTACGGTGACTTCAACTGCCCGTACTCCTACCTGGCGAGCCAGCGGGTGGACGCGGTGCTGCGGGCTGGCCAGGCTGAGGTGGAGTGGCGCGCGGTGGAGCATGATCCGCGGCTGGCGCTCACCGGGACGCCCAGCGGCGCCGACCCGGACCGCTGGCAGCGCGAGCTCGCCGAGGTTGCTGACCTGGCCCGTCCGGACGAGCAGGTCCCGGCCGCACCGCCAACGCTGATCAGCAATACCGGTGCGGCCGTCGCCGCCTATGCCGAGGCGGTCACCGACGGCGTGCAGGACGAGCTGCGGCGCCGCCTGTTCGAGGACATCTGGGTGCGCCAGCGCCACCTCAGCAGCCCGTATGAGGTCCGGCAGCTGGTCCGCGAGGTCATGTACCCGGCCATGGGTCGGGCCGAGCGCCTGGCCGCACCCGACCTGCCTGCCCGGGTCCATCACCGCGTCAGCCCCGGTGTCCTGCCGCGCCTGTCCGGATGCACCATCGCGCCGGACGGCGGGCCGCTGACGACCGCGGGGTACCGCCGGATCCGCCAGTGGCGCCGGGAGTGGCTGGCGGGATCGGACGGCACGGTGCCCGCGTTCACCCTTCCCGACGGCATGCTGTCCGGCACCGCTGCCCTGGCCCACCTGGCTGACCTGGTCGCGAAGACGCCCCCGGGGGCCGGGGACCCGGTCGGCGACTAATGGGTGCGGCCGGGCTGGTCCTGGCCCCCGGCCACCCCCGCCCGCGCCGCCCGCCCGCTTGGCGTTGCTGGTCAGCGGGCATACTGGAGCCATGCGCGAGGGGGCTCGCGCGCGCACCCGAGGGTGGCGCCAGGGGGTAATCCGCAGGGAGTGGCTGTGGCTGGGGGCGTCCGGGCTCGTGGCGGCGGCAATCGTCGTGCTGCTGCTGGCTTTTCACGGTTACGAGAACGGATACCGCACGGGCGCGGCCAACGCGCTCGCGGCAGAACTGGCGGCGAGTCAGGTCAACGCGCTGGAGTGGCAGACGATCGCCGAGGGTCACGTGCCGCCGGGCCGTGCCCTGCGGGCCGCGCGGCTGCTGGCTGTCGCCGAAGCTCACCTGGGCCTGCTGGGGGCACAGGGTGATGCCCCGAGCCGCTCGCTCGACCGCTACACACTGGCCATCCGCACCGAGTTCGAGATGGTCTCGATGGGCCGGATCGCTGCTTCCAGGAGCCTGGACTCAAGCCTGGTGGACCCGGCTTTCCGGGACCTCAGCACCAGCCTGCGGACCGTTGCGAGGGATAATGCCAGCGCGGCTGACCGGGCCAGCGCACTGGCGACGGCTGGCGACGTCGCCGTGGTCGCCCTCGGCCTGGCGTTTGTCGTCATCCTGCTGCTCCGCTTCGCCGCCGTGCAGCGGGCACTGGCCGCGGCGGATGTGGAGGAGCGGCTGCTCCGCGAGACCGACAAGGCCAAGAACAACCTGATCTCGGTGGTGTCGCA
>DATKRG010000248.1:0-1791 GCA_035532275.1 Streptosporangiaceae bacterium | reverse complement strand
CGGGCCGTATTTCGGCAGCGCGGTCCGCTTGGTGCACGGCTCGCTTCCCTACCGCGACTTCGTGCTGGTGCAGCCGCCGGGCATCACACTGCTCATGAGCCCGGCCGGTCTGCTGTCCAACCTGACCGGCACCGCCTGGGGAATGGCCATCGGCAGGCTGCTCACCGCCCTGGCCAGCACCGCTGGCGTGGTGCTGGCAGGCCTGCTGGTCCGCCACCGCGGGCTGCTCGCCGTGATGGTGGCCTGCGGGATCACGGCCGTCTACCCCAACGGGGTGGCGGCCGCCCATACCGTGCTGGTCGAGCCGTGGCTGGTGCTGTTCTGCCTGGCCGGGGCGGTGGCCGTGTTCGACGGCGACAAGCTGGCCACCAGCACCCGCCGGCTCGCCTGGGGCGGTGCGGCCTTCGGCTTCGCCGGGGCCGTCGAGGCCTGGGCGATCGTGCCGGTGATCGTCCTGCTCGTGCTCTTCGCGCCCCAGATCCGGCGGGCGGCTGTCTTCGCCGCCGGGGTAGCAGCCGGCTTTGTGGTTCCCGTCCTGCCCTTCGCCGCCATCGCCCCGCGGCAGTTCTACCAGAGCCTGATCGTGGCCCAGATCGGCTCCCGGGCGCACGCGCACCGGGTCAATCTCTGGGTTCGCCTGAAGAACATCACCGGCGTAGTCAACCTGCCGCTGGGGCACGGCGGCGTGCTGCTCGCCGTGCTCGCCATCGTGGCATTCGCCGCGCTGGCCTACGTGATCGCCTGGTACCGGACCGGCCAGCCACCGGCCCGGCTGGACTGGTTCGCCGCCGTGACCGCCGCCCTGGCGGTGGTGATGTTCCTGTGGCCGCCGCAGTTCCACTACCACTTCTCCGCGTTCCTCGCGCCGTTCCTGGCCCTGGTCATCGCCTTGCCCGCCGCCCGGCTGCTGGCCGCTACCCAGCCAGCGGGCGCCACCCGGCCCGCCGAGGGCGGGCAGCCGGCGGACGGGGAGCAGCGGGGCGTCTCCTGGCAGAGCCGGTTCGCGTTCGGCCTGGCGGGGCTGGCGCTCGCGGCCATGGCGGTTTCCCAGTTCCAGGCCGACAGCGTGACCCCGAAGGTGCTCGGCCCGGTCCCGGCCGCCGTGCAGCGGATCGTCCCGGCTGGCGCCTGTGTGCTGACCGACCAGGCATCCCTGACCATCAACGCCAACCGCTTCGTGTCCAGCGTGCCCGGCTGCCCGCAGATCGTGGACAGCCTCGGGACCGATCTGGCCCTGTCCCACGGGCTCAAGCCCGGCACCGGGGCAGCCCGCGTCGCTGCCGTGGCCGCCGTCTGGCGGTCGGCGTTCAGCCATGCCCAGTACGTGCTCCTGACCCGGATCAACGCCCGCCGGATCGCCTGGACGCCTGGCATCCAGGCCTACTTCGACGCCAACTTCGTTCAGGTGTACACCTCCCCTAAGCACCTGATGCTGTACGCGCGCAAGGGGCTGCGCAGGTGATGAGGCAGGCGGCCATGCACGGTGCCAGGCACCGCTACCCGGCCGGGCAGAGCCCGGCGGAGCCTGGGGGCAGCCCGGCCTGGCTGAGCCCCGCCAACGTGATCATCGCGGTGGCCACGCTGCTGGCGCTGGCGCTGCGGATCTACCGGCTCACCCGGCCCGGGCTGCTGGCGGTGACCCAGTATGACGACGGGCCGTATTTCGGCAGCGCGGTCCGCTTGGTGCACGGCTCGCTTCCCTACCGCGACTTCGTGCTGGTGCAGCCGCCGGGCATCACACTGCTCATGAGCCCGGCCGGTCTGCTGTCCAACCTGACCGGCACCGCCTGG
>DATKRG010000247.1:0-1313 GCA_035532275.1 Streptosporangiaceae bacterium | reverse complement strand
GGCGCAGCCCACCTGGCCGGCGACGAATGCCGCGGCCGGCAGGGCGGCGGCATCGGGCCCGGGAAAGTTGCACTGCAGGTATTGGCCCAGGTTGATGTACGCCCAATTAAAATAGGTCGTTCCGGAGATGCCGTTCAGATTGAGCGACGCGCAGATGCCCCACTCGGGCAGCGCGGGATCGTAAGCCAGTGTGAAGCCGAGATAGACGCCCGTGCCGCCCAGGCCGCTGGTGCCGTAACAGGGGTCGTTGAGATCGATCACCGCGCTCTGCCAAGTGCAGAAGCGGGCCGAGTCGGTCCACTGCGGCGGGGCCTGGCACGGCACGTCGCCGGCCAGGCTGCAGTCGTCGGTCAGAAATCCGATCGGCGCGTCTCCTCCGCCGGAGCCGTAGGCGGCACCGAGCCACAGGCCCTGCAACGGCACATACACGGCGTCGCCGCTTTCGTGCAAGCACGGACCTTTGAGCAGCGTGAGGGTGAACGGGCCCTGGCCGTAGGTGTCGCAGGGGGACGGCGCCGCGGGCAGCGCGTTGTTGAGCAGCCCGCACTGCGAGGCGCAGCTTCCGCTGGTGGTGGCCGTGAAGGCGTGGTTGCCGAAGCCGACTAAGATCGTTTGCGGCGCGCCCCAATTATTGAAAATTTGGCAGTCGCACTGCGGGCAGGTGGAGCTGCCGGCGTTTTCCAGCGGCTTGCAGACCACTTTGATGCCGCCCGGCTGGCGGATTTTCAGGCCGTGGCCGTAGCTCATGAGTCACCCGTCGGGCAGGGAATCAGCATGATGATCCATTTGCTGTCGGCCTGGCGCCACTTGGCGTAACCGGCGACCCCGGCGTCGGCCTGCCAACCCATCTCGTTCACGGCCGTGATCGACGTGATGCCGCCCGTGTTGCCGCTCCAATCGAGGATCACGGCGCAGTCACTCAGCGAGGCCTGGTTGGTGAGGGCGGAGCTGGTGACGAAGGTCACCCATTGCGAATCGTTCTTCGCGGCCGCGGCGGCCGGGTTGACGCTCCTCCGCCGGTGCACGGGCCGGTTGCGCGGCAGCCGCTCCAGGTAGCGGACCTGGCGGGCCAACTGCCGCGCGGCCTCTCCGCTCAGGGTGTGTTCGCGGCGGTCGTCTCGCATTCGGTAGACGGTAGACGGTAGACGGTAGACGGTAGGCGGCAGGCGGTAGTCTACCTGTTCACTGCGGGTTCTCTCTCAAAAACACTTCCACGATCAGCCCCTCGGCGCTCGCCCCGGAGACCGTGACCACGATCTCCAACAGGTCGGAGCCGTTGAGGTCGGGCGAGGCCACCGAAGCGGACTGCGGAG
>DATKRG010000246.1:0-3990 GCA_035532275.1 Streptosporangiaceae bacterium | reverse complement strand
CCAACGTAATTGAGCGGGCCTGCGAGAATCGTCACGGCTATGGTGCCCGCCCTGGCACAGTTCCCGGCGGATCCACTGTAGTAGTGCCGCTGGCCGTTGGCGATCGCGCCAATGATCAGCCACAGGACGAGCACGAGCGATCCGGTACGCATTGCTGCCTCCTCCAACGGCAGCGTCCGCCGCCGTGATGTGATCCGATGACCTGCCAGCCGTGCCAGGCACCGGCTGCGGCTGGGGAGTGTCATGCGCGGGTGGCCGCCAGCCCGGTGCCGCTGTCGCCTTCGTGCAGGCCGAGGATGCGCTGACGCAGGTAGCCGAGCGCATGGGCCAGCAGCCGGGATACATGCATCTGGGAGATGCCGAGTTGCTTGCCGATCTCCGCCTGGGTCATGTCGCCGTAGAACCGCAACAGCAGGATCCGCTGCTCACGCCGGGGCAACTCGTCCCAGTGGGCAGCGAGGGCTTGCATGCCGAGCGTGTGCTCCACCTGCGGGTCTTCCTGGCCGAGCACGTCGGCCAGGGTGACCGCGCCCGGCCGGTCGGCCAACGGTGCGTCGAGCGAGACGGGATGGAGGGCCATTTCGGCCTGGCGGGCTTCGCGGACCTCATGGTCGCTGGTGCCCAGGTATGCTGCCAGCTCCGCATCGGTGGGGGCATGGCTCAGCCGCTGGGTCAGCTGCCTGGCCGCCTCCTGAACCTGCAGGACCAGTTCTTGCATGGGACGCTCGACGCGCACATGCCAGCGCTTGTCGCGGAAATGCCGCTTGAGCTCGCCGGTGATGCAGGGCTGCGCGTACGCGGCCAGGCTGCCGCCCATCGCGGGATCGAAGTTGTTGATCGCCTTCAGCAGGCCGACATAGCCCACCTGGATCAGGTCCTCGACGGGCTCCGGGCTGCGCCGGTAGCGACGCACGCATGCCCGCACGAGGTTGTGATGACGGCCGACCAGCAGCTCGCACGCCACAGCGCGGCACTCGCTCGCCTGCGGCAGCATCCGGACGATGCCCAGCAACTCACTGTCATCCAGGCGGGCCAGGTCGGTGAGCGTCCTGTCTGCCGGAGCCGGCGGCGCATCACCGGCGGCCCTGGCAGACTCTTTCCTTATAGAAAATGTTTCCATAAGGAAAGAGTCTCACCGTAGCTCCAGCTTGGCAACCCTGCAGGTCACGGATGGGTTATGACGCGGCTGAGCGCACATATCGACTTATCGGGCACGCCCGCACGGCCGGGCCAGGACTGCTCCGCCGACAGGGCTACCCGGCCGGGCTAGGAGTGCCCGGCGAGCGCCGCCGCCAGCTCCGCAAGCCCACGCACCAGCGCCTCGCGGCCGTCAGGGCTCATCGTTTCGAGCATCTGGCCGAGCACGGCACGGCGCTGATCCCTGACCCACTCCGCAAGCTGCCGCCCCGACTCGGTGGGGATCAGCACGATCTCGCGGCGGCTCGCGGGGGCCCGGCCGCGGGTCAGCAGCCCGGCCGCCTGCATGCGGTCAGCCAGCCTGCTGGTGGCGGACGCGGAGGAATCCAGCGCCCGGGCGAGCTGGTTGAGGTTCACGCTGCCCACCCGGCCGACGATCAGCAGTGCCCGCAACTGGGCCGGCGGGATGGCCGATCCGATCTCATCGACGGCCTTGTCGCACGCCTCCAGCAAGGCAGTGAGCCCCGCTTCCGCGGAACCCACGTCCACGTGGCCGCTCCCTGAGACCAAGGCGATCTCACGTCCCATCAGGCACAATGATCGATCTCGGCGGGGAGTCCCGGCCGCACGGCCTTCCGGGCTTCGGCCGTGCCTGGCGACCGCCAGTGGACGTGACCCTCCTGCCAGTACTCTCCTCGCCGCAGCGCTCTAAGCACGTCCCGGCCTGATTTCGGTCGCCACGGCTCCCTACGGCACTAATGACACCACGCCGACGCCGACACTGACTGCCTGCTGCCAAGGGAAACCCTGGCTTCCGCGGATGCGACATGGCTGCCGCCTGACCACGGGAACGTGCCGTTGCGTTACCGCTGCGGCCTGATGCGCGCTCAACGCGGTACAGATCGGGAGCTTAGCAGGTGACCGGCGGATGGGTGCCCCCGCCGTAGCCCGCACCGGACCGAGCACCGCTCGCGTGGCTGTCCGCGCAGTCCGTTGTTTGGCATTGTGCCATGCGGGAACTTGGATGGCCCGGTTCAATGGCCTAGGGATGGAGAGCGGGTCATGAGTAAGCGATTCTCTGCCCGATTCATCATGCTGATCTATATCGTCATCGGATTCGTCATCGCTGTGGGCGGTCATTACATTACCGTCAGCCTGCTCAAGGACGTCGTGTCCGCCGTGCTCGCCATCTTCCTATGGTGGCTGCCGCTGCTCGGCGTGAGCCTGCACCTCCACTAGCCGAGCCCCCGGACGACGGACGACGGACGACGGACGCGGCGAGTGCCACCCCATACCGGCGCCGGGCACTCGGTGCCGCTCCGCCGCGAAAGTCCCCGGCGGCCACGGCCATTGCCGGCCGGCCGCCGGGGACACGGTCGCCTAGCGCGCTTCGGCCCCGGCATCCATCAAATCGCGGGCCCTCGGAGTGGCGGCATCCGCCGGATCGCCAGTACCGGCCGGCCCGGCAGCGGGCGCGGCAGCGGCCGGCTGGCGCGCCGCCCCGGCACCGGCCGTGCCCTTCGCGGCGTCGACGGGAACCGCCTTCGCGTGCGCACCCGGTCGCGCGTCGCGGACCGAGACCACGGAGAGCCGCCCGAGCGCTGCGGCGGCGACGAAGAGCACGGCGGCTCCCAGCCCGGTGAAGAACCCGATCTGCTCGACCGCGCGGGTCAGTGCTCCGCCGGCCGGCGTTCCCTGCGCCGGCCCGGTCCCACTCATCCAGAGCGTGGCCAGCGTGCCGCCGGTGACGAACCAGGCGCCGCTGACGGCGGCCAGCCAGGCACCGGACATCGCCATCGGCCGCAGCCTGCTGACGAGCACGGTCATGCCGCCTACCAGCGCGCCGATGGCCGGCAGGACCTCCAGCCACAGCCTGCCCGAGGTGTAGGTCCAGGCACTGTCCGGGGTGTAGGCGTAGTGGAAGTACGGTCCGATGAACGGGATGAGCCCGCCCCATGCTCCGAGCAGGACCAGCAGCGCACCGCTGAGGGCACCGCGGCTCCGGCGAACTCGCAGAGTCCCAGCCATATCTATCACTCCCTGTGCGGGCGGGGTGATTGACGCCCGCGCTCCCAGCGGGTACCCGCACCTCTGGTCATTAAGCAAGACGCAGGTCAGGCGGCCAATTCAGGTCGTGATGCGGGACACAGGCCGACGGATCGGCTGGCGCGGGGGCGGGCGGCTGGGGCCCGGAGCTGGCCCCGTGAGGCCCTGGGCAGGCCGGGAAGCGGCCTCGTCGCGGCCACGCTGATCAGCGCGTAGACTCCCGCCGTGCGACCGTACCGTGAACTCTGGGCCTGGCTTGGCAGGCTGCTCCTGACGCTCTTTGCATTCCTGGCCGCTATTGCAATTGCCTACTTCGTGAAAGAGCCGCGTTACTCCCTCTTCGGGAATCCTTGGATGCCGGTCGCGGGCGTCTGTTTCGTGGCGGCGTTCACCTGCTTCTTTGCTGCCGCGCGGAACTGGCCTTTGCCGCCATGGGTGAGGCCCGGCTTCCCCGATATCAAGGTCGAGATCTCCGGCACCGGCACCACAGACACCGAACGCGAGGCCAGTACGGGCCTTGACGCACCAGCGCACCTGCGGTCCTTCAACGCGCGTTTCACCAGCACGGAGACCGGGCAGGACGCGAGCCTCACCGTGCTGCTCTACGTCAGGCTGACACCTGGTTCGTGGGGACGCGCGGGCGAGGCCCTCTGCCCGCCGCCGGGCTGGGCGCTGCCGCCGTCGCTGAGCCTGTCCCCGATGAGCATGCCTTTCGCCCTGTCACCCGGAGAGGCGATCAGCGGGCAGCTGGTCTATGAAGTCCCCCGGTATTACCTGGACAAGATCGCCAATCCGCTCGACGCCCGC
>DATKRG010000245.1:0-22536 GCA_035532275.1 Streptosporangiaceae bacterium | reverse complement strand
GCTCATGCGGCGGGTGCTGATCCAGGGCTACCTGGACCCCGCATCAAGCCATGAGAACGCGGCGCACCGCCTGTCGCTGAGCCGCGCCGCCTACTTCCGGCGGCTGCGGGCCGCCGTCCAGCGGGTCGCCGAGTACATCGCGGCCAGCCAGCCGGGCAGCTGACCCCCTGGTGGTCCCGGTGCGCGGCCTGCCGCCTGGCCTCAGGCTGGGTGGCTGACCAGGCCCGGCGGGGGGTCGAAGGCAGCGGGGTTCTCGCAGTAGTCGCGGACCGCCCGCGCGAATTGCACCGCGTGAAAACCGTCCACGTAACGGTGGTCGAAGGTGGCCGTGAGCGTGAGCATCGGGCGCACCACCACCTGGCCAGCCACGGCGGCGGGGGACTGCCGCACGGCGCCGACGAGGATCAGCACCGGGACCCGGTAATAGTGCGCCAGTGGGGAGTAGGCATGGCTGATCCCCCAGCCCCCGATCGAGGTGATCATGGCGCCCCCGAACGCCTGGCGGGGCATGCCCAGGCGGCTCAGGTCGAGGTTGAGGTCGGAGGTCAGCCAGGCTGCCAGCCGCAGCACCCAGCGCAGCGGGTGCGGCGGCAGCACCGTGAGCACGGCCTTACCGCGCCCGAGCTCGGGATCGCGGCCGGCGCCGATAGCCGCGCAGCGGCGGCTGAGTTCCTCGCCGATCTCCACCGCCGACTTGCGGTCCGCATCGTGGATCTTGACGCCGGTCAGCTCGCCGCCGCCCTCGGCCGCGACGATGAAGAAGACGTCGATGCTCTCGCGCTCGTATTCGCGCCCGTGCGCGAGCCGGACCCGCAGCTCAGGCACCTGGGCCAGGCCGTGCGCGACCGCCTTGCCCACCAGGTGGGTGACGGTGACGTGCACACCCGTGCGGCGGCGCGCTTCCTCGATGTAGGAGAGCAGGGCGTCGGCGTCGAGGTCGAGGTCGCCGAGGAACTGCGGGTCCATCGGGCGGCCCCAGGCCGAGCCCGCGAGCTTCCGCCAGCCGTGAATGCGCCGTGACACGCCGGACCTCCCTCACCCTCCCACCGCTGAGCCTAGGCGCCCGCGCCGCGCGAGCCGCGGGTCAGGTCGGGGACAATGCCGGGATGGAGCCTGTCCCACGGCGCCCGGGTCCGGAGAACACGCCCTCCCCGGCGGTGTTCGAGCCCGATCCGGCCCAGGGCCGGGTGTTCACGGCCGCCCGGGTTGTCCGGAGCACCGACGTGACCCCGGCCGGCCGGCTCCGGCTCGACGCGCTCGCCCGCTATCTGCAGGAGGCCGCGGAAGACGATCTCGCCGCCGCGGGCTGGGACGAGCCGTACGGCTGGCTGCTGCGCCGGTGTGAGGTGGCCGTGCGTGACTATCCGGGCCTGGGCCAGCGGGTCGCGCTGCGGACGTTCTGCTCGGCGACCGGTCCCCGGTGGGCGGAACGCATCACCACCGTGTCCGGCCCGTCGGGCGACCTGGTGCAGGCCCGGGCGGTCTGGGTGGCAATCACCCGCGCGGATGGCCGCCCCTGCCCGCTGGGCGCGGCGTTCCACCGGCTGTACGGGCCGTCCACCGGAGGGCGCCGGGTGTCGGCGCGGCTGTCGCATCCTGGGCCGCCGCCCTCGCTGCCCGGCCGGCTGTGGCCGCTGCGGGCCAGTGACTTCGACCCGGCGGGCCATGTCAACAACACCGTCTACTGGGCGGCAGTCGAGGACGTGCTCGCCGGGCCTGCCGCGCCTGGCGAGCCGCCGGTGGCTGCCGAGCTGGAATACCACCGCCCCATGCTGCCTGGCCACGAGCCCAGCCTGGTCTCCAGCCCGGCACCCGGTGAGCTGTCGGTCTGGCTGCTGGACGGCCCGCACCGGCTGGCCTCGGCCCGCCTGGCCTTGCGCCGGTAGGCCCGGCGGCCTACACCGGGGTGAAGGCCGTCACCGCACAGCTGTGACCTGACGCGAGCGGGGTGTGCCCCGCGGGGACCGTCTCCTGCGCTGACGGCGGTCCCGGCGCGCAGCCCTGCCCGAACGGGTGGCCGCCGAGCCGTTCCCGCCCGTGCGGCGCGAGCCACCCGGACAGGTCGGGGCCCACCGGCACGATGCCGGTCGGGTTGATGTCCCGCTGCACGCCGAAGTAGTGGCGCTTGATGTGGTCGAAGTCGATGGTGTCGCCGAAGCCGGGAGTCTGGAACAGGTCGCGGGCATAGGCCCACAGCACCGGCATCTCGGCCAGCCTCTGCCGGTTGCACTTGAAGTGTGAGTAGTAGACGGCGTCGAAGCGGGCGAGGGTGGTGAACAGCCGGACGTCGGCCTCGGTGATGGCGTCGCCGACCAGGTAGCGCTGGTTCTCCAGCCGGGCCGACAGCCAGTCGAGGCGGCCGAACAGCCGGTTGTACGCCCGCTCGTAGGCCTCCTGGGTGCCGGTGAAGCCGCAGCGGTAGACGCCGTTGTTGACATCGCGGAACACCAGCCGGGCGACCTCGTCGATCTCGCCGCGGCGGTCCCGCGGGTACAGGTCGGGGGCGCCGCGCCGGTGGTAGGCGCGCCACTGGGTGGACAGGTCGAGGGTGATCTGGGGGTAGTCGTTGGTGGCGACCTTGCCGCTCGGGATGTCCACGATGGCGGGGACGGTGATCCCGCGGTCGTAGCCGGGGAAGCGGGCCAGGTATGCCTCCCGCAGCCGCTCGATGCCGAGCACGGGGTCGCGGCCGCCCGGGTCGAGGTCGAAGGTCCAGCTCCGGGCGTCGTGTACCGGCCCGGTGATGCCCATGGACAGCACGTCCTCCAGGCCGAGCAGGCGGCGGACGATGATGGCCCGGTTGGCCCACGGGCAGGCCCGGCTGACCACGAGCCGGTACCGGCCGGGCTCGACCGGGAAGCCGTCCCGCCCGTCGGCGGTGATCCTGGAGGTGATGTAGCGCTGGTCGCGGACGAACTCACCGGCAGGGTTCACATAGCTGCCTGGCAGAGCAGTGCCGGTGGCCAGCGGCTGCTGTCCCATAGATGCCGTCCCGGTGCGTCGGTGAGCGCGGTCTGTGTCACTGATCGCACGATCGCGCCCACGGGCGGCTGCCTGCCAGGGCCGGACGGCCGGCCAGGCCGGGCCGGGCGTCACCTCCCGGTGGGACCGATGGCACTTCCCTGGCGCGGGTCCGGCTGCTGCACCACCAGGGCCAGCTCACCCGCCCGGAGACGGCGGCCCGCGAGCCGTCGTAATTCTTGTCCCAGAGCCGCGCCTGCCATTCATAATGTAGGCGTAGAACATGCGGGGGACAAGACGATCCAATCATAAAGGGGGGGTTTATGCATATTCCCGTGAAAAGGACGGGCAGGCTGGCTGCGGTCATCGGTTCCACGGCGGCCGCGGGCCTGCTCGTCACCACGGTGACCAGCGCGTCCGCGACCGCTCTGCGGGCGGCGGCGCCGGCGGCGAGACCAGTGTTCACGCTGGAGGGAATGGTCTCGGGGGGAATCAAGGTCATTCAGCCCGGGCAGATGCTCACGTTCGTTTTCACCGAGACCAGCATGGGACCGGGCTCAGCTTCTGAGGACCTCGTCATCGTCAGCGTGAAGCACGCCAGTATCGCCAGCAATCCGCCCTGTGTCCTTCCGGGCGGTGTTGCCATCAACTCGGACAGCAGCTTCTGCGAGCCGGGCTTCATCGCACCTGGGCAGTCCGCCTCCATGGTCATCACGACCGATGTCACGGGCGGGCCGGGCACGGTTGCCTCGGTCCGGGTGTGCCTGGACGACGAGGGCACCGGTGCTCTGGGACCGTGCCGGACGGTGCCCATGAAGATCGCGTGACCGGGGCATTTCTGCGGACGGCGCCGGTTAGCGGGATTCGCTGATCCGCTGTTCAGAAAACAGCCGGAGAGCCCGGCCTGCCATTCACCGGGAATGGCGCCCGGGCTTCTTGGCGTATGCGGTGGATGAGCCGGTGCCCGGGCTGCTCATCCCCGCCCTGTTTCTGGCAGCAGGCCGCCGACCTGCCATGATGCGCTCAGGTTGACGACTGGCCGGCAAATTGGCCCTGCTGCCGCGCCTGCCGGGCCCGGAGTTACCCTAGATTGCGGTATGTCACGATTGGCAGGTCACGCCTGGTGTGGGGGTCGTAACATTAAAGACATTTCTGGCACTTGTGGTATGCCGGAAATAACCGCTATGATCTCGCGCGTGGCCAACCGAGCCTCGCATCGTCGCAGGCATCGGCGGTAAACGCTGGCTCGCGCCCCGGGTGTCCTGATCCGGTGGTGTGAACGGTCGCTGTGGGCGCGCCGTAGCGGTGCCAGGGGCGGGCAAGGGTTCATGGGCGACTTGGGGGTGGGTGCTGTCGCGACCCGGCAGACCTTCCACGCGCTCCTGTGCACGCGCTCGTGCCAGGCGCTGACCGAAGCCTTGTCCGCTGCCGCGAGCAGACCTGACGCACCTGCGCCAGCATCGGAGGAGAACAGATGACGCATCAGTCCTCGGCTGCCATGGCAGGCACCGCACCGCCGCCGGCCGCCCGGCTCGAGCCCGACGCGATCGGGGTGGCGCAGGACACCGTCATCGGCATGGCGTCATCGGCCCCGGCGGCGACCATCGGGCTGTCGCTGGCCGCGCTCGCGGCGGCGACCGCCTACGGCAGCGGCCCGATCCTGCTCCTCACCGCCGTCCCCATGCTGATCATCGCCAATGCCTACCGGCGGTGCAACATGTGGAACGCCAACTGCGGTGCCTCATTCGAGTGGGTCGGCCGGGCCATCAACCCGTATCTGGGCTTCCTCACCGGATGGCTGATGGTGGTCGCCTACATCATCGGCACGGTCGCCGAGATCCTGCTGCTCGGGCCGTCGGTGCTTGCCGTCTTCGGCTCTACCTCCACCAACCCCTGGGCCTGGATCGCCATCGGCAGCGCCGTCGGCGTCGTCATGCTCGTGATCGCGGTCGTCGGTATCCGCATCACCGCCCGTACCCAGGTCGGCATGGCCCTGGTCGAGTACCTGATCCTGATCGGCCTGGCAGTCGCCGGCCTGCTGGCGGTGCTGGGCCACCACGCTGGCACCGTTCCGATCACCAAGGGCTGGTTCAGCCTCAGCGGCATCGACGGCAAGGGCAGCGCGGTCGCGGGCTTCCTCATCGCGGTGTTCGTCTACGGCGGCTGGGACGGCACCTTGTATGTCAACGAGGAAGTGAAGCACCGCCGTACCAACCCGGGCCGGGCGGCAATCCTCGCGGTCGCCCTGCTGGCGATCATCTACACGCTGTCGCAGGTCGGCCTGCAGGGCGTCGTGCCCCCGGCCCAGCTGCAGGCCCACTCGGCCTCCGCGCTGGTCTACGTGGCCCAGGCACTCGGCGGGGGGTTCTGGGCCAAGATGATGGCGCTGTCCATCGCGCTGTCGGTCATCGCCACCACCGGCACCGGAATCGTGCTCAGCTCCCGGATCGCCTACGGCATGGCGAGCTACCGGGCGCTGCCGGGATTCTTGTCCAACGTGTCCCGCCGGTTCTCCACGCCGGTGGCCGCCAGCATCGTCGTCGGGGTGCTACTCATCGCGCTGACCTGGGTGTATCTGCTGACGACCTCGGTGCAGAACGCCTTCTACGACGTGATCGACGTGACCGGGCTGCTGTTCGCGATCTTCTACATCCTCACCGCGCTGGCGACCATCGTCTACTACCGCCGCCGGGTCTTCAGCGGCGCCTGGGACTTCGTCATCCTCGGCGTGCTCCCGCTCGGTGCCGCCGGCTTCCTCGGGTGGATGTTCGTCAAGTCGGTGCAGGCTGCGGCCGCGGCGCAGATCTGGTCGCTGGTCGGCATCATCGGCCTGGGCCTGATCATGATGTTCAGCGCGCGCTTCATCCTGCGCTCGCCGTTCTTCCAGATCCGCCGGGAGAGCGACTCCTCACGGCACTGACCCGCGGGCGGCCTGTGCGGGAGGCCCCGTGCGGGAGGCCCCGTGCGGGAGGCCCCGGTCAGCGGATGACGCTGGCCGGCCTGGCCTCCCATGAGGTCCACAGCGGCCGGTATCCCTGCTGCCCCCAGAACGGCACGGACAGCGGGTTGGTCTGCTCGTAGTGCAGCAGCGTGACTGGCACCCCGGCGGCGCTGATCTCGCCGTGCAGCCGGGCGGTCAGATCAGCGCCGATGCCGCCGCCGCGCTCGCCGGGCAGGACGACCATCAGCGTCAGGTAGGCGACCGGTGACAGGCGCACCAGCGGGGCGATCCAGCCCGCGTCCTCCGGCCGCTCGGCGTACAGCAAGCCGACCGGCGTGCGGTCCCGCTCGGCCAGCCAGATCCAGGGCTCGGCCCCGGCCAGCAGCCCGTCGGCCTCCTGCCGCAGCGCGGCCGCCGTGCTGGGCCGCTCGATGACACCGCCGAAATGGGCGTCGAACCGGATCGTCTCCAGTCCCAGCCGGGTGACCGCATCGACGTCCGCGGGCACGGCCCGCCTGATCTGGACGCCGTCGCGTCCCGGCCCCGTGGCCGGGCCTGGGCCGCCGGTGGTGGGGTGGCGGCTGGCCGTGCGGGCCGCCACGACGCCGCGCGGTGCGAACCCGCGGCGCAGCAAGGTCGCGATCCCGCCGATGTCCCGGCTGGGCCACAGCACCACGGCGGCGGTGTCCTCATCGCGGGCTTGCGGCACGCCGTCCAGATGCTCCTGCCAGAGCGACAGCAGCCGGCCGAGCACGTCCGCGACGTCGGGTCCCCCTAACCGGGCGGTGAGCTGGAATCTGTGTGCCGCGCCCCAGGTCAGGTCCATCGACTCCGGCGGCACCTGCCAGTGCTCGCAGGTCCCGGTGGCCACCGGCTGGCCGTCCGCCCCGGCCACGGTCAGGTCCGCGCCACAGCCCGGCGGCATGGCTCCCGGCTCGGGCAGCAGCGGATCGATCGCCTGCCAGCGCTGCGCGACCTGCGCGCTGATGCTGGCCCCGGGATCCTCGCCAGCAGCCGACATGGGCGTCCTCCAGATCTGTCCGCGGTTCCGGACTGGCAGCGTATCCAATCGGGACAAAGCGTCACCGGGCGCTGCCGTCACCTCCGCCGACGTTCGCCAGGGACTCCCGTACGGACTGCGCCAGCGGGTCGCTGGGCGGCATGGTCCGCTCGCAGCGTGCGGCGATGTCGCGCAGCAGCGACAGCGCGTCGGTCAGCCGGCCCACGTCGTAGTAGGCGTGTGCGAGGTTCAGGCGGCACGCGAGGGTATCGGGGTGATCGGCGCCCAGCTCCCGCTCGTAGCCCGCGCCGGCCTCCTCGAACATCTGCAGCGCAGAGGCCATCCGGCCGGCCGAGTGGTAGGCGGAGCCGAGGCTGGCCCGGGCCGCGATCGTGTCCAGATGGTCCGGGCCCAGTGCGCGCTGCCAGTCGGCGAGGACCCGTTTGTACTGGGAGATCGCGTTCTTGAGCCGGCCGTCGGCCATGTAGGCGTCGGCCAGCTTCTGCCGGGTGGCGATGGTATCCGGATGCTGGGGTCCCTGGACATGCTCGCGGTCGCCCAGCGTGCGGCGGTGCAGGCGGATCGCGTCGGCGAAGTGGCCTGCGGTGTAGTCCGCGGCGGCGAGCTCGTCCCGGGCGCCCAGTGTGTCTGGGTGGTCGCCCCCGCGTATGCGCTCATAGTCGCCGACGACGCCACCCAGGACCGTGAGCGCGTCATCGAGCTGGCCCGCCGCCACGAGGGCGCGGCCGAGGTTGAGCCTGGCGGCGATGGTGCCGGGATGGTCCGGGCCGAGCGCGCGCGCCCGCTCGGCCAGCGCCCACTGGAACCACGAGACTGCCTCTGAGGCGCGGCCAGCCGCCAGGTAGGCGTACGCGAGCCGGTGCCCGGTCGCCAGCGTGTCGGGGTGGTCCGGCCCCAGCGCCCGGCCGCTGACCGTGGCCAGCTCCCGCCAGTAACCGACGGCAGTGCCCGCCAGGTGCGTCTGGTCCAGGCTCTGCCCGGAGCGCATGAGGAGCGGGTGACATCTGCCTGCCCACAGCAGGGTTCCCGCGCCCCGCTGGAGGCAGGCAGCGGACGACCGCAGCGCCCCCGCCGACCACGGCCCAGGCTCCTCCTCCGGCCACACCTCCAGCAGCGCGTCGGCTGCGGCGTGCGCCGTCCGGTCCAGCATCGCGGCCGGTGTCGCTGCCCGGACCGCCGCCTGCACCACCGCGGTCACCCGGATCCTCGGCCCACCGGTGCGGTCGGCAGCCAGCAACCCCACCCGTTCCAGAACGAGGAGTGCTCCCCGGACGAGCTCACGATCCGCCGGGCGGCCGGCGGCGTTTCCCGCCAGGTACCTGACCGTGGACGGGGCACCGAACACCTCGGTGGGGATCCCGTTGCCGTCGAGAAGCGCGGCCAGCGCCAGCAGCGACTGGGCGGCCCCGGGTGACAGGCGGTCGGCCTGCTCGGCGGAAAATGTCCAGGTGACCGCGGCTGCCGCCAGTTCGCCGCCGGCCGTCCGGGCCATCTGGTCCCGCCTGCGCGCGAAATAGTCCCGGTAGTCGCGGCACGACAGCACCGAGCTCGCGATGACCGCGCTGGCCTGGGCGAGCGCCAGCGGCTCGCAGCCGAGGTCCTGGACGAGGTCGATCGCGCCGAGCCGCTGGTCGGGGTCGGCGGTGAGGCGGCCCATCAGGTAGCTCAGGGCCTCGCGGGGGCTGAAGGCACCGACCGGGAGAGCCCGCGCCCGGTGCTCGTCGGAGACGGCCGCTGGATTCCTGGTGGTGATGACCACCCGGCCGGCCGGGCCTGCCGGCCTGAGCCCTTCCAGGTCCGCCGCCTGGGAGAGGTCGTCGAGCACCACCAGCCATGGGCAGCTGGTTTCGGCGAGCCAGCTGATGAAGCGGCCGGCGGTCACCTCCGCATCGCCAGCGGGGTCGGCGCCCATCTCGGCGACTGCCGCCTCCACGTAGCCGGACAGCACCGCCGCCCGGCTGGTGGCGGTCACCCAGACCAGCAGGTCCACCCTGCCGGACTGCCACAGCCACTCCGCGGAGGACACCGCGAGCTGGGTCTTGCCGCACGCACCCTGCCAGTCCCTGGTCCCGGCCGCCGCAGCCCGGCCCGGCACCAGCGCCACCACGGCGCCGGGGGCCAGCGCCGACCCGAGCGCAGAAGCCGTCTCCGGCCTGGCGATGAAACCGTCGGCGAGCGAGGGCACGACCCCCACCCGGACCCGTTCCTTGGCCGGCACCCGTCTGTCCACAGCCCGCTACCCGTGCACAGCAGCTATCCGTACCGCCGTCATCAGCGGTGGCGGCGTGCGTTCATGACCGCAACCCGCGCTGCCCGAAGCGATCATCCTGGTGTCACCTTCCACGATCATGCTGTCACGTCCCCACACGTCAGCCCGATCGCAGCGGACCTGCTGGCCAGGATGTGCCCTGCCAAGGGTCCCGGAGCGCCGTCAACGCGGCTGATGGCAAGGAAGGACAGCAGCCGCCTTTCTCGAGTGGTCGACGGACGGAAAGTCGACGACGAAAAGCAGTCGGCGGGTGTCGGCCAGGACCATGGCGCCGAGAGCACCGTCACAGAGCTCCCCCATACGAACCATAACCGCTCCCGGCTGGCGATGCCGATACTTGCCGCATCGTCAGCGGGCACCTGTCATGACGCCGTTCGGCGGCGCTTGGCTCCCGTCAGGGGCGGGCGGCGCCGTCCAGGTTCGCCGCGTACCAGGGCGAGGACAGGCTGACCAGCTCCACGAACTCGCCGGGCTGCGGGGCGTCGATGATCGTGTTGTTGCCCACGTAGATCCCGACGTGCCCGATCGCGTCGAAGAAAATCAGGTCGCCCAGCTGAAGAGTCGCCAGCGGCACATGGGGCAGTGCGGCCCATTGCTCGTAGGTGGTACGCGGGATCGCCACCCCGGCCGACCCCCAGGCAGCCTGGACCAGCCCGGAGCAGTCGAAGGAGCCGGGGCCGGTCGCACCCCACACGTAGGGCTTGCCGAGCTGGTCATAGGCGAACGCGACCGCCTTCTCCCCGGGGGTGTTGGTCGGCCCCGTGTACGTGCCGATGGTCGTGCCGCCGTCGAGCGCCGCCTGCTGCTGGGAGGTGAGCTCAGCGAGCAGGGCCTGCTGCTTGGTTACCTCGGCGGCGATGGTCTTGCGCTTCGCCAGCCGCTGCGCCTGCAGGGCCTTGACCGCCGCTTCCGTCCGGTGCGCGGTCTGCTGGGCGTCGGCGTACTGGCGGGCAGCCGCGATGACCTGGTTCAGCTGGGCGGCGCGGTCACTGGACAGATGCTGCAGGACGGACGCCTGGGCGATGACCGTCTGCGGGTTGGGGTCGGTCAGCAGGGCGCCGAACGACGTCATGTTGCCGTTCTCGTAGGCGAAGGCAGCGATCTGCCCGATCTTGCCGCGCATCGCCTGGAACTGGACCCGGTCCCGGCCGACCTCGAGGTTGACGAACGCAAGGCGCTGCCTGGCGCTGGCCAGAGCCTGACTGGCCTGGTCATACTGCTGGACCGCCTGGTCTTCGGCGGACATCAGCACGAAGAGCTTGTGCTGGACCTGGCTGATGCTGGGCTGTGGCGCCGCCCCCGCCGTCCCGGCGGAGGAGACCATGACCGCCGTGGCCAGCAGCGCCGCGGTGAGCGGCACCGCCGTCAGCGCTCTGGCGCGGGAGAAGCAAGAACCGATGGCAGGCCAACGCATACCCACGGGCGTGTCACGCTCCTACGTCCTTACCCGCCGACGGTCAGCTGGCGGGGCTTGGCCATGTGCGCTCCCCAACCGCGGGCCGCATTGCGGGCGGGCGATGTGCCCACCGGGGCCATGGGCCACCGGCCGCGTCCTCCCGGCTTCCCGGCAGGATCCCGAAACCGCGCTGAGAGTCCCAGCGGTGGCCGGTTGCCGTCGCCGTCACGGGACTGCGGGACGCCCGGCCGGGACTGAGATTAACACCCATATCATTCTGATAACGGCCGATTCGCCCAACGCCATTCACTTGATCCCCACCCGCCCCTGGGCTGCGCCTGACCAGTTCCGGGCAGCGGTTCACGGCTGTGTATCCAGGTAGCGGGCACGCTGGCTGATGGCGGGACCCAGCGCCAGCAGCCCCGCGGCCGCGAGTGCGCTCAAGCCGGCGCAGGAAACCCACAGGACCGGCGCGCCGAGTGCGAGGAGCCGGGTGCCGGCGAGGGGGCCGAGCAGGTAGGCCGCGGACCACGTGGCGCCGTAGGCGCCGCTGTAGCGGCCGCGCATATGGGCGGGGGCCAGGTCGGCCACGATGGCCGCGCCGATCCCGGCGGTGACGATCTCGCCCAGCGTCCACACGCCGACCGTCAGCCCGTAGGCGATGACCGAGGTGGCCACGGCGGTCAGCCCGAAGCCGAGGCCCACCAGGACGAAACCCGCCGCGAGCACGATCGTGCGATTGCGCCGGCCCAGCCAGGCGCTGACAACCGGCTGCAGTGCCACGATCAGCACCCCGTTGACGGCCATGGCAAGGCCGTAGGCCTGCGGCGGCATGCCCCGCAACCGCATGGCGAGCGGCAGCGTCGTGTAAGCCTGCAGGTAGACCAGGCAGTAGCACAGGGTGAGTGCCAGGTAGGCGATCATCACTCCATCGCGCGCCACGTCGCGGAGCTTGCCTGCGCGGCTCGCCAGGGCAGCGCGCCTGCCCGCCTCCGCGGGGGTCACGCGGCCGCGGGCCCGCCGTTCCCGTCGCGGGTGGTCAGCGGGAACCGCACGCCAGACAATCACCGCGAAGGCGACGCAGGTGACCGCGTCCACCCAGAACAGCCAGCGGAAGCCGGCTCTGGCCAGGGTCCCGCCGAGCACCATAGCCACGGAAAAGCCCAGGTTGACCGCCCAGAACAGCAGGCCGTACGCCCGTGGCCGCTCAGCGGGCGGGACCAGGTCCGCGACGAGCGCCGATGAGGCCGGGCGGTAGATGTCAATGGTGGCGCCGAACAGCAGCGTGGCAGTCATGATCGCTACCAGGGTCCTGGCGTAGCCCAGGCCCACCAGTGCGCCCGCGTTCGCGACCATGCCCAGGGTCAGCGTGGCGCGGCGGCCGATGCGGTCGGCCAGTGAGCCGGCGACGAGCTGGGAAACGACGGAGCCCGCGCCGCTCATCGCCAGCACGGCACCCGTCACCGCGAGGGAGAGCCCACGGACACCGGTCAGGTAATAGGCCAGGAATGGCTCGACCATGTAGCCGACGCGGTTGACCAGGGTCCCGCTCCAGAGCGCCCAGAACGACCTCGGCAGCCCGCCGACCCTGCTCGCTGCGAACGCGCGCATGCCGGAGCGGCGGATCTGGGCGCCGGGCGCGGTCACGTCACGCGCGGTCACGTCACGGGGCGCCCGCTGCTCGAGGGTCACGCGCTCATGCTGTCACCGGGTCCGGACAGCCGCGCCGGCCGCAAGTCGCAGGCAGGCTCGGGCGCTGGTCCTACGACCGGGCCAGGGGCGCCGGGGCCGACGGCTCAGACCGGTCGGCCCAGGGGATGCGGTACACCTCGACGGGCGTGCGGCGCCCCTTGAGCACGCGCGCGCCAGCGGCCTGGGCCGATGGCCAGGCGCAGTGGGCCATCGTCGCCGCCGAGATCAGGATCTCCCCGCCCGAGGCCTGCGACTGCAGCCGCTGCGCGATGTTCACCGCGTCGCCGAGCACGGTGTAGTCGAGCCGCCCTTCACCCCCGAGCGTTCCGGCGATAACGGTGCCGCTGTTCACGCCGACGCCGATGCTGGAGGCTGGCAGGCCCACAGCGGACGCTTGCGCGTTGAGGTCAGCCTGCCGCCGCTGCATCGCGATCGCACAGCTGACCGCGCTGGCGGCGTGGCCGGGCAGCGGCTTGGGCGCACCGAAGACCGCCATCACCGCGTCGCCGGCGAACTTGTCGAGGATGCCGCCGTGTGCCTGGACGACCTCGGCCATGGCCGCTACGTGACGGCCGACGAGGTGGGCGACCTGCCGCGGAGCGACGCTCTCCGCGAAGGTGGAGAAGCCGCGGATGTCGGAGAACAAGATGGTTACCTCCCGCTCCTCCTGGAGTGACAGGGCCGACGGCGAGGCGCCGACCAGTTCGGCCACCTCGGGCGGCAGGAACGAGGCCAGCGCCCTGGCCATCAGGGCCCGCTCCCGCAGCTGCTCCAGGTAGGCGCGCCTGGCGGCCACGTACAGTCCCAGCCCGATCGCGGCCCCGGGTGCGGCGACGTCGAACGGTATCTGGCCCAGGGCCAGGCTGTGCTGCGCGAGGCTGTCGGCCGTCACCTCGCAGACAGCGACCAGCGCCCAGATGGCGAACCGCATCCGGGTACCGAGCCGGGGCGCGGCCGTGTACAGCGCGACCAGGGCGATGGCCCCGCTCATGGGGAAAGCCAGCACGATCATGGCGATCGCGATGGCCAGCACCAGGAGCGGGTAGCGCCGCCGCCACCACAGCGACGCCACCACGGGGAACACGGCCGCTGCGACGGCGAGCCGGACGGACCAGCCGTGCGCGACCACACTGCCAGCGAGCGCCCCGGCGTAGACAAGGCCCGCTGCCGCCAGCGCGGCGGCATCAGCCACTTTCGGCGGCAGCAGCCGCCGGGGGGGCACCAGCGCCGAGTCCCACCGGCCCCCGGCCATCAGGTACCGGCCCGTCCGGTATCCCTGGACGGCCGTCCCGGGCCTGGCTGTGCGTGCACCCGGGGCTGCCGGGCCTCGGCCAGCCGTGCCAGCGCGGTGCTGTCGAGCGCCGTCCCCGGCACGCGCGCCACCCGGCACTCTGTCACCGCGCGCAGCGTCGCGGAGCGGCGCTTGACCTCCAGGCCGGCCGCCTCCCCCACGATCGCCCCCGGGCCGACCCTGGCCGCCGGGACCCCGTCGATGTCGACATCAAGCAGCCCGTCAAACAGCAAGAACACCGCATCGGCATGATCGCCCTGGCGGACCAGCACATCCCCGGCAACCAGCCGCTGCCACTGCGGCGCGGAGCCGACGACAATGGCCGACAGCTCACGTTCCAGGGCGCTTTCGGCCGCCACCATGAGCGCCTGAGCGTCATGGCCACCCCACGGACTGTCCTGGTGGAGCGCCGTCTTCGCCCAGTGGCCGAAGTCGATCAGGCCCGACTTGGCCACCAGCCGCCTGCCCGAGTCATACACCCAGTGGCGGGGAAAGGCGCTCGCGCCGGCCAGTGCGTGCTCGCTCGTTCCGTCGGCGTGCAAGGTCAGCGACAGCGTCGTCCAGGCCGGGGGAGCCGCGAGGTGCGGGCCACTGCTCCCCAGCCGAGGCATCGGCAGGCCCGTCCGGCCGCCGGCTGTCTGCACGAACGTCACGCTCCCGGGCGAGACCGCCGGGGGCGGGCGCAGATCGGGGTAGGGGACCGCGGGAACCGTCACGCCGAATGGGCCCACCCGCACGGTGGTCGCCCCGATCCAGCCGGACCCGCTCTGCCCATACCCGACTACGCGCCCGCCGTCCACCTCGATCCATGCCCGCAGCTGATTGGCGAAGCGGAACCGGTCCTCGCCGCGCAGCTGCTCAAGACCGTCGAGCACGTCCGGTGGAGGCGGGTCGTAATGGGCGATGCGAGCGCTGAACGGCAGCCGGGTGATGCCGTCGACGGCCTCGATCGGGATCCACGTCACAGATGTCACCGACGATTCGAAACGCATGATCCCGTGCCCTCCAGAGAGCCGGTGCCCGTAATTTCGATAGGGTAATGCCTGTCTAATAGGCTGTCTACTATCAAACATGGCCGAACCGCCTAGCCCGGGCGCTGCCCGGCGCCCCTACCATTCGCCGGCCCGGCAGCGCCAGGCCGGGCAGACGCGCGCGCGCATACTCACCGCGGCGCGGGAGCTCTTCCGGGCGGCTGGATACGCGGCCACCACGATGGATGCCATCGCGTCGTCGGCTCAGGTGTCGGCCAAGACCGTGGAGGCCGCCTTCGGCTCCAAGCGCGGCGTGCTGGCCGCCCTGGTCGACCCGCTCGCCTCTGCCGGGCCACCGCACGACCTGGTGGACCGGCTGCGGGCCGCCCAGCACCCGCGGGAGCGCCTGGCGCTGGTCGCGGAGCTTTGCCGGCGGACCTACGAGGCATCGGTTCCCGAGTTCGAGCTGATGCGCGGCGCGGCGGCCGTCGCGCCCGAGGTTGGCGCCGTCGCCCGGCAGGTCGAGTCCCGGCGCCGCGCCAACCAGGTGCGCCTGATCACGTACCTGGAGGAAGGGCGCTTCCTGCGGACCGGTCTCGCGGCCGGCGAGGCCACCGATGTCGTCTGGGCACTGACCAGCTATGACATGTACCGCGCCCTGGTGGGCGAGCAGCACTGGCCCGCCGGCCGCTACCAGAACTGGCTCGCGGACATCATGGCGACATGCCTGCTCAATACCTGATGCGGCCCTGGCCCGCCGTCAGGATCAGCGCTGGCCTGCCTCACGGTCGATCTCGCGCTTTTCGGCTGGGAGCCGGCGAATGACCCGACCGGAGCCGGCTATAGCTACGTGGGCGTCCCCGTCACAAGGGATACGGCCGCCTCGGCGGTGTGCACCAGGAATGTCAGGGATTCGACGAAGTACAGCTCAACGCGGCTGGCGTCGTGGGACGCATAGCCGATGGACAGGTCCTGGCCCAGGTGCAGTCCGTAGTCGCCGCCGCGGGTGGACAGGACGAGGGCGCCGTCGATCGCGGGTGCCCAGATGATCTCCCCGTCGATCTCCTGGGCGAGGTGCTCCCGGATGGGGTAGCCGTGGTCGGAGGTTTCGTTCACGGCGGTGTAGGCAGGGGCGTTGAGCAGCAGCGAGTAAGGCCCGCCCACTCCTGCCAGCCGCAGCGAGGTCACGGCCTGGCTGACGGCGTCGGGGTAGTGAATGACCTCCGCCGGGAGAGTCAGGGCCGGATTCGAGGAGCTGTCCCGGATCCCGGCGATTCCTGCCGCCTGGTATCCCGCCAGCACCGTCCGGTCCTCGGCGACGGCGATCTTCCTGGCGGCGTCCTTCACCGGCTGCCAGTCCGGGTCCTTGGCCCCGCGCTCGACGTCATCGATCGCCTGCCGGTCCAGGCTGAACGCGGCCCGCAGCTCGACCACCGGCTGCGCACGGCGCACACGGGCGGTGACTCCGTCCGCCAGGGAGCCAGCGTCGCCGAGGTGACCGGTGCCCACGGCGGCCAGGGTGACGCCGGCCGGCCCGGCGACATCGGCTACCCGCCGGCCGGCCAGGTAGAGGGTGAAGGTCCGGCGGGCCTCCTCCTCGATGCTGGCCCAGGCGGCGTCTGAGATGGGGGCGAGCTCGCGGTGCAGGTTGTTCATGGCTGGCTGCTCCTGTTCAGTCCGCCGATGCCCAGCGAGCCATCGGCTGTGGCCGGGAGTGTGGCCGCCGAAGAACTCGGGGCCGGGAGGGCTGGCAGGTCGTCGAGGAATCCGGCTGATGGCGCGAAGAACAAGTTCCCGGTGACGGCGGTGGAGAAGTCGAGTATCCGGTCGTAGTTGCCGGGCGGGTTGCCGATGAACATGTTCTGAAGCATCTGCTCGGTGACGCCGGGGGTGGCGCAGTAGCCGATGAAGTAGGTGCCGAACTCGCCCGTCCCCACAGTGCCGAACGGCATGTTGGCCCGCAGGATCTGCCGCTGGGCACCGCCGGGCCCGGTGATGGTGTTCAGGGCGACGTGGGAGTTGGCGGGCTTGGCATCGTCGGCGAGCTCGATGTCGGACAGCTTGGTGCGGCCGATCACCTTCTCCTGGTCCTCGACAGTCAGCCGGTTCCACGCTGTCAGGTCATGCAGATATTTCTGAACGATGACATAGCTGCCGCCGGCGAATCCGGGGTCCTCGGTGCTGGTGATGGCCGCGGTGGCTGCGGCTTGCCCGGTGGGATTCTCCGTCCCGTCCACGAAGCCGACCAGGTCGCGTTCGTCGAAGTACCGGAACCCGTGCACCTCGTCGCAGACTGTGACCGACCCGGCGAGGCGTTCCATGATCTGCGCGGCGAGTTCGAAGCACAGGTCCATCTGCCCGGCCCTGATGTGGAACAGCAGGTCGCCGGGGGTGGCCACGGCCCGGTGCCGGGCACCGGCCAGCTCGCGGAACGGGTGCAGCTCAGCAGGGCGGGGGCCGGTGAACATGCGGTCCCACAGGTGCGACCCGATCCCGGCGACGCAGGCCAGCTCACCACCTGGGACGCGGAACCCCACGGACCGCTGGAGCCCGGCGAGGTCGGCGAGCAGGTCCCTGCAGGCGGGCTCGCCGCCCTCGCTGACTGCAACCACCAGGAAGATCGCCGCGGCGGTGAGCGGGCTCAGCACCGGCTGCGGCTCGGCAAGCGCTCCCGGCTGCGGCACGCTCATGGACGCCCGCTCCTGTGCGTTCGCATGACAGCAAGCTTCGCACGGGTTGCCCGGCCGCTCGATGAGCAGGGCGGCAGGCCCACCCCCGACCCCGGCGATCGCCTGGCCCGGCGACCGGGCAGGCTGGTTGGCAGCAGACATCCGCGGTTGCGGCCCCATCACTCCGCCATGCTCACGACAGGAGGCCCAGCGATGACCGAAGACAGTAAGACCGTAGTCAGTGAGGCCGGGGACGGTAGCTGGAGCGAGACTGACCTCGTCACCAAGCTCAGCCCCCGGCCGGTCGCCGGTACCGTCGCGCGCCTGACCGACCTTGTCGCCGCGAAGGGCATGAAGCTGTTCGCCGTGATCGACCAGAGTGCCGAGGCGAGCCAGGCTGGGCTGGATCTGCGCGAGACCACGCTGGTGATATTCGGGAGTCCTGCTGCTGGCACGCCGGTGATGGTGGCCTCGCCGCTGGTGGCGCTGGACCTGCCGCTCAAGGTGCTGATCTGGGCTGACGCGGGGCAGACGAAGGTCAGCTACTGCGCGCCAGCGGCGCTTGCCGCCCGGCATCATCTCACCGCGGAGCTGGCGGCGAAGCTGGCCGGCATCGATCCGCTCACCGACGCCCTCATCGCCCCGTGATCGCGCTCCGCCGCCGGCCTGGCGCAAGCCCGCCGCGTGAGGCGCGGGCACACGCCACCTTGCTCAGCCCCTTGGCAGGGCTGTGGACATGCGGTGCATCCTTGAGGTATGGAGCGCAAGAAGGGCAAACGCCTCTCAGCGACGGCCGCTGCCCTGGCCACCACAGAAGATGAGCTCGCCCAGGTTCACGATGAGCTGGCAGCCCGGCGGCCCGAGCACGCCAGCGAGTACCGCCGTGCCGCCGACGCGGCCCGCAAAGCGGCGGACCATGCGCGCGAAGTCGAGCGCCAATTCGCCGGCTGACGCCCGGCCTACAAGGGCTCGGTGACCCACTGCCACCCGTGCCGCTCATCGCAGATGGGCCGCACAACGATGGCTTCGGCCGCGTGGGACAGTTCGGCAAGAACCCTGATCAGCTGCCGGTGAAAGTCCTCGGGGGTGTGCGGGCCGGCCGGTGCACCCGGCACGACGAGTGTCACCACCGAACCCTCACCTGCGGCCAGCCGCGCGGTGATGTTGCCGTTGTAGTCACGGCCAACCGCGGCGATGACGTCGGCCCGGATGATGTCGCTCCCGTCGTCCTTGATCACCCACACGACGGGCATATCCACGCGGTCCACCCCCACCTCACTTCCCGCGCTGCCCCCGCGATGATGTGACGGGAGACAGGGCCGGCAACCTCCCACTGAGAAGGTGCCAGCCCTGTCCCGTCACATCATGTGCGGTGGACCGGCAGAACGCACGGGGCGCCCGGCAGCCGGGCCCCGTCAGACTGCGCGTACCTGGTCAGCCTGCGGCCCCTTGGGGCCCTGCTTGACCGTGTACTCCACCTTCTGGTTTTCCGCCAGGCTTCGGTAGCCATCCATATCGATCGCCGAGTGGTGAACGAAGACGTCGGCGGTGCCGTCGTCTGGAGCGATGAAACCGAATCCCTTGTCGCTGTTGAACCACTTCACGGTTCCCTGAGCCATCCTGCTGTCTCCTTTGAGGGACGAGCCGTGATCCGCGCACCTCGCGCGGAACAGCTGCTGGTCGCCCGCCACTGGAGGAGTTTGTCACATACAGACGGCGCGACGCCCACTGCCCAAAACTGCGGGCGTCTTCACGATCGCAAGCTTCGACAACAACCGCAAGCACAAGCGCATGCAGCAGCCAGCATATTCCCATCCTGCACCATAAAAATCGTGCTCGCGCCCGCCGGGCCGGTGTCGCCAGGCCAGAGCCGGGCGGGCACCAGCGCATCATCCCAGGCCGCAGGCGGCACACGGGGGTGTGGTAGGTTGTGTGGCACACGGTACGTAGTGAGGCGTAGCTATCAGAGCGCGCCGGTCGTGCGTCGCTCGGTGAGCGAGCTGGTTCCCACGGATGTGGTGGCCCTAAGACAACGCGGCCACCTTAAGTCCGAAGGACGATCCTTTGTCAGCTCTGCCCATCGAAAGATCTAGCGCTGCCCGGCGAGGGCACCGCACCCGGCGACGCAAACCAGGCGCCTCCGCGCCTAGCGTCACCGTCGCCGCCGCGCCGGGCATCGCCGCCGCGCCGGGCATCGCCGCCGCGCCCGGCGTCACCTTCACCTCCCTCGGTGTTCCGGCAGCCATCGTCGCTGCCCTGTCCGGTGCGGGCATCACCACCCCCTTCCCGATCCAGGCCGCGACTCTGCCGGACGCGCTCGCTGGCCTCGACGTGCTCGGCCGCGGCCAGACTGGCTCAGGCAAGACGCTCGCGTTCTCCATCCCGCTGGTCGCCGCGCTGGCCGACGGCCACACCCTGGCATGCCGCCCACGCGGCCTCGTGCTGGTGCCGACCCGTGAACTGGCGAACCAGGTCCAGGCGGTCATCAAGCCCCTGGCAGAGGTGATGGGCCTGAGCGTCGTCACAATCTTCGGCGGCACCCCGCAGAGCCGTCAGGTAGCCGCCCTGCGGGCGCGCACCGATATCGTCGTCGCCTGCCCAGGCCGGCTGGCTGACCTCATGGAGCAGGGCCACTGCCACCTTGGCGATGTCGAGGTCAGCGTGCTCGACGAAGCGGACCACATGGCTGACCTGGGGTTCTTGCCGGTGGTGAGGCGCCTGCTGGAGGCCACCCCGGCTGATGGCCAGCGGATGCTGTTCTCGGCCACCCTGGACCGCGACGTCGACGTCCTGGTGCGGCGTTTCCTGACCGAGCCTGCCAAGCACTCGGTCGACCCGGCGGCTGCCGCGCCGGCCGCCATCGTCCATCACCTGCTCACCGTCGCAGCCACGGACCGGGTAGGCGTGGTCGCCGCCCTGGCAGGCGGCAGGAACCGGTCGCTGATCTTCACCCGCACCAAGCACGCCGCGCACAAGCTCGCCCGTCAGCTGACTGCGGCGCACATACCCGCCGCTGAACTCCACGGCGACCTGGGCCAGAACGTCCGTGAGCGCAACCTCGCATCGTTCGCCTCTGGCGCGGCGCGTGTCATGGTGGCGACCGACATCGCGGCCCGCGGCATTCATGTGGACGGCATTGACCTGGTGATCCACGCGGATCCACCGGCCGAGCACAAGGCCTACCTGCACCGGTCCGGGCGGACCGCGCGCGCGGGCGCCTCTGGCGTGGTGATCACCCTGCAGACCCCTGCGCAAGCCAATGACGTGCGCGCACTGATGCGCAAGGCGAATGTGGTCCCGCTGGCTGCCACCGTGCGGCCCGGCTCCGCCCTGCTGCGCTCGATCGCCGGCGCACCTGCTGAGCGGATCGCGCCGGCCGTGCGGTCAGCCGCTCCGCAGCCAGCCGCGGTGGCCACCCAGGCCACTGGCCACGGCGCGGTCGCCATGTCAGCCCGCTACCGTGGCCGGGGCAGACGCTGAACGGCGGCGTGGGGCCTGACCAGTGAGGTCTCGTGGCGGCAGCGGCCAGGTGGGCGCATACTGGAAATGATGAATCCTTACCGCGCCGCGCCCCGGCGTCACCTGCCAGGCAGCCCCTTCAATGTTCCAGATGTGGTAGTCCCTACTGAGTCCTACGCAGTGAACGACCAGGTCACCCATGACAAGTACGGGCTCGGCACGGTCACCGGCGTGGAAGAGGGCATCGCTCTGCTCATCGATTTCGGCTCCCACCGCATGCGTATCAGCACGCCCTGCGCCAAGCTGACCAAGCTCTGAAGCGAACAGCGACCGGTTCCCCCCGGGACCAAGAGGGCATGGCGGCATGACGCTGCACAACACCACCCCTCACGATGATGGGCTGAGGTTCTCGGCATACATGGGAGATGGCTACACCATCGCCGTGCTCAGCGGAGAACTGGACGTTGCCTGCAGTCCTGTGCTGCGTGAGCAACTTCTCAGCGTGCTCAGGCCACGGGCAACCCGCCTCGTGATCGATCTGTCCGAGGTGACCTTCTGTGACGCCAGCGGTCTGGCAGTGCTGGTTGGCACCGGCCGCCGGGCCGCCCTGCTCGGCGGCGTGATGCGCCTGGCCGCGCCCGCGCCCGTCGTGGTGACGGCGTTGCACATCAGCGGCCTTCTCGGGCAGTTCGACATCTTCCCGACCGTCCTCGCGGCAACGGCACAGCCGCACCCTGCTGGCCCCGGCGACGAGGCCAGCACTCATGCCTACACCGGCAGCGACGCGGACAGCGCAGAGCCTGCTGCGCAGACTGCGCTGATGGCGGCGGCGGATGCCTCGGCAGCCGGTGACCTCCGCGAGGCGGTGGCTTCCCTGCTTGTTCACGCCGAGGCATGGCGCGATTGCGACCCGAGCCGCAGATTCACCAGCCCGCTCCGGGCGCTGGCACGCGCGCACGCTGGCGACGATCACACCGCGCTCGCCAAAGCGGCCTGTTCACTGATGGCCGCGCTCGCCCGGTACCCGCTGACCTATTCCCCAGCGGTCGCCGCGACAGCAAGCGACCTGCGGCACCTCATCGGTCCCAGCTCAGGCGTCCCCGTCCCGGCCTGAACGGCCGGGCAGTGTCAGAGGCATTTGCCGCCGACTTTTCCTATCCCGACCGATACGGCTGTTCCGGGCTGGGCGATGGTGCCGGCGCAGGAGTGCCCGCAAACGATCATGCCTGGCGCGGGGTTATCCGATTCCTGCGGGCTGGTCCGGCTGACGACCGGTGCCGCCCAGTTTGGCGCGGACCTGATCGCCGTCGGGATGGTCGATCTCGTCGAAGATGCGAAGGGTATATGTCCATGTCCGGCGGGCGGCCTCGATGTCGCCTGCGCGGTGCTGGGCGCCGCCGAGGTGATCGAGCGTATCGGCTTCGTTGAAACGATCGGCGAGTTCCCGGTAGAGGTCGATGGCCCGCTGGTAGCACGTGTCGGCTCGATCGTGACTCCTCAGCCGACCATGAATGTAGCCGAGGCGATCCCAGGTAGCGGCCTCCCAGTTGCGCTCTCCCAGCTCCCGGATGGCGGCCAGTGCCTGCTCACAATAGGCATCGCGGCGCTGTGGGCGGTGTGCGGGTAGTGGTCAAGGACCCGGTGCACGGCGGCGTCGCGGACGTCTTGGCTGTCATGGGCGCAGGCCTGTTCGGTGACGTAGGCACGAAGCAGGTCGTGGAAGGTGTACCGGCCGGGGACGTACTCGGTGAGCAGGTGCTCGCGAACCAGTTCGGCCAGCGGTGCACGGGCCTGGTCTGGCTGGACCGCGGTCAGGCTGGCCACGGCGGCCAGGGCGATGTCCGGGCCGCGGTGCAAGCCCAGCAG
>DATKRG010000244.1:0-8635 GCA_035532275.1 Streptosporangiaceae bacterium | reverse complement strand
CCCTGGATTGCGGTCCGGCGGCGGCATCGGCCACAATGGCCGCTGGCGATGAAGCTCGCCCGAACCGCGGGATGGCCCCGCTGATGGCTTCTACCCCCTGAGCCCGCACCTGGAGTGGAGGAGGCCATCATCGTGGATGACGTCGTGCCGGAGCCGCCCGGCAAAGATCCGGGGGGCTCACCCCCCACCGCCAGCGCCGTCCGGGCCGTGCCATGAGCGGGTCCCTCCCGATCCCGGTCATCCAGGCCCTGCAGGTCCTCACCATCGTGGGCGCTGCGCCGGGTGTGTCCGGCGTGATCTCGCGGGTGGAGGCGCGGCTGCAAGGACGCCGTGGCCCCCGGGTGCTGCAGCCGTACTACGACCTGGCGAAGCTGTTCCGCAAGGAGGCGCTGGCGCCGGAAGGGGCCAGCTGGGTCTTCCTGGCCGCGCCGCTGGCCGCGTTCACCTGCTACCTGACGGTGCCGCTGCTGATCCCGGTGCTGACCAGCTACCCGCTGCCGCTGGGCTACATGGGCGACATCCTGGGCGGAGGGTTCATCCTGTCGCTGGCCGGCTTCCTGGTCGCGGTCGCGGCGCTGGAGACCGGCAGCCCCTACGCGCAGCTCGGTGCGAGCCGCGCCAAGACGTTCGGCGCGATCACCGAGCCGGTGGTGCTGTTCGTGGTCTTCACGGTGGCGCTGCTGACCGGGACCGACCTGCCGTATGCGCTGGCCGCCACCGTCCGGTCCTCGGCCGGGCAGATCATCCGCCCCGCGCACGTGCTGGCGGCCGCGGCGCTGCTGATGGTGATCCTGTACGAGACCGGCCGGATCCCGGTGGAGACCCACACCGGGACGAACGAGTTCGGGATGATCGAGGAGGCCCGCCCGTTCGAGCACTCCGGACCCTACCTCGCGCTGCTGCGGTGGGGGTCGGCGGCCAAGCAGCTCATCCTGTTCACGATCTTCATGAACGTGTTCGTGGCGCCGTGGGGGCTGGCCTCCACCCAGCAGGCCGGGTCCGTGCTGCTGGCCATCGCCGCCCTGGTGGGCAAGGCCGCGCTGCTGGGCGTGGTGATCGCGGTCATCGACAACTCGTTCGCCAAGCTGCGCCTGTTCAAGATCACCGAGTACGCGTCCGCCGCGTTCCTGCTCGCCGTGCTCGGCGTGTTCACGCTCTACCTCGGGGGTGGCTGATGAGTCCCGCACACGCGCCGGGCGTGTTCACCGGGGGCGCGAACGTCATCGCGGCGGCGATCCTGCTCGCCGAGTTCGGCATGTTCCGCCAGGCTCTGGTCCGTGACCAGGTCCGCCTCTACGCGGCGCAGTCCGGGCTGATCTCGGTCCTGGCCGTGATCGTCGGCGCGGTGCACCACCTGCCGGAGCTGTATGTGCTGGCGGCCGTCTCGGCGGCGCTGAAGGTGGTGGTGATCCCGCTGGTGCTGCGCCGCCTGCTGTGGGGGAACCGCCCGCCGGGCGCGGGCACCGAGGCAGGCGACATCGCCGGCAGCGGCGGGCTGAGCCTGGCCGCGACGGTCCTGGTGGCCATCGCGGTGGCCGCGTTCGGGTTCTTCGCCGCGGGCGCGCTCCCGGTTCCCGGCGGCGCCGCACCCGCGATCGCCCTGTCGGTCTCGGTCGCGGTGGTGCTGGTGGCGTTCGTGCTGATGATCCACCGCCGGGACGTGATCTCCCAGGCGATCGGGCTGTTCTCGCTGGAGAACGGGATCTCGCTGGCTGCCCTGGTGGTGGCGGCGAGCCTGCCGCTGATCCTGGAGGTGGCGCTGCTGTTCGACCTGCTGGTGGCGGTGATCGTGTTCGGCCTGCTGATCCGGATCCACCACGGCCGCGCCGAGTCGCTGTCCACCACCGAGCTGACCAGCCTGCGGGGGTAAGCCATGACCATCGCCGTCATCGCGCTGCTGTGCGTCCCAGCCTGCGCTGGCATCGCCTGCCTCTGGCTGCCGGGACGGATCGCGGGCCTGGTCTCCGCGGCGTCGGGGATCGCCAGTTTCGCGCTGGTCATCGCCCTGATCCCGGGCGCCTCCCACCGCGACCTCAGCTGGCTGGGCTTCGCCCGGGTCGACGCGCTCAGCGTGGTGTTCCTGCTCGCCACCGCCTTCTTGTACGCGTGCGTCGCGGTGTACTCGATCGGCTACCTGAACACCGCCACCGGTCACGGCGGGCCGGCCGGCCGGCGCTACACCCGCCGCTTCTGGGCCGGGCTGAACCTGTTCGCGTGGTCGATGCTGGCCGCCCCGCTGATGGGCAACCTGGCGCTGCTGTGGGTCGCGATCGAGGTGACCACGATCGTGTCGGCCCTGCTGGTCGCGCTGGAGGGTACCGAAGGCGCCGCCGAGGCCGCCTGGAAGTACGTCCTGCTCGCCTCGGCCGGCCTGGCCATCGCCCTGCTGGGCACGATCTTCGCCTACTACGCCGGCGCCCGGGTGCTGGGACCCGGGTACAACCTGGCGTTCGGCCCGCTGCTGACCGTGGCCGCACGGCTGCCGCACACCGCGATCAGGCTGGCGTTCGTGCTGGCCGTGCTGGGCTTCGGCACCAAGGTGGGGCTGTTCCCGGTGCACACCTGGCTGCCGGACGCCCATTCGGAGGCCCCGACCCCGGTGTCGGCGCTGCTGTCGGGCTCGCTGCTCGCGGTCAGCTTCTACGCGATCCTGCGCTTCTACCAGCTCGCGCAGGCCGCGCTCGGCCCGCGCTTCCCCCGGGACGTGCTGCTGGTGTTCGGGGTGGCCTCGCTGCTGCTGGCCGCCCTGTACCTGCTCGACCAGCGGGACTACAAGCGGCTGCTGGCCTACTCCAGCGTGGAGCACATGGGCATCCTGGCGATCGGGGTGAGCTTCGGCGCCCCGATCGCGCTGGCCGGGGTGCTGCTGCACGTCCTGGCGCACGCCGCCGCCAAGGGCAACGCGTTCATGGGCGCGGGTGTGCTGGTCCGCAAGTTCGGCAGCAAGCGGATCTCCGCGGTTACCGGCGGCCTGGACCTGCTGCCGTGGAGCGGGCCGCTGTTCCTCGCCGCGATCCTGGCCCTGTCGGCGATGCCACCGTTCGGCATCTTCCGCAGCGAGTTCGAGATCGTCACCGGCGGCCTGGCCACGTCCGGGAACGCGGTCACCGCGATCCTGGTGGTGCTGGTCACGATCGCCTTCTTCGGGCTGTCGGTGGCCACCAACACCATGCTCCTGACGCCACGGCGCCAGCCCCGGCTTGATTCCCGGCTGCAGGCGCCCGGCACGCCAGTGCTGGCCCGCGGCGAGCCCAGCGCGTGGATGGTGGTGCCCGTCGTGATAGGCCTCGCCGCGCTCCTGGTGCTCGGGCTGCACCCGCCGGCTGACCTGACCGGGCTGATGGGCCGCGCCGTTGCCGCCTTGCGGGGGATCGCGTGAACCCGCCAGCCGCGGCCGGGGCGAGCGCGGGCCCGGTGAGCGTGGCCGGCAGCGTCACCGAACTCTGGGAGACCCTTGCCAGCAGGGCTGGGGAGCGGTTCGCCGGGCTGATGGCCACCCAGCGGCCCGAGGGCCTGGTGCTGTCGGCCCACCTGGCCGGAACCGGGGGGATCACCACGCACGAGACGGTCCTCCCGCCAGGCGCGAGCTCGTACCCGGCACTGACCCCCGGGCAGGGCGCGGCCTTCTGGTACGAGCGGGAGATCCACGATCTGTTCGGGATCGTGCCGGCCGGTCATCCCCGGCTGGAGCCGCTGATCCTGCCGCTGCACGACGACCAGCAGCCCCGGCCACGGCCGGGCACCCCGGGCCCCGAGCCGGCCGGGATCTGGCCCGACGAGCATTCGGTCCCGCGTCACGTCATGGGTGCGGGCATGTTCACCATCCCGCACGGCCCGGTCCGGTCCGGGGTGATGGAGTCCATCGAGTACCTGGTGGAGACGCCCGGCGAGGACATCCCGCACCTGAACATGCGGGTGTTCTACAAGCACCGCGGGATCGAGAAACGGTTCGAGGGCATGCCTGCCGCCGGCGGCGTGCTGCTCGCCGAGCGCACCGAAGGTGTGGCGTCGGTGGCGCACGCGCTCGCGTACTGCCACGCCATCGAGCAGATCGCCGGTGCGCGGATACCGTGGCCCGCCGCCCTGGTCCGGGTGCTGCACGCGGAACTGGAACGGATCGCCAGCCACCTGGACGCCGCCACCAGGCTCACCGACGCGGCGGGCCTCGCGGTCGCCACCGCCCGCTTCGGGACGCACAAGGAGCGGGTGATGCGGCTGGT
This sequence comes from Streptosporangiaceae bacterium, assembly GCA_035532275.1. GTDB lineage: Bacteria > Actinomycetota > Actinomycetes > Streptosporangiales > Streptosporangiaceae > UBA9676. Next base: position 4,415 of record DATKRG010000244.1, on the reverse strand, counting down.
CAGCCACATGTGCGGGAGCAGGTTCGGGCGCGGCGTGGTGGTCCCCGGCGGGGTCAGCGCGCTGCCGGGGGTCAGCGGCGCGGACTTCCTGGCGCAGATCGGCCGGCTGGAGAAGGCGGTCACCGCCGACGCGCGGGTCCTGATGGGCACCGCGTCATTCCTGGACCGGCTCCGCCGCACCGGCCCGCTCCGTCCCGAACGCGCCCGCGAGCACGGCGCGCTCGGCCCGGTCGGCAAGGCGTCCGGCTTCAGCGACGACGCCCGCCTGGCCCGCCCCTACGACGCCTACCCGGCGCTGGGCCCCGGCGACCCGGGCCGCCACGGGGGAGGCGACGCCCTGGCCCGGCTCCGGGTCCGCTGGGACGAGGTCAGCCAGTCGTTCCACCTGCTCCGCCAGGCCGCCGGCGAACTGGCCGACGCCGGCGAGGGCCCGCTGCGGGCCGAATGCGACGTGGCTGACGGCCGCGCGACCGGCTGGGCGGAAGCACCGCAGGGCGAGGTCCTCTACGACGTCCGCGTGCAGGACGGGCACCTGACCCGCTGCCGCCCGCGCAGCGCCTCGTTCCACAACCTGGTGCTGTTCCACGAGGTCTTCGCCGGCGACATCCTCACCGACTTCCCGTTCATCGAAGCCAGCTTCGGCCTGTCCATCGCGGGGGTGGCCCTGTGAATGAGGTGACACCGTGAGCCCGTGGGTGCTGCGCGGGCTGCGCAATGGGGTTGTCACCACCCGGTGGCCGGCCCGGCCCGATCCGTACGCGGACGGCTGGCGTGGGCCGGCGACGGTCCTCGACCCGCGTCCGGCCGGGACCGCGGACCTGGCGCTCCTGTGCCCCACCGGCGCCATCGGCAGCCAACCGGATGGCTCTGCCCGGCTCGACCAGGGACGCTGCATCCTGTGCGGGCACTGCGTGCGCGCGCGTCCCGATGTGTTCGGCTGGTCGCGCGGCCCGGGCGGTGCGGCGCTGACCCGGGACGGGCTGGTCGTGCCGGAGACCGGCGAGACAGAGCAGGGCCTCGCGGCGGTCAGGGCCGCTTTGCGCGCCAGGACGGCCGCGCTGCGGCGCTCGGTGCATCTGCGGCACGTGGACGCGGGCTCGGACGGGGCCGAGGAGCAGGAGATCTCCGCCCTGCTCAACCCGGTGTATGACATCCACCGGCTCGGCATCTTCTTCACCGCCAGCCCTCGCCACGCGGACGTGCTGCTGGTGACCGGGGCTGGGGCGCACGGGATGGCTGAACCCTTGCGCCGCACCTATGACGGCATGCCCGACCCGAAGGTCGTCATCGCCGTCGGCACCGACGCGTGTGGCGGTGGCCTGCTGGCCGGCTCCTACGCGACATCGGATGGGATCGGCACCGTGATCGGGGTGGATGTGTGGCTGCCCGGGTCGCCACCGCCTCCGTTCAGCATCCTGCATGCCCTGCTGAGCGCGCTCGGCCAGCTCGGGGACGGGGGGAAGCGGTGACCGCGTTCGGGGCTGTCCTCGCGGCCGGGCTCGGTGTGCTGGCCGCCGCCGGAGTGCTGGACCTGGCGGTGGGGGCGCGCTGGGCGCGCCTGCGCAGTGTGCCCTACCTGGTGGGCGCGGCCGGGTCGGCCTGCCTGGCGGTGGCCGGGGCCGGCGCACTGGCCGGCCACCCGGCGCGGCTGGCGATAGCGGGCTGGCTCGGGCCGGGCACCGCCGGGCTGACCGCTGACCGGCTGTCCGGGCTGTTCCTGGTGATCGCGTTCGGCGCGGCCGTCCCGGTGTCGCTGGCCATGGCCGGGTGGGCGGCCCGGCCGGGCTCGGTGGGCAGGCGCGGCCTGGCCGCCAGCTGCGCGCTCACCCTGGGGGCGGTCGCTGCCGTGATGACGGCGGTGGACGCGTTCACGGTGCTGCTGGCGTGGGAGATCGTGACGATCGGGTTCTACCTGATGGCCGGTTTCGAGCGGGGACGGCCGGGGCGTCCCGGCGGGGCCCTGGTCACGCTGGTGTTCGGCAAGGTCAGCGGGGCGGCACTGCTGGTGGGCCTGCTGCTGCTGGCGGTGCGGTCCGGCTCGCTGGATCTGGCCTCGTTCGCTCACGTGCCCGGCGGAGTGGCCCGCGCCACCGCCCAGGCGCTGCTCATGGCCGGGTTCGCGGTCAAGGTCGGGCTGGTCCCGTTCCAGGTGTGGCTGCCGCGCGGGTACGCGGCCGCGCCCGGGCCAGCGCGGGCGATCATGGCCGGGGTCGCGGTCAACGTCGGTTTCTACGGCCTGTGGCGCACCCTGGCCCTGCTCGGCGCCCCGCCCGCCTGGCTGACCGGGCTGCTGCTCGTGCTGGCCGGGCTGACCGCGCTGCTCGGGATCGCGCACGCGGCCGTGCAGCCCGGGCTGCAGCGGGTGATCGCCTACTCCAGCGTGGAGAACAGCGGCCTCATCCTGGCCGGATACGGGGTCGCGCTCACGGGCGTGGCCACGCGCAACGAGCTGCTCGCCGCGGCCGGGCTGCTCGCGGCCACGCTGCAGATCATCGCGCACACGGCAGCCAAGTCACTGCTGTTCACCACCAGCGCGGTCATCGCGCCGCGCGGGTCTGTCGGCCTGGAGTCGCCCGGGGACGACGACCTGGACGCGCTGCGGGGCTCGGCCCGGCGGCTGCCCTGGAGCGGGACCGGGCTCGCCATCGGCTCGCTCACGCTCGCCGGGCTGCCGCTCACCGCCGGGTTCGCCTCCGAATGGTTCCTGCTGGAGGCACTGATGCAGCAGTTCCGGATACCCGGTCTCGGGTTCCGGCTGGTGCTCGCACTGGCCGGGGCGGCGGTCGCGCTGACGGTGGGTTTCGCGGGAGTGACGTTCGTCCGGCTGACCGGGCTGGTGGTGCTCGGCCCGCCAGCCGCGCCCCGCCCGGACGGGCCGGGGACGGGAGCGGACGGCCGGGCGGATTACGGCTGGCTCGGGCGTGTCGCGATCGTGATGCTGTCCGCCGCGTGCCTGGCCACCGCCGCCGCGCTGCCGCTGGTGATCCGGATGGTGGCGGCCGGGCTGGCCCCGGTGGTGCCGACGCCGGTGACCTCCGGCGCGCTGAAGTCGCCGTGGGTGGTGCAGCCGGTGTTCGGCGGTTTCTCGATCCTCTCGCCGTCGTGGCTGTGGGTGATGATGCCGCTGCTGGCCCTCCTGGTGCTGGTCTTCGCGCGGCTGGTGAGCGGGACCCGGCTGACCCGGGTCCGGCGGGTGCCCGCATGGCGCAGCGCCACCGCGGGCGTGGAAGGGGCGGACTGCTACACGGCGACCGGCTTCGCCAACCCGACCCGCCGGGTCCTGGCCACCGTCCTGCATACGCAGGCGGAGCTGCGTCCCCTAGCCGTCCCGCCCGGCCCGGAGCCGGGGGCCGGGACGCCGGGACGAGCCGGGCCGCGGCTCGGCTACACCTCCGATGTGATCGAAGTGGTGGAGGCCTACCTGTACCGGCCCGTGCTGCGCCCGGTCATGGCTGTGGTGCGGGTGGCCAAGCGGCTGCAGTCCGGGCGGCTCGACGCCTACCTGGCCTACATGCTGATCGCGCTGGTGGCCCTGCTGGCCCTGGTCACCGCACTCGCCTGACCCTGGGCCGCGGGGCCGCGGGGCCGCGGGGCGAGGCCGGCAGCGCCCCGGGGGCATGCGGCCCTGTCAGCGGGTGGCGTGCGTGCTGACAGCTGTGGCCGGGGGTACGTGCGCGGCAGTCAGGTTGAGGAACTCCGCGGCCCGCTCGAAGGTCTCCCCGACGGTGTGGCCTGCCAGCTGAGCCTGGTAAGCCCGGTACCGGGTCAGCTCCCATGCCTGCCCGCGCGGTGGAAGCAGGGCGAGCGCCGGCTCCGGCAGCGGCTTCCACCTCCAGCCGGCGACAGCCCCGCCGCCGGTGCCGGGCTGGGGGCCGGGCGCGCCGGGTTCGACGAGGTCAGCAGGATCGGTTTCGTGGGCGATGCGATTGCGGACGAAACGCAGGCCGGCCAGGGTGTCCTCGATCAGCCGCCGCTCTGCCGGGCTCCGGTCCCCCATCACGGCGTCGTATGTCTTCGGGTGATAACGCACCAGCGTGGCGTCGACGATCGTGACCCACCACACGGCCTCGCCGATCATGGCGAACGCCCGTGGCCGGTCCTCCGCGTTCACCTGGGGAAGCCGGTGCGCCGTATCGCCCATCGCGGCGATGGACCACAGCAGCGCGCTCGCCCCGGCCGACGCATCACCCATCGTCTGGCGGTTCCATTCGACCCGGCAGCGGGCAGAGCAGAACCGGGCATGCTCGCGGCGCGGCGCGAACAGTGTGCCGCATTGCTCGCAGCTACGGATATCAGCCACCTGGCCATTTTAGGCGCAACGTGCGCTAACAGGCGGCCGCGAGCAAACGCCGCGCCAGCGGTGGCGGCTCCGGCCAGGACGAGCCACCACCGCGTCAGGCATGTGCCGCGCCCCT
>DATKRG010000243.1:0-1095 GCA_035532275.1 Streptosporangiaceae bacterium | reverse complement strand
TCCCCGGCCCGCATCGGGGTGGCGAGCGCGGCCTCGTACAGCTTGGCGTACTTGAGCCGGAAGAAGACGTTGAAGGTCGAGTCGTAGATCGCCCCGTTCATGGACGAGGTGGCCAGCAGCGCCGGCCCGACGAACAGGGTGTAGGTGATCCGGCCGGACGGCCCGGTCACGGTGCCGACCAGCTGCCCGAGCCCGACACCGATCGACAGCAGGTAGAACAGCGGCTCCGCCACGCCGGACAGCAGCACCAGCCACGCGTGCCGGTAGGCGCGGGCGTGCCGCTCGATCAGGTGGACGCTGCCCTGCCCGCTCAGCGACCCGCGCAGGCGGGCCAGCGGCCCGGCCGGGACCACCCGCAGCGGCAGGTCCCGCAGGGACGCGCCGCCGCCGGGCAGCCCGCCGCTGGATGTGCCGCCGCCAGGCATGCCGCTAGACATAGAGCCGCCGCCGGTAGGTGCGGTTCCCGGCCCAGATCCCGGCCGCGGCCAGGGCGGTGAGGTAGGCGATGTGCCCGAGCGCCGCTGGCACCGTGGCCGTGCCCAGGTTGAGCGCCCGGCACAGCGAGACGCCGTGCCAGAGCGGGGTGAGGTAGGCGACCGGCCGCAGCCAGGCCGGCAGCTGTGTGACCGGGAAGAAGGTACCCGAGAACAGGAACAGCGGGATCATGCCGAACCGGAAGATCATCGCGAACGAGCTGTCCTTGGTCCGGGTCACCGCCCATGCCTCGATGGGGGTGGCGAACGCGAGCCCGGTGAGCACCGCCACCGGCAGCGCCGCGAGCATCCACGGGGAGCGGACCGCGCCGAACGCGGTGGCCACCGCCAGGAAGATCGTGCAGTTCATGGCGAGCCGCAATGTGACGAAAAGCACATGGCCGTGGAAGACATCTTCGGGGCGCAGCGGCGAGGCCACCGCGGCCTGGTAGGTCTTGTTCCACTTGACCGAGCCGAACACCGGGTACGTCGCCTCGCCGATCCCGGTCTCCATGGCGGCGGCCGCCAGCAGGCCCGGCGCGAGGAAGGCCAGGTAGCTCACGTGACCCAGCCGGGCGGTGCCGTGCTGGTCCACCAGGGTGCCCAGGCCCAGGCCCATCGC
>DATKRG010000242.1:0-5292 GCA_035532275.1 Streptosporangiaceae bacterium | reverse complement strand
ACCTACTGGTATTACTCCGATTCCCGGGTTATTCCGATGCCCGCTCCCTTGCGCGCTTGATGGGCCTGTGGCCTGGGATGACGTGCTCTGGTGACTGTCGCCTGTCGGGATAATCCGGTGTCACTCCTTGAGCCCGCACAGGCGCTGGATGATGTCGTCGCGGTCGTGCCACAATGGGGCCGGAAGAGGACTCTGGCTTGTTGCGCTGTTTGCTTTCTCCAGGGCACGCCGCTTCATCTCGGTGTCGGCATGCGCGTAGACGAGCGTGGTTTCAGGGTCAGCGTGCCCGAGCCACTCGGTGAGCAGGGCCAGGGGCATGCCGGCCTGGTAGAGATGCATCGCCCGCGAGTGGCGCAGCATGTGCGGGTGGACCCGGGCCGGGACGTCGGGGCACCTGGCCTTGGCGGTAGCGGCGTGCTGGTGTAGGAACCTCGCGACGTTGTCGTCGGACATCCGTGCCGGACGATGATTCCGCACGGTGTAGAACATCGGTGCCTCCGGTTCCGGGCTGGGGTGGAAAACGGCGGCGTAGCGGCCGAAGTGCCGGGCCGTCTCTCTCGTGATGGGCAGGCGACGGGGCTTGGAGCCTTTCCCGAGCAGGTCCGCGGTGAGCCGCCTGGCGTCGATGTCAGCGAGGTTCAGGGCGAGCATCTCGGCGTCGCGGGCGGCGAGGTCATACATGAGGATCATGAAGAACTGGTCGCGCAGCCCGAGCCGGGTGCCCGGGTCCGGGGCGGCGAGCAGCGCCGCGGCCGCGTCCGTGGTCATGTACTTCACCGGTGCCGCGGCCGGGCCGTTGAGCCGGGGGATGGCGGCGAGGTCGGCAAGGTAGATCGCGAGCGCCGGCTCGGCGGCGGCCGCGTAGGTGAAGAACGACCGGATGCACGCCAGGCGCTGGTTGCGGGTCGAGGCCGTCCACGATTTCGTGGCCTGCATGTGGTCGAGGAACGCGGTGACGGTGGCCCGGTCGATCACCGCGAACGTGACCTTCTCGACTGCGACGTGGTGATGTCCGGCGGCGTAGCCCAGGAGCATGTTCCAGGTGTGGCGGCACGAGGTGACCGTGTTCGGGGCTGCGCCGCGCTGGCGGGGCAGGAACGCGGTGAACCACTCGCGAAGGTGCCGGTAGAAGCCGTCCGCGGCCTGCTGGCGGGTCTTCACGGCGTCACCGCCGGGATGATGCCGGCCGCGGAGGTCAGCCCGGTCGCCGCGAGGCGCCCGGGCAGCAGGTGGACATACCATGCTGTCGAGGAGTACTTCTGGTGTCCCATGTAAGCAGCCAGGTAGGGCAGCCATGCCTCGAGGTCCCTGCCTTCCTCGACCCAGCCCATCAGGGTGCGGGTGGCGTAATTATGCCGCAGCGTGTAGGGGGCTGAGGCCGGCGCGATCCCGCCCGCCAGCGCGCAGCACAGGTGGTAGCCGGCGATGAGCCAGCCCGGGGAGTACTGGCGGCCGTGCTTGTCCTCGAAGAACCATTCCCGGTCCGGGTGCCGCAGGTCCGCCAGGCGGTCGAAGCGGGAGAGCAGCCCGGCCAGGTCCGCGCTGACGGGGACGCGGCGGTCCTTGTTCCGTTTTGAGCGTTCGATCATCACCATCGCGTTTTCGGCGTCGATGTCGCGGCGGCGCAGGCGGCGGGCTTCGGGCGGGCGCAGGCCCGCGCCGAGGATCAGCCGGAAGATGACCGGGATCGTGTACTCGCGGAACGGGCTGCGGTACTCGGGGCCGAGGGAGTCGGCGGCCCGGAAGAAGGCGGCCAGTTCGTCGTCGGTGAACATGTGCGGCAGGCTCCGGACCGGGCTGGCGATCCACGCCGACGGCACGGTGAACCCCTCTGCCCCGGTTAGCCGGAGGTACTTGCCGAACTCGCGGATCGCGCGGGTCCGGTAGGCGCCCCAGGTGCCCGTCGCGGTGTCCTTGCACCACGCGGTCGCCAGTTCCCGGGTCAGCGCCGTCTCGCCGGGGTGATGCGATGCGCAGAACCTGTCGAAGCCGGTCATCGCGTTCCGCATGTCGCGCGGGGTGTGTCCCAGCGAGGTCCGCCATTCGAGCATCGCCTCGATCTGGGGCGCGAAATTGCTGGTGAACGTGCTCATCGCAGTCCCTCCTTGGTGCAGGCGAAGTTCTCCAGCGGCAGGCAGCACTGCCGGAGCTGCTCGCTGGCCAGGGAGAAGTAGCGGCGGGAGGAGTTGATGCGGGCATGGCCCAGGATCTGCGCGGCCAGCGGCAGCCCGGCCCCCGACTCGATGAGCCTTGTTCCCGCGGTGCGGCGCAGGGCGTGGAACGACTTGCCGTCACGGGCCGCGTGATCGATGCCGGCCCGGGCCAGGCGGCGGCGCATGAGGGTCGAGCCGGCCGAGTTCCCCAGCTTCACCAACGGCGGCTGGAGCCGGACGAACACTTCCGGGGCGTCGCAGCCGGGGCGGCCGTGCAAGATCCACTCCGCGACGGCGTTGCCCGCCAGTGCCGGCAGCGGCAGCACGAGCGGCCTGGACGTCTTGGCCTGGACAAGCCGGATCTCGTCGCGGCGCCAGTCGATCTCGTCCAGTCGCAGCGCGACGATGTCGCAGCAGCGCAGCCCGGTCGAGACCGCGAGCACGACCATCGCGTGGTCCCTCTTCCCGCACGGGGTCCCGGTGTCGATTCCCTTGATGAGGCAGTCGGTCTCCTCACGGGTAAAGCACGGCAGCGCCCGCATCCGCCGCGGCGCGGCATGCGCGAGCAGGCCATCGACGCGGGCGTCACTGAGCCCGGCGACGTTGAGGAAGGCGAAGAACCTCTTCAGCGACCACACCACATTGCCGGTGCCTGCCGTCCGCCTGGGGGCCACCTCGACCAGGAACCCCCGGACGTCGTCCGCGGTGACGGTGCCGAGAGCACCCCGGCCGGCCCGGTCGAGATAGGCCAGGAACTGGCGGATCTCGCCGGCCAGCAGCCTCACTGATCCCGGGGCCAGTTCCAGGCTGGCCGCCGCGGCGAACTGCTTCAGTACGACACGGGAACTCTCGCTGAGCGTGAGATCAGGGTCCGGGTTCATCATCCGCCAGGCCACGGCGCCGGTTGTCTGGAACTCCAGCATCAAGCGGGCTGACTTCACCAGGGCGTTTCGCCTGTTCGGGCCGATCTCACCGCGGCGCGCGCGCTCCTGCTGGCACGCGACGAACTCCTCGGCCACGCTGGCTGACAACACGTCGAAGCCCCGTCGGCCGCAGAACTCCACGACCGCCTCGCAGCACTTGCCGTAGCGGGCGACCGTATCGCTCGACAAGCCCACGCCCTGAACCACGCCGAGCACGGCATCAGCCAGCCCGGACACCATCGACCCCATGGCCATGTCCTCTCCTTCGACGAGACCGCCGGCTCAGGCGAACACGGCAGCACCATCACCATGGGCCGAGAACCGGCAACGTCAAGCAGGAGGCCCCGTCCGAGCAACTGACTGGCGCACCGGATTATCCCGACAGGCGACAGTCACCAGAGCACGTCATCCCAGGCCACAGGCCCATCAAGCGCGCAAGGGAGCGGGCATCGGAATAACCCGGGAATCGGAGTAATACCAGTTATTCCGACGTCGGAATAACTGGTACCTGCACGCCGCCCCCGAACTGCTTGCCGAAGCCGCCCGCCGGCTCGGCGCCGCACCGGGAGAACCCCGGTGACCGCGATCGCCGCCACCATGCAGGCGTTCTTCACCGAGCGGCTGATCGCCCAGCGCCGGTCCAGCCCGCACACGATCGCCGCCTACCGCGACACCCTGCGCCTGCTGCTCGGCTTCGCGGCCCAGCGCACCGGAACCTCACCGTGCCGCCTCGATATCGCTGACCTGGACGCGCCGGTGATCAGCGCGTTCCTCGACCACCTCGAGCGCGAGCGCGGCAACACCATCCGCAGCCGCAATGCCCGGCTGGCCGCGATCCACTCGCTGTTCGGCTACGCGGCATTGCGCCATCCCGAGCACGCCGCCGACATCGCCCGGGTCCTGGCGATCCCGCCCAAGCGGGCCGACCAGACGATCGTCACGTTCCTCACCGCCACCGAGACCCAGGCCCTGCTCGCCACGCCGGACCGGGCCACCCGCACCGGCCGCCGCGACCACGCCTGGATCCTGCTGGCCATCCAGACCGGCCTGCGGGCCTCCGAGCTCGCCGGCCTGACCCGCGCCGACGTGCACCTCGGCACCGGGCCCTACGTCGCCTGCCACGGCAAGGGCCGCAAAGACCGGATCACCCCGCTGGCCCCCGGCACCGTCACCACCCTGCGAGCCTGGCTCGCCGAGAGCCCCGGAGCACCCGGCGACCCGCTGTTCACCACCATCCGCGGCGGCCCGATGAGCCGCGACGCCCTGCAGCAGCGACTCACCCTCTACACCACCGCAGCCGGGGAAACCTGCCCCGCCCTGATCAGCAAGAACGTCACTCCCCACGTCCTGCGGCACTCAGCGGCCATGGCCTTGCTGCACGCCGGCGTCGACATCACCGTCATCGCCCTCTGGCTCGGCCACGAATCGGTCACCACCACCCAGATTTACCTGCAAGCCGACATGGCGCTCAAGCAGCAAGCACTCGACCGGACCACGCCGCCCGCCAGCGTCCCGGGCCGCTACAAGCCACCCGACCAGCTCCTCGCGTTCCTCCAAGCCCTGTGATTATGCCGATACCGCGAGCACGGGCACCCCCGCCTGCCAGCGCACCCGGTCCCGTATCGGCATAACCACGGTGTCGGCGTAATGCTGGTTATGCCGAGATCGGCATAAGTCTCATCTCTTGCGGGACTTCGAGGACTGCGCGGAGAGCTACCCCGGCGCAGTCTGGCCCGTGCAGGCGCAGCGGGCGCTGCGCGGCCTCATCCGCGCCTGGCACGCCGCCCGTGAGCAGGGACTTCCCCTCATCCCCGCCGCCGTGCGGGATCCGCTGGCGCATGAGTTCCGGCATGCCGTCCTCGCCGGGCTGGCCAGCGTGCCGGGTGTCCCCGGCCCGAAGAACAGCGCGAAGCAGAAGCCGGGCCGCGAGCTGCTCGAATTCTGCAACGGCCGGCGCAGCGACGTCCTGCTGTTCACCGAGGACACCAGCGTCTGGCCCACGAACAACATCAGCGTTATCCGATCACCCGTGCGTGTCCACGCGGGTCGTGTCTCACCACCGCGGCGCGTTCAGTGCAGCCAGTGTCTCACCGGGCGGCTCGGCATGCCGGGGGCAGGAAACGACCGCTCCAGGCAAAAGACGGCAGCGAAGAGGGGTTATGAGACAGCTGAGGCGGTTGCATAACCGTCCGGCTCGGTGAGACACGAATACGCGG
>DATKRG010000241.1:0-1612 GCA_035532275.1 Streptosporangiaceae bacterium | reverse complement strand
CAGGGGTTTGCCAAAGTCGGTGTGACGGTGAGTGACTAATGGGGATGTTTGTTGTTCTGCCGACGGGCTGAGTTGCGGGGCCGCAAGCCCGCAGTGCCGGTTACTTTCCGTAGCGAATCTTGGGGGCTGTGCGACACGCGTGCGCGGTGAGGCGGATGTGCTTGCGATGAGGGCGCGGCCCGTGGTGACGTTCCGGGTGCTAACCGTCTGAAACGTCACCGTGAAGGGCCGCGCCCGTGGATGCATCATCGCTGATCGAGGCTGTCCGCCGCCACCTGGGCGGCGGGGAGGCGCCGGAGCCGGGGGTGCTGCGGCGGGCGCTGGCGGCGCGGCTGACGGACCGGCGGAAGCGGCGGGGGATCCGCCATGAGCTGGCGCCGGTGGTATCGGTGCTGGTGGCGGGCGCGGCGTGCGGGTACCGGGGGCCGCTGGCGATCGCGGAGGCGGCTGCCGGCTGGGACCAGGAGCTGCTGGCCGCCCGCGGTTGCCGGGTCAGCCCGGCGACGGGGCTGCGGGCCGCGCCGTCGGCGCGGACGCTGTACCGGGTGCCCGAAGGCCTGGACGCGGATGAGCTTGAGGCCGCCCTGACCGCGGCGCTGGCGGACGCGGCGCTGGACCCGCAGGTCACGGCCGCGGCCGCGGCGAAGCGGCGGAAGGAGCTGGGGAAGAAGGAGAAGAAGCGGAAGCGGAAGCCGCCGGCGGCGGGGAGCTTCCGCCGGGAGCGGGGGGACGGCTGGTTCCGGCCGCACCCGCTGCACCCGTGGCTGGATCCCGCGGCCTGCGGGGATCCGGGGCATGTCCCGGCCCGGCACGCCGTGGCCGCGGACGGCAAGGAGCGCAAGGGCGCGAAGGCCGGCGGGAACAAGAAAGTCCGCCTGCTCGCCGCCGTCACCCATACCCCCGGCATCGTGATCGCGCAGGACAGGGTCGCGAAAGCCGGCAAGGCGAACGAGATCAGCCACTTCAAGCCGCTGCTGGCCCCGCTGCCGCTGGACGGCGCCGTCGTGACCAGCGACGCAATGCAGGCGAACCGGGATAACGCCCTGTTCCTCCGCAAGGTCAGGAACGCGCACTACCTGTGGCCCATCCTCGGCAGCCAGCCGGCCCTGAACGCGCAGCTGAACGCCCTGCCCCGGGAAACCACCCCGGTCAGCGCCGCGACCTGCGAGATCACCCGGGGCCGGATCGAGACCCGGACCCTCCGCGTCCTGCCGTGCCCCGAGGGCTCCGGCTTCGAGGGCGCGGAGCAGGCCCTGCTCATCGAGCGGTACACCACGTACAAGAAGAAAGGCCAGTGGCACACCCGGGCCGAGGCCGTCCTCTACCTCACCAGCCTCGCCGAAGACCAGGCCACGCCCGAAGACCTGCTCGCCTGCGTCCGCGGCCACTGGCGTGTCGAGCACGCGCACTGGCTACGCGACGTGATCTGGAAAGAGGATAAATCGCTCATCCGCACCGGAAACGCGAAATTCCGCAGCCCTTTCTCGAATCGGAATGCCCGCACCGGCGGTGCCTCCTCGAACCGCGCCCCGAGGCTCGACATCAGCGGACCGCGCTGCCAGGTGCCGTCAGCAACCCGGAAGTCCAGCGTGAACCGGGTACCCGCGGTACC
>DATKRG010000240.1:0-5421 GCA_035532275.1 Streptosporangiaceae bacterium | reverse complement strand
GGGCTGGCCGGACGCTTTCGTCGCTTTCGTGGCCGCCCATCAGGACGGCCATGTCACTGTTCCCCGGGATTTCGGTGAGCGGGGCTGGAAGGGGCCGCTGACCATGCGGCTGACGGACCTGGCCGTCAGGGAGGTGCTGCGGCTGACGCCGCTGAGCGTCTCGGCTGACCGGCTGGGGCACGTGGCGATGCGCTGCACGTGCCTGCTGGCACTGCACGCGCAGCAGGGTCACGCCGCCGGCCGGGACGGCAGCGGGATCACTACTGAGGTCTATCCGGCGGCGTCGCTGAAGGTCTGGGGCCTGCCCTACCGGGGTTTCAAGCGGCCCGGGGATACGCGGGATCTGGAACTGCTCATAGACGGGCTGCTGGAGTCCGCGCCGTGGCTGGACCTGGCGACGCGGAGCCGCTGTGCAGGCGCAGCCACGACGCGGCAGACGCGGTGGTGGCTGCCCTCACCGCCAGGGCAGCTGAGCGGGATCTCACCGTCCGCCCCCGCACGCCACAGGAAACAGCCGCGGCCCGCACCGGAGGCTGGATCGCGTTCCCGCTCCCGGGCTCAGGACTGAGCCAGCTGCCATGACGCACCCGGACGCGCCCGGCGGCTCGTGTTCTCATAACATCCAGATCGGCATCACAACTGCCGTGATACCGATCAGCCCGCTCCAGCGCCAGATCGGCGGGCTTGCGCGTCTGCTCCGAGAAGTCCGTGATCACGGGCTGTGCCCGGCGGGGCGGCCGGGTCCCGGCCGTGGGCGCACCCGGTCGAGAGTTGTTGTACTCTCATGTACAACGCCGTACAATTGTGGTCATGGTGATGATGAATGTGTCCGAGGCACGGGCGGCGCTGCCTGATCTGCTGTCGCGGGTCGAGGGCGGCGAGGAGGTCACGATCACCCGGCACGGCCGGCCGGTGGCCGTCCTGGTCCGCCCGGACGCGCTGCGCAGCCGCCGTGCCCGCGCCGCGCTGGACGGCGCGGAGGCGATCCATCAGCTGCTCGCCGCCGCGGCGTCCGCGCCGCCGGAGGGCGCCGGGCTGACCGAGGCGAGGGCCGAGGAGCTGATCGCGGAGATCAGGGCCGGGCGTGACGCCCGGTGATGGACGCCTTCGACGCCGACGTCCTGATCTACGCCGCCGTGCCCGGTCACCCGCTGGGCCGGCGGGCAGCGGCCCTGATCGCCGGCGCCCGGGCCCCGGCCGGGACCGGATCGGTCCTGCTGCTGCCCGAAGTGCTCGGCAAGCCGCTGCGCGACGGCGCGGCCGGGGAGATCCGGGTCCTGGCCGCCCTGCTGGCCAGGCTCGACCTGCGACCGGTCGACCTGGCCACCGCCGAGCTGGCCACGTCCCTGTCGGCCAGGTACAAGCTGAAGGCCGCCGACGCCGTCCACCTGGCCACCGCCGTCGCTGCCGGTGCCGACCGGTTCATCACCAACAACCAGCGCGACTTCCCGAAGGAGATCACCGAGGTCGACGTCACCTACCCCGCCGACCTGACCGACCCCGGCACCTGAAACCCCGTGTGCCGCCCCAGGACCTCCGCGGCGAGCGCGACACGACAGAACGACCAGATCGGCGCGGCTGTAAGAAGGCCTGATCAGCAAGCCGAGCCCGTGCATAACGGCGGATCCCGCGTGGTCCGCTGCGTGCTGGGCGTTGACGTTGTGTGACCGCTCGGGTGGCCTCATGGGCGGCCGCCTGCATCTGGGCGGGGGGAATGCGTGGTGGCATGGGCTGGATTATGGCCTGTCGGCTGTTGGGGGCGGTTTGGCGGTGTGCCGCGTTGACATCTGCCCGTCTGGGGATCGACGATCGGGGGCATGTCCAAGAGCGTGTCGGTCATTGTGACCGATGATCTGGATGGCTCGGCTGCCGCTGAGACGGTCGTGTTCGGGCTGGACGGCGTCACCTATGAGGTTGATCTGGGTGCGGCGAACCGGGCCGAATTGGAGCGGGCTCTTGCCCCGGTCATCGCCGCTGCCCGCCGGCTGCCCCGCGGCGGCCGCCGTGGTGGCGGCCGGGCCGGCGGTGCGCCGGCTGACCGCAGCGCAGTGCGCGCGTGGGCGAAAGCATCCGGGATGACGGTCTCCGAACGCGGCCGGATCAGCGCTGAGATCATGCGCCAATACGACGAAGCCCATTAAGCTGCCGCGCAGCACAGGCCCCCGGGCCGGAGCAGTCGGCCGAGTGCAGGCTTCAGCGCCCCATCCTCTTCGCGGCACCCATGGGGTTCACTGTTGTCAAGAGGCCGTGGAGGTCTGGCCCGGTGACGTGCGTGTTCTCGTCCGGGCTGGGCCTGACTGTTTTCCGGGATCTTCCTCGCAGCTGCCGGATCACGCCGCTGTGTGGGAGGTGTCAAGCTGGAGCGCCCGCAGCCGCGTAGCGGCGAGGACGAACGAGCTGGGCGCCGACGAACGGCGGCGGATCATCGGGAGCGAGGAAGGGTCCCTTTTGTGCTGGTGGTGGGGGGGTCGCTGGTGTTTCCCGGCGCGGGGTTGGGCGGAGTGGTCTCACAAGCACCCATTCGGCGTCTCGCCAGGCGTGCTGGCGGGCGCCATGACCATGTGTCCGGGAACCGGGCTGCTCAGTCATGAGATCGAGCGCGGCCTGGTGGCCGGCTCATGCCGCAGGGGCGAGCGTGCCCGGGGTTTGGTGACCCCCTCCCGGTCTGTGAGTGTGTCCTGGCGGCTGCGGGGCCCGTGCTGGCGCCGGTGCCGCCGCGTCATGTGCCTGCAGCCTGGGCGCTGGCGAGTAGGTGGCAGGCGCGGGTGAGAATCTTGCGGGCGACCGCGATGGTGGCGATCTTCTTCCCGCGGCGCCTGGCGATGGCGGCGTAGGTGCCGGCGAGCTCCGGGGAGCGTTTGGCGGTCTGGGCCGCCTGGTTCAGGACCCAGCGCAGCCAAGCCGAGCCCTGTTTGGAGATGTGCCCATGCCGGACGGGAGTGCGCTGGACTGGGACCAGGCCCCGCGGCCAGGGCTGCCGCAGCCAGGACCACCACGGCCCGCGCACCGAATGCCGTTAGCACACTCACTGAGCGAACCGGGATTGCCGAGCAGGCGGTTCCGGGTTGCGCTGGGGTCGCATGCGGCCGGAGGTGGGGAGGAGTGGTGCGTCTACAGCTTCAGGGTGGCCAGATGCTGGCGGTCATGGCCGACGAGGGTGACGCCTGGCAGGCGGGAGGCCCAGACGATGGCCAGGTGGCCGTGGCCGGGCACCGTGAGGTGACGTCCAGCGGCCAGCACGCTGCCGATTTCCGCAGCGACGCGGACGTGGGCGTAGGACACAAAGCCATAGCCGGTGTTGCGCCTGGTGCGTCCTCTGGCGTCTGTGCAGGCCAGGCCGCCCAGGTCCGCAGCTAGCGGGCGGGCCGTAAGCCTGTCGAACTGGCAGGTGCCTGCGCCGCCGCCTAGCCCGAGTTTCCAATGATCTTGAGGAACCGTCGCGTATTGCATCTGGTGTGAATACGTGATGGTTTGCGTGCGCTGGGCGCTGCTGCCTGCGGTCACCATGCGTGACCTTGGCTTTTCCGGGGCCGGGCAGGCCTGCTGGTATCGGCGGCCGCGGAGCGTCCGCCTGGCGTGATGCCCGTGCTTGGCTTCTTGACCTGCGCTGTTGCGGAGGCGGTGCATTAGGTGCGATGATCTCGCATCCGATGCGAGTGCTGGATGGTCACGGCGGGTGGTGGTCTTCCCGGCGGCCCGGCACCTGGCGCGGCTTCAGCGAGGAAGCGAGCAGCCGATGAGTGGCGATCATTACCCGTGCCCGGTGCCGGGCGAAGCTGGCGTGCGCGCGGGGGACGGCGGGCGGCTGGGCGCGATGCTGCGCGCCGGGGCCTGCGGCCTGCGCGCGGACGAGGCAGCTGCGGAGTTGCTGGTGCGGCACGGGCACTGGATGGGGCGCGGCGAGTTCGTCCGCCGGTTCGCGTGGGTGCAGGCCTGCCCGGATCCGGCCCGGGCGGTGGCCGGCATCGACTGGCGGGAAGCCATCGACGGCCTGGACGGTGGCGGGCTGGCGTGCTCGGCGAGCGAGGCCGGCTTGCTGCGCGTTGCCGCGAGCCTGGGCGGCGGGGTCCCGGTCAGCCTGCGGGCGGTGCTGGGCGGGCTTGATCACGTCAATATCGCCCTGGTCGCCGGCGCGGTGCTGCACGCCAACGGCACCACCGGTGCCACGGTCACGGTGCCGGCGCCGCCGCGGTTTCCGCCCGGCATCGACGTCGCCGGCGCCATGGGCAGCATGCGGGGAGAGGACAGGTGAGCGCCGCCGGCGGGCCCGCTGCCGGGGCTGCCCGGCTGGAGCTGGTGGCCGGGGTGGCGCTGCTGCGGCCAGACGAGCAGGTCTTCGACGCGATGCTGGCCGGGTGGGCCAGCCAGCAGCTGGCCCGGAACCTGGGGTTCGGCACGATCGAGAACCGGCAGCGGGCGGTGCGGGCGTTCGCCGCGCACGCGGGCTGCTTCCCGTGGCAGTGGTCGGCGCAGCTGGTAGATGAGTGGTGCACCGACCTGCGGGCGGTGCGCCACCTGGCCCGCTCGACGGTGCGGAACTACACCGAGGCGGTCCGGCTGCTGTGCGGCTACCTCACCGACCCCGCGTATGAGTGGGCGGCAGAGTGCGAGAGCCGGTTCGGCACCCATCCGGTCCAGGTGTGCCATGAGTGGAACACCGCGGTGCACGCCCAGGCGAATGAATCCGGTCCATCCAAGCGGGCGTTTACCCTCGATGAGCTGGAGGCGTTCTTCGGCCACGCCGATGAGCAGGTGGAGGCGATCCGGTCGGCGGGGCGGAAAGGCTGGTGGCCCGCGTTCCGGGACGCGACGCTGTTCAAGGTCGCCTACGGTTTCGGGCTGCGGCGCAACGAGGCCAGGATGCTGGATGTCGCCGACTTCGGCCGCAATCCCCGGGGGCCGGAGTTCGGCGAGTACGGCGTGTGCCAGGTGCGGTTCGGCAAGGCCAGTAAGGGCTCGCCGCCCAAGCGGCGCGGCGTGCTGGCCGTCTGGCCGTGGGCCGCTGAGGTTCTTCAGCAGTGGGGCGAGGACATCCGGCCGCTGCACGCGGCGGAGGGCAACCCGGCGATGTGGCCGTCCGAGCGGGTGCCGCGGATCGGGCTGGCCGCGATCGACGCCCGGTTCGGCGCCTACCGGGACGCGCTCGGAATGGACGCCGGGCTGGATTTCCACTCGCTGCGCCGCTCGTATGTGACGCACCTGATCGAGGCCGGCTGGGACGCTTTGTTCGTGCAGCAGCAGGCCGGGCATGAGCACGCGTCCACGACCGCGATCTACACGTGCGTGTCCAGTGATTTCCGGACCCGCACCCTGCGGCGGGCACTCGATCAGACGGTAGATGCGGCACTGCGCGAGGACAGGAGGACGCCATGACGGCGAAACGGCAGGTCAGCTACCAGTGGCGGCTGCGCAACGTGATGG
>DATKRG010000239.1:0-3587 GCA_035532275.1 Streptosporangiaceae bacterium | reverse complement strand
AGGATGCCGCTGTAGGCGTACATGCCGCCGGCGATGTCGGCGATGCTGATGCCGGCCTTGGCGGGCTCGGCGGGCGAGCCGGTCACCGCCAGCACCCCCGCCTCGGCCTGCACCAGCAGGTCGTACGCCTTGCGGTCGGCGTAGGGGCCGTCGTCGCCGTAGCCGCTGAGCTGGCAGGCGACCAGCCGCGGGTGCCGGGCCGCCAGCTGGCCGGCGTCCAGGCCGAGCCGGGCGATCGCCGCCGGGGCGAGGTTGCAGACGAACACGTCGGCCCGGCCGATGAGGGCGTCCAGAGCGTGCCGGCCGTGGCCGGTCTTCAGGTCCAGCACCACCGATTCCTTGGACCGGTTGAGCCACACGAACCAGCTGGACATGCCCTCGCCGGCGGCGCTGTCGTAGTCGCGGGCGAAGTCGCCCCGGCCGGGCCGCTCGATCTTGATCACCCGGGCGCCGAGGTCGGCGAGCTGGCGGGTGGCGAACGGGGCGGCCACCGCCTGCTCCAGCGTCACCACCAGGAGCCCGGCCAGCGGTGGCTGGGCAGCGGAAAGTGAGCCAGCCAGCGGCGGGCCGGCCGGTGATGGCACCGGCCCGGGGACAGGCGGCGGCCCGTCGTGGCCGGTCATCCGGCCGGTGGCCCGCACAGCCCGGCCAGGTAGGCCGGGTCGACCTGGTCGCCGTCACGCAGCGCCTCCACCGCCGCGAGCAGGTTGGCGGCCGCCGCCTCGCCGAGCAGCCCAGCCGCCTTCCTGACTATCTCCGGCCGGCCCGCCGGCCAGCCGGGGCTGCCCCGGAAGGCCGGTGTGCTCAGCTCCACCGTCTCGCCGTCGGCGAAGCTCAGCGTCACCTCGGCCCCCCACCGGTCGGGGTAGGCCGCGTCCAGCGCCGGGCTGGTGTGCATGACCGCCAGATCCATCCACGGCTGGAGCTCGGCGGCGAGGTGGCCGGCCTGCTGGAAGTCGGCCAGCGACGAGGCACCGCGGGACAGCGTGAGCGCGGCGCCGAACGGCATCGAGAACTGGGCGTCGACCATGTTGGTGACCGTGCGCTTGCGGTCGAGCGGCTCGCCGACCAGGCCCATCCCGCCGGACAGGATTCCGCAGTCGATGCTGCTGAGCCCGGCCACCCGGCCGCCCTCGCTGCGGTAGGCGGCGAGCAGGTCCATCACCCCGTGCATGTAACGGCAGCAGGGATGGAACTTCACGGCCGTCTCGTGCACGGCCGGCAGGCCGGCGGCGTGGGCGAGCACCTGCTCCGCCCGCGCCGGCGGCCGGATGCCGCCGAAGATGTGCATCAGGCCGTACGGATCGCCGAACGCGTCGGCCGGGCCGGTGAACCCGCCAGCGGCCAGGCTGACGGCGAGCATGCCGCCCGCCGCCGCGGAGCCGGAATGGAGCCGCTTGGTCCAGGCGCCGTCGCTCAGGTAGGCCATGCTGCCCGCGGACAGGCTCAGCGCGATGCCGAAGGCGGCGCGCAGCGTGCCGGTGTCCAGCCCGGCCAGCCGGCCGGCCGCGGCCGTGGCACCGAACACCCCGCACACCGCGGTCGGGTGCAGCCCCTGCCGGTACAGCTCGGCCGGGCCCAGCAGCTCGCCGATGCTGGCCATCACCTGGTACCCGGCCACCGCGCTGTCCAGCAGGGCGCTCATCGTGACGGGCGTGCCCGCGCCGGCCGCCAGCAGCGCGGTCCAGACCACCGTGCCCGGGTGCGAGCTCGACGGCTCATGGGTGTCGTCGAGCTCGATGCTGTGCGCGCTGATCCCGTTGACCAGCGCCGCGTCCCGCGGCGCTGCGGTCGCGCCGGTGCCGAGCACCGGCGCCGGGCCGGCCGACCCGGGCAGCAGCGCGTCCCGCGCCACCCGGGCGGAGTCGGCGCCCACCCCGGCGCCGGCCACCGCCAGGTAGTCCACCAGCAGCAGCCGTGCCCGGTCGCGTTCGGGCTGGTCCGGCCGGGCGGTGGCCGCCAGGCTGGCCAGCGCGTGCGTCACCTCCGGCTGTGTCACCGCTACCCTCCAGCGCCAGCCACGATTAGACCGGCCAAATATGCCTTGGGCTTCAAGTAAGCGGGAAGCGAGAGGGCCGTGTCAAGCGGCCTGATGTACGCGCCTTCGCTGGATCGTGGCTGGTTCATGCGGGTTATCGGTGGGTCGGGCCGATACCTTGACGGGAGGCGGCCAGCGCCGCAATATGGCCGTCTAAAGAAGGCCGTATCCAGGCCGAGCGTCCACAGGAGCCCGCGTTGGAAGCCAGAGCAGCCCGCGCCGCGCTGCACGCGGTGCCGGAGGGGCCCAGCGAGGCCAGCGCCTACCGGCAGGTGGCCTCCGACCTGCGCCAGGCCATCGCGGCCGGGCGGTATCCGGCGGGGCAGCGGCTGCCGACCGAGGCCGAGCTGGTCACCTCCACCGGGCTGAGCCGGCAGACGGTGCGCCGCGCGTTCCAGGAGCTCGTCACCGAGGGCGTCATCTACCGGGTCCGCGGGCGGGGGACCTTCGCGGTGCCCGGGGACGGCAAGTACCTGCGGTCGTTCGGCAGCATCGACGATTTGATGGCGCTGTCGCTCGACACCGAACTGCAGGTGGTCGAGCCGCTGCACGTGCTGGCCAGCGTCGACCTGGCCGGCCTGCTGCGGGTCGGCGACGACACCGTGATGACGACGTCGTTCCTGCGGCTGCACGACGGGGTGCCGTTCTGCTACACCCGCGTGCACGTGCCGTCGGAGATCGGCCGGCGGCTGCGCGAGCTGCCGGAGCTGGCCGGGCTGGCCGAACCGGGGGCCCGGGCACCATTCACCATGATCAGCCTGGTGGACCGGGTGAGCGACCGCCGGATCGACAGCGCGGTGCAGAACGCGACCGCGGTGGCGGCCACCGCCGACATCGCCCACCGGCTGGGCTGCCAGCCGGGACTGCCGGTGCTGCGCATCGAGCGGCTCTACCGCGACCGCGAGCTGGCCCCGCTGGAGCTGGCCATCAACCACTTCCATCCCGACCGCTACTCCTACCGGCTGCAGCTGCGCGGGCGGCTGGACCGGGCCGGCCCGGAGCGGGGCGCCCGGTGACGCGCCCGCAGGTGAACGGACCGGCCTCCGGTGGCGGCGCGGCCTGCGATGGCGGCGGCGCGGCCGGTGGCGGCGCGGCCGGTGGCGGCGCGGCCGGGATCGCGGCGGCGCTGGCCGGCGCGGGCACCCGGCTGCTGTTCGGCGTCCCCGGCGGCGGGCCCAACCTGGACGTGGTCGGCGCCGCGGCCGGCGCCGGGCTGAGGTTCGTCCTCGCCCACGGCGAGACCGCGGCCACGATCATGGCCGCGACCTGCGCTGACCTCACCGGCAGCCCGGGCGCGGTGGTGGTCACCCGCGGTCCGGGACTGGCCAGCGCCATCAACGGCATCGCGCACGCCCGGCTGGACCGGCTGCCGCTGATCGTGATCGCGGACACCGTCCCCGCCCGCGACCGGGACCGGATCAGCCACCAGCGGCTGGACCAGCCCGCGCTGGCCCGGCCGGTGGCCAAGGCCGCGGTGACGGCGGGCAGCGGGCAGGCGGCCCGGGACGCCGTCGCCCTGGCGCTGGCACCGCCCGCCGGGCCGGTGGTC
>DATKRG010000238.1:0-1210 GCA_035532275.1 Streptosporangiaceae bacterium | reverse complement strand
AGGTTGCCGCTGGGGTCGGGCATGCCCTCTTGGCGCAACATGCCGAGGTCCACCGTGGCCGACGCGCCGGGCGCGAGCGAGACCGGCACGGCGTAGGTGTGCATGCCGTCGGCGGAGTAGAGCGTCAGCACGACCTTTTGCGCGGCAGCGCCCGGGTTCCAGAGCGAGTACATGGTGTCGTTGTCGTGGGCGGTATTCCAGTAGGGGAGCTGGAGGCCGACGGCGGAGCTCAGGCGAACGGGCATGACTTCGAAGACGTAGTTGCCGGTCTGGTCGGTGCTGCCGGTGGTCATCAGGACGCTGCCGGCGTGGCCGGCGAAACTCACCGACCAGTTCAGCATCGCGCCCTCGATTGAATCCGGTTCCATCCCCATTTTACGCGCCATCTCGCGCTCCAGGCGGCGGGCCAGCGGGGCGAGGGCGACGGGCACGAGCGCGCCCGGCGGCAGCGCCACCTCAAAACTCTGAGACACCGGCGGCGCGGCCGGGGTGCCCATGGCGCCCGTCGCCACGTTTGCCGTCACCGTCGCCAGCAGCGGGCGGCGGGCGGTGTTGCGCAGATAGCCATAGGGACGGAAGCGGAGCCGGCCGGGGAAGCCGGCGCCACTCATCGGCTTGCCCAACATCAGGCCGGTGGCGGCCAAGGTGACCGGAGCGTTCGCGTCGGGCGGGGCGGGCCGGACGGCCGGATCGGTGCCGGAGGCGCCCCCATTCGTGGGCTGGGGCATGTAGCCGGGCTGGAACTCGATCGAGGCGGAGAAGCCCTCGCGCTCGTTCTCCAGCCAGCCGGAGGCGGACAGCGCCATGCCCGGGCCGGAGAGCTGCTCGACGGTGATGCCGCCGGCGTCGCGCTGGTTGGGCGGGAGCGAGGCGATCAGCGGGTCGAGGGGGACCATGGCGCTGGCGTTGGGGCCCAGGCCGACGGTGGCATCGGCCCCGTCCGCGCCGGCGCTGCCGGTAACGCGGTAGCGGACCGTGATCGGCGCCGAGCCGGTGTTGGCCAGGGCGAAGAAGCCGACGACGCCGGGATCGCGCTTCCACCAGAGGCCATTCAATGGCGGCGTCTGCATCTGTTGCGGCTGCCGCTCCTGCCGGGCGCCCGGCGTGGGAATCCGGTAGCTCGCCAGGACAGCGCGTTCGCGCTTTTCCTGCCAGCGCTCGTAGCCGGTGGAGGCGGCGATGCCGCCGGCGCCCGCACCCATGCTCGAAG
>DATKRG010000237.1:0-41397 GCA_035532275.1 Streptosporangiaceae bacterium | reverse complement strand
GCCGTGGGGTGACCACGTACTGCCGCAGGCACAGGTCATGGAAGGTGACCGGGCCGCGCGGGCCCGGGACGTGATCCACGTTGATGCCGGTCTCCGGCACGCCGCGGAGCTTGAAGCCGTCGAGCAGCCGGGTGCTGGCGTTCCAGAACGCGCCGGTGCCCGCGTAGGCGGCCAGGAAGGCTCGCGCGGCGGCCGGGTCGGCGGTGACCACGCTCGCGGCCAGGCCTGAGGTCTCCTCGTTGGCGACCAGCGCGGCCCGGGCGGGCCCCGCCACCGGTGCCACGGTGACCGTCGCCTCGTGCCCGTCGTCCAGCGCCCACTCGTGGCCGAGCGGGTGGTCATGGGGCGGCAGCGAGGCCGCCACCCCGCGGGCTTCCAGCGCTGCCAGCGCCACCGGCAGCAGTGCGTCCCAGGCCGCCACGTGCACCAGCAGCAGATTGAGGCGGTTGCAGACACCGAGCCGGTCCAGGCTGCCGGTGATGAGCTGCGCCGCCAGCTCCGGGTCGGCGCCAGCGTCCAGGTACATGACGCCCCCGCCGTCGGCGTGGGCGAGGGTCCGCACCCCGTGCCGGGCCGCCTCCGCCGCCAGGGTGCGGGTGGTCTCGCCGCTGCCGCGCAGGATCACCAGCGGGATGAGCCCGGGCCGGCGGACCAGCTCGGTTGCGGCCTCCCGGTCGGCGGAGCGGACGAGCTGGAGCGCGCCGGGATCGAGCCCGGCCGCTGCCACCGCCGGCGCGATCACGTGGTCGAACAGGGCCGCCGCCGACCGCAGCGCCGCTCCCCCGGTGCGCAGCACCCCGGCATTGCGCGACTTCAGCAGCTGCGAGGCGACATCCACGGTGACGTTCGGCCTGGCCTCGTAGTTGGCGCCGATCACGCCTACCGGCACCCGGCGCTCGGTCAGCGCCAGCCCGCCCGGCAGGTCCCGGACCGCCACCTCGCCGGGCGGGAAGGGGGAGCCGGCCAGCAGCCCGATCTGGCGTGCCATCTCGGTGATCCTGGCCTCGTCCAGCCGGAGCCGGTCCAGCAGGCCCGGGCCCAGCCGGGCCTGCTCGCCGCTGGCCACGTCGGCGGCGTTGGCGGCCAGCACCTCGCCCGCGGCCTCGCCGAGCCGGGCCGCCATCCCCCGCAGTGCCTCGTCGACGGTCTCCCCGGCGGCCGCGGCCAGGCTGCGGGCCCCGTGCCTGGCCGCCTCACCGGCGGCGGTCACCGCCTTGACCACGTCAGACACGGGTTCTCCTTCGTCGGGACCGGTTCAGAACAGGATCGAGGCGAAGGTGGCGATCTCGGCGAAGCCCACCCGGCGGTAGGCGGCCCTGGCCGGCGCGTTGAAGTCGTTCACGTACAGCGACACCATCGGTGCGACGCTGCGCAGTGCCTCGGCGACCACGGCGGCCATCCCGGCCGCCGCCAGCCCCCGGCCGCGCAGCTCGGGCCGGACCCAGACCCCCTGCACCTGGCAGGCGAGCGGGGTGACCGCCCCGATCTCGGCCTTGAAGACCACCTGCCCGTTCTCGATCCGGGCGAACGCGCGGCCCGCCTGGATCAGCTCGCTCACCCGGGCGCGGTAGGTGCCGCCGCCGTCCGGCCCCACCGGGGAGACGCCGACCTCCTCGGTGAACATCGCCACCGAGGCTGGCAGCAGGATGCTCAGCTCCTCCGGGCGCACCCGGCGCACCAGCGGGTCGGGCGTCACGTGCGGCGGCCCGGAGATGGCCATCACCGGCTGGACGGCCCGCACCTCCCGGGGGCGGCTCCAGTACGGCCGCAGCAGCTCCCACAGGTCCAGGGCGGCCGGTGCCAGCCCCACGATCGACGAGCAGCGGCGGCCGAGCAGCCGGGCCCGGCCCGCGAACGCGGTGACCGCCGCCGGGGTGGCGCTGACAGGCACCAGGTTGGCTCCGGCGTAGCACAGCGAGACCAGCCGCCCGCCGGCCTGGTATCCCCAGATCTGCCCGCCCAGCCGGGCCGGATCAAGCCCAGCTTCATGCACCCGGGAGCTCACGAAGACGTTCACGACCGGGTCGCGATCACACAGCTCGGTGACTTCGTCGCGATCGTGGTTGTCGAGCAGGCGCAGCGACGACGATCGCCACGCCTTGGTGCGCAGCACCCTTCCAGGGTATCGGCCCTCGGGCACGCACACGGCCGCACCCGCCCAGCGCGCCGGATCAGCCGCCTGTCAGCCGCCCGGCGCGGGGGCCGGCACGGCCTTGCAGGTGGCGTTCACCAAGCCGGGTCCCTGGGGCAGCGCCCCGGTCGCCAGGTACCGGTTGAGGTAGCCGTCCACGCAGGTGTTGGGTGGCTCGGCCAGCGACTGGCCGTGGTTCCCGCCATGCAGCACGACCACCATCCGGGCGGTGGGCAGCCGCCGGTGCGCGACCTGCGCGCCCGCGTACGGGGTGGCCGCGTCCAGGGTGCCCTGGATCATCAGGATGCCGGGCAGCCCGGCGCCCCGGATCTGCGGCGGATGCGCGGGCCCCCGCACCGGCCAGAACGCGCAGGCGGCGTTGAACCAGGCGTTGTCCCAGGCCTGGAACGGGGCGGTCCGGTAGACGCGCCTGGTGTCGGCGTCCCACTTCGCCCAGCTCCGCGGCCAGCTGACGTCGCTGCATTCCACCGCGTTGTACACGGCGAACTCGTTCTCGCTCTGGGTGCCCACCGCCTGGTACTGGCCGACTATCGGCCGGGTGGCGTGGCCGTGCAGGTAGTCGGCCAGGGCGGTGGCCAGGCCCGGCCACAGGGTGTTGCTGTAGCCGCCCTGCAGGAAGGTGTCGTCGAACTCGTCGGCACCGATCATCGGGCCCGCCGGGCCGGCGATGGGATGCGCCTTGAGGCTGGCGCGCGCCCGGTACCACGCCTGATCGACCTGGGCGCGGGTCGTCCCGAGCCGGTAGACGGCATTGTGGCTGGCCACCCAGGAGAAGAACGCCAGCATCCGGCCCTCGAACGCGTAGTCCTGGCTGATGTTGTCGCCGTACCAGGCGCCCCGCGGGTCCACCGTGCTGTCGAGCACCATCCGGCGCAGCCGGTGCGGGAACAAGGTGGCGTAGACCTGCCCCAGGTAGGTGCCGTAGGAGTAGGCGAAGTAGTTGATCTTCTGCTGGCCGAGGGCGGCCCGGATGGAGTCCATGTCCCTGGCCGCGTCGACCGAGGTCATGTACGGCAGCAGCCAGCCGAACCGGCGCTCGCAGTCCGCCGCGTAGGTACTGGCCCGGCCGATGAGCACCTTCTCGGCGGCGGCGTTCGCGGGGATGTAGTTGGGCCGTACCCCGGCGAAGAAGGACGGCTCGCAGTGCAGCGCGGGCACGCTCGCGCCCACGCCGCGCGGGTCGAAGCCGATGATGTTGTACTCCGACGCCACCGTGCGGTTCAGGCCCTGGGCCACGATCGCCGCCAGCGCCAGCCCGCTCCCGCCTGGGCCGCCCGGGTTGACCAGCAGGTCACCCTGCTGGCTGGCGGCGGGCGCGGTGGCCGGCACCTCCGACAGGGCCAGGGTGATCTTCCGCCCGGTGGGATGACGGTAGTCCAGCGGTACCGCCAGGCTGGCGCACCGCATCTGCGCGCCCTGCACCGAGCAGGGGTGCCAGCTGATCGTGGACGCCTGCCCGCCGGTGGCCGCCTGGCTCGCCGACGGCGACCCGGACGGGGCCGGCGCTCCGCCGGAGGTGCAGCCGGCGGCGGCGACGGCGAGGGCACTGCACAGGGCCGCAGTGGGCCAGATAACGGCCCGGCGCGGCATGAGACGGCGCGTCAGCATGCCAGCCATCTTGCCCGACGCGGCCCGGTGGTTGAGCCGCGGCGCCGGCCGCCCTCACGAGGGGTGCTGCCGCGCTTCCAGGGCCGCCCGGTACTCCGCGATCACGATGTCGTTCAGCTCCTGGACCGAGGTGTCCTTGCTGAGCTTGTCGAGGGTGATCTCGCCATGCTGGAGCAGGTTCACCCGGTCACAGATCTCCAGCACCTGGCCGTAGTTGTGGGCGACGACGATGATGGAGACGTCGCCCTGGTCCTTGAGGTCCCGGACCAGGTCCAGGATCAGCGCCGCCTCCTTGGCGCCCATCGCCGCCAGCGGCTCGTCAAGCAGGAGGATCTTCGCCTCGGAGTAGACCGACCGGGCGACCGCGATCGCCTGCCGCTGGCCGCCGGACAGGCTGGCGACCGGGACGTCCACGGATTTCAGGCCGACGCCCATGTCGTCGAGGCGCTGCCGGGCCAGATTGCGCATGGACCTGTTGGACAGCAGCGGCCACCGGACCCGTTCCCGGTTGAGGAACATGTTGTGGTAGACGCTGAGCTGGTTGATCAGCCCGAGGTCCTGGTAGACGACGTCGATGCCGAGCGAGCGGGCGTGGTCGACGGACTTGATAGCTACTTCCTGCCCGCCAATCAGGATCTTGCCGGAGTCCGGCGGGTGGAAGCCGCACAGGATCTTGAGCAGGGTGGACTTGCCGGCCCCGTTGTCACCGATCAGGCCCAGCACCTCGCCGCGTTTCAGGTGGAGGTTCACATCCACCAGCGCGGTCACTGGACCGAACCGCTTGGCGATGTGCTCCACCTGCAGCACGGCCCCGCCCGCCGCCGCGGGATCCGCCTGGCCGCCCGGCGCTGGGACGCTCATCGGGTCCTCCCCTCGATTCGCAGCCGCGCTAGTGAGACGTTCGCGACCATCGCGACCAGGATCGCCGCGCCGAGGATGATGTTCAGCGGGTTGGCGCTGATCCCGATGAGCGTGAACCCGTCCTGGAGGGTGGCGAGCACGATCGCGCCCAGGAAGGCGCCCAGGATCGTGCCGACCCCGCCCAGCATCGCGGTGCCGCCGATGACCGCGGCGGTCACCGCGTAGAACATCGGCGTGAATCCGCCCGAGCTCGGGTCGATCGTGTTGTTGTAGAAGGCCACCTGCAGGCCGACGAACGCGCCCATGAAGCCGGAGATCATGAAGTTGCCGTACTTGATCCTGGCCACATGGATGCCGGCCTCCCTCGACCCGAGCAGGTTGCCGCCCACCGCGACCGTGTGCAGGCCCCACCGGGTCCGGATGAGCACCACGTGGAAGATCGCCACCAGGATGACGGCCCAGACGAACTGGGTCCAGGCGAACGTGCCGGACTGGGTGCCGCCGATCCACTTCCCGATCCCCGCCGCGCTGGCCGGGATCGGGGCCGGGAACGCGTGCGAGGTGGTGAGGACGAGCCCGTACAGGATGAACGCGGTGCCGAGGGTGGTGATGAACGACGGCACCCGCAGCGTCACGGTGAAGAAGCCGTTGACCCAGCCGACGAAGACCCCGAAGAGCAGGGCGATCAGGATCGCCGGGAACGCCGGCACGCCGTAGAAGTCGATCAGGTAGTGCATGAGGAATGGCGAGAACGCGAAGTTGAAGCCCACCGACAGGTCGATCTCGCCACTGATCAGCAGCATCACCTCGCCGATGCCGAGGATCATGTACTGGGCCGCGTAGCCGGACAGCAGGTTGGACAGGTTGGTAGATGTCAGGAAGTCCGGGCTTTTCAGCCAGAAGAAGGCCCACAGGGCGAGCGCGACCACCAGCACCGTGGCTTCGCGCTGCTGGATGAACAGGCTTCCGCTGGCCCTGGCAAAGCGCCACAGCGGGTTCCCGGCTGGCCCGCCACCGGGGGACGCGCTGGCTGCCTCTGCCGTGGGCTGGGCGATTCCGCTCACCTATCGGTCACTTCCTTCCGCACGCTGGGCAGGCGCGCCGACAGCCGGGCCGGCCTGTCGTGACAGGACCAGTATCCGGCGTCGGCACGCCTGCCCCAAGCCCGGGTTCCCGGCCGGCGCCATCTCAGGTGCCGGCGGTCGCCCGCCCGGCGCCCTTGTCAGGTGCTGGAGGTTGCGATCGGGTTCTTGATTGGCCCGGACGGCCGCGGGATGTACTTCTGCTGCGCCGTGGAGCCCTCGAACCGGCTTGTCGTGCTCAGGTAGGGGCCGACGTTGTCCTTGGTGACGAAGGTCAGGCCGGTGTCGGTGTTCGGCGGGTACACCAGGCCGCCGGACAGGTTGTACAGGTACAGGTAGAGCACCGGCAGGAAGCCCTGCAGATAGGGCGACTGGTCGATGGTGAAGTTGACGGTGCCTGCCTTGATCGCCTGCAGCGTCAGCGGGACCAGGTCGAACCCGCCGCACGGGAGGCCCGTCATGCCATTGGCGGCCAGCGCCTGCGCCAGGTAGCTCGTGGAGCCTGCGTCCACCGCGAACGCGCCCTTGACCTTGCCCTTGTTCGCGGCCAGGAAGGCCTTCTCCGCCGGGAGCTCCGCCGACGTCGCCGCCCCGGTCGCGATCTCGTGCAGGGTGTACTTCGGTGCCTTCAGCACCGACGCCGCGCCGTCATAGCGCGGCTGGATGTTCCCGGTGCCAGGAGTGGCGATGAAGATGACGATGTCGCCGCCGCCCGGGATCAGGGACGCGATCCTGTTCCCCATCTGCACGCCCGAGTTGAACAGCGCCTGGCCGACGTAGCAGAGCCGGTTGGTGCCGATGTCGGGCACACCGCCCGGCTTGTAGAGCCCGTCCGCGTTGTAGGTGATGACGGGAATCCCCGCGTTCATGGCATTGCCCACCGGGGTGGTGAACCCGGTGGAGTTGATGACCGTGGTCGCGATCCCCGCGGCCTTTGCCGCGATGGCGGTGTTCAGGTAGGTCACCATCTCCGGGACGCTCGAGGTCGACGCCGACCCGCCCCAGTTCGGCTTGGGCAGGTCGAGCAGTGCGGCGGCGTCCTGGAAGCCGTACTGGGTCGGCACGAAGAACGGGTTGGAGTACACGTGGTTGACGAACCAGAACTGCCAGGCGGGGGTCTTCGGGAAGTTCCCGGCCGCCTGCGTGGCGGTGGCGCCGCTGCTGCTGCTCGATGAGCAGGCGGCGAGCAGCGCCGATGCCGCCGCGGTGGCGCTGACCAGGCCAGTGCCGGTCAGCAGCTTCCGGCGGGACGGACCGTCCTTCATGTTGAGGGTCTCGATCGCCTCTTCGACCTTCGGGTCGACGTGTCTCATCTAGCCTCCAGAGGAGTGATCGGCCGATTACGCGCGCAGTCTGAGCCGACTGGCCATGGGCTGGCGGGGTCCCTCGTCCCCACCCGGCGGGCATGGCCTGGATGCCGCTGCGGCGGCACTGGGCGGGGATAACAGGTGGGGCGGTGCCCGCCGGGAAGGCGGGCCTGCCCCGGGCGCCAGCAGCGAACTCCCCCGGCTCGCTGCATGGCCTGCCCTCGATTCAAGATCGAACTGAGGCGGATTGGCGCCGGAGCCAATCCGGCGCGCGACCGCCACGGGCGTCCTGAGGCAGCGCTACCTGCCCCCGATGGGCGGCCGGCCGAATGTGTGCCGGAACGGCGCGCCTCTCGTGACGCCTTAACGTAGGCCAAACAAGCTTGATCGTCAACGAACAGACCCTCGCAGATACGAACATGTGATCTTCGCTCATAGGGCTGGTCAGCGCGGTTCGGGGGGTAGATTTGTGCCATTCTGAGGACATCCGCCGAACAGGTCCGCGCGTCTACCTCGGCGGAGTCACACAGCGGGCTGCCCGGCCGGGCCGGGCAGCGGCCCGCACAGCGCGCGTTGGAGGGGTACGCGATGCTTGCCAGGCACAGACAGGCACTGATCCTGCAGGAGGTGCGCGGCTCGGGCAGCGCGCGGGTGAGCGAGCTGACCCTGCGCATGGGGGTCTCGGACATGACGATCCGGCGGGATCTGGAGGTACTGGCCAGGACCGGGCTGATCGACAAGGTCCACGGCGGGGCCGTCCTGCCGGGCGCGCCGAGCAGCCACGAACCGGGGTTCGACACCAAGTCGACGCTGGAGCAGCCGGCCAAGGCCGCGATCGCCCAGGCGGCGGCGGAACTGGTCACGCCCGGCAGCGCGATCGGGCTGTCCGCCGGGACGACGACGTTCGCGCTGGCCGAGCGGCTGATCGCCATCCCCGGCGTGACGCTGGTGACCAATTCGGTGCGAGTGGTCAACCTGCTGCGCAGGCCCCGGGTCGGCGACCACGGCGGCCGGGACGCCTCGGTGGTCCTCACCGGCGGCACCCGCACCCCGTCCGACGCGCTGGTCGGCCCGGTCGCCGACCTGACCATCCGCTCCCTGCACCTGGACCTGCTCTTCCTGGGCTGCCACGGCATCGACCCGGTGGCCGGCCTCACCACGCCCAACCTCGCGGAGGCGGAAACCAACCGGGCCTTCATGCAGGCGGCCCGCAAGGTGACGGTGGTGGCCGATCACACCAAGTGGGGGATCATCGGCCTGTGCTCGTTCGCCGAGCTTTCCGAGGTGGACATGCTGGTCAGTGACAGCGGGCTGCCCGCCAAGGCGCGCGAGCTGGCCGCGGACCGGGTCGGCCGGCTGGTGATCGCGAACGCGCCGGCCAGGGTGGCCGTTCTCCCCGGTGAGCTGGGCGGGGAGGCACGCAGGCCAGCGCTGCACATGCTGGCGCCCTAGCATCAGGCCACTGGCGCGGCCTGCCAGCTGTGGTCAGGAGACGGTCACGGTAGGCGCACCCGGACCGGCCGCCCCGGCCTCGCCGGCCGCCTCGGCCAGCTTCATGGCCTCCTCGATGAGGGTCTCCACGATCTGGGATTCGGGCACCGTCTTGATGACCTCGCCCCGCACGAAGATCTGCCCCTTGCCGTTGCCGGATGCCACGCCCAGGTCGGCTTCCCGTGCCTCGCCCGGCCCGTTCACCACGCAGCCCATCACCGCTACCCGCAGCGGCACGTCCATGCCCTCCAGGCCCGCGGTGACCTGATCGGCCAGGGTGTACACGTCGACCTGGGCCCGGCCGCAGGACGGGCAGGAGACGATCTCCAGGCCGCGCTCGCGCAGGCCGAGCGACTCCAGGATGGCGATGCCGACCTTGACCTCCTCCACCGGCGGGGCGGACAGCGACACCCGGATGGTGTCCCCGATCCCCTCGGCCAGCAGGGCGCCGAACGCGACCGCGGACTTGACCGTCCCCTGGAACGCGGGCCCGGCCTCGGTGACCCCCAGGTGCAGCGGATAGTCGCAGGCCGCGGCCAGCTGCCGGTACGCGTTGATCATCACCACCGGGTCGTGGTGCTTGACCGAGATCTTGATGTCGGTGAAGCCGTGCTCCTCGAACAGCGAGCACTCCCACAGCGCCGACTCGACCAGCGCCTCGGCGGTAGCCCGGCCGTACTTGGCCAGCAGCCGCTTGTCCAGCGAGCCGGCGTTGACGCCGATCCTGATCGGCACCCCGGCCGCCGACGCCGCCTTGGCGATCTCGGCGACCTTGTCGTCGAACGCCTTGATGTTCCCCGGGTTCACGCGCACGGCCGCGCAGCCCGCGTCGATCGCGGCGAAGACGTACTTGGGCTGGAAGTGAATGTCGGCGATGACCGGGATCTGCGACTTGCGGGCGATCTGCGGCAGCGCGTCGGCGTCGTCCTGGGATGGCACGGCCACCCGCACGATCTGGCAGCCGGCCGCGGTCAGCGCGGCGATCTGCTGCAGCGTCGCGTTGACGTCGGCGGTCAGGGTGGTGGCCATCGACTGGACCGACACCGGCGAGCCGCCACCCACCGGCACCACATGCTTGCCGCTGCCCACCATGATCTGGCGTGACTTGCGCCGGGGCGCGAGCGGCTCACAGGCCGGCTGGGGCATGCCCAGGTCTGTCGTCATGATGCTCATTGCCTCACTGGAGGATGTGAACCGGATTGACGATATCGGCCATGATCAGGAGTAGCCCAAGGCCTACCAGCAGGGCGAACACCCCGATGCTGACAGGGATGAGCCGCCGGAAGTCCACCAGGCCCGGGTCGGGCCTCCCCCGCAGCCTAGCCAGCCACGCACGGCACCGTTCGTAGATCACGATGGCGAGGTGACCGCCGTCCAGCGGGAGCAGCGGGAGCAGGTTGAACGCGCCGACGAAGATGTTCAGCGACGCGATGATCAGCAGCACCAGGCTCACCTTCGGCTGCCAGCCGATCTTGGAGGCGAGCACCTGCCCGGTCACGTCGCCCGCGCCGACCACGCTGGTGACCTGGCCTCCGGGGGTGCTGGCCCGGTTCTTGGCAAACAGGTCCGGGATCGCCCGGGGCAGGCTCGCCACCACCTTGACCGACCCGGCCATGATCTGGCCGAACTGGCTGCCGGCGTAGGAGACGGCGCTCAGCGGTCCGTCCCGGACGAACGCGACAACCGGCGAGATCCCCATGTATGACCCCTTGCGGCCGCTGACCACGGCCAGCGAGGGGTGCAGGGTCAGCTGCCGCCCGCCGCGCTCCACCGTGACCGTGACCGGGGTTCCGGCTGGCTGCGACCGGATGACCTTGCCCATCTGGTTCCAGCCGGTGACCGGGGTTCCCCCGACTGCGATGATCTTGTCACCGGCCCGGATGCCGACCAGCTTGGCGGGCGAGGACGGGTCGGACGCGGTGCAGCCGGCCTTCAGGTTGGCGGGCACGCAGGTGTCGATGGCGCCGACGGTGGTCGAACCGCTCGCGCTGGCCAGGCCGATCCCTGCCGCCAGGATGAACAGCAGCACGAAGGCGAGCGCGAAGTGCATGAACGACCCGGCCGCCAGCACGATGATCCGCTGCCAGCCCGGCTGGCGCCGGAACGAGCGCGGCTCGTCGGCCGGGTCGACGTCCTCGATGTCGGTCATTCCGACGATCTTCACGTAGCCACCGGCCGGGATCGCCTTGACGCCGTACTCGGTCTCACCCCTGGTGCGCGACCACAGCGTCTGCCCGAACCCGACGAAGAACTGGGTCACCTTCATGCCGAACTTCTTGGCGGTGACGAAGTGGCCCGCTTCGTGCAGCATGATCGAGAAGAGCAGGGCCAGAACGAAGATGAGGACGCCGAGCAGGAAGCTCATCCGGCGGAATCTCCCCTCCTACGGGCCGCGTCCACAGGATGGGCGCGGCGGACCCGCGTACCGCTCAGTTCCCGAGCCCGGTCTCGCGCCCACCGGTCCGCGGCGAGAACATCCGCCAGTGCAACGGTTTCCCCCGCGCGGCCGTCATGCTCCGAGACTACCTGCGCGACGATGTCGACGATGCCGGCGAAGGCAAGCCTGCCCGCCAGGAACTCCCCGACGCAAACCTCGTTCGCGGCGTTGTAGGTGGCGGGGGCCGTGCCCCCCGCCTGCCCGGCTGCCCGGGCGATCTGGACCGCGGGAAAGGCCTCCTCGTCGAGTGGCTCGAAGGTCCACGTGTGCGGGCCGGTCCAGTCGATGGCGGGGGCGGCGCCGGCTACCCGGTCGGGCCAGCCCAGCGCCAGCGCGATCGGGATCCGCATGTCGGGTGGGCTGGCCTGGGCGATAGTCGACCCGTCGGTGAACTCCACCATCGAGTGGATGACCGACTGCCGGTGGACGACCACCTCGATCGCCTCGAAGCCGACGCCGAACAGCAGATGGGCCTCGATCACCTCCAGGCCCTTGTTGACCAGCGTCGCCGAGTTGATCGTGATGACCGGCCCCATGTTCCACGTCGGGTGCGCCAGCGCCTGCTCCGGGGTCACCTCCTCCAGCTCAGCGCGGCTGCGGTGCAGGAACGGCCCGCCGCTGGCGGTCAGCACCAGCCGGGCCACCTCCGCCGCCTGCCCGCCGCGCAGGCACTGCGCGATCGCCGAGTGCTCGGAGTCCACCGGGACGATCTGGCCGGGCCGGGCCAGGCCGGCCACCAGCGGGCCACCGGTGATCAGCGACTCCTTGTTCGCCAGCGCGAGCACCCGGCCCGCGCGCAGCGCTGACAGGGTGGCCGCCAGCCCGGCGAACCCGGTCACCGCGTTCAGCACCACGTCGCAGGGCCAGGCGGCGGCCTCGGCCACCCCGTCCGGCCCGGCGAGCACCGTGATGTCCCCGGGAGCCCCCTGCGCCCGCAGCGCCTCGCGGAGCTCGGCAACGGCGCTCTGGCGTTCGACAGCGACCACCTGGGCCCCGAACTCGGCCGCCTGGCTCGCCAGCAGGCCCGGATTGCCGCCGCCCGCCGCCAGCGCGGTTATCCGGAAGCGATCCCGATTGCGCCGGATGACGTCGGCCGCCTGGGTGCCGATCGACCCGGTCGAGCCCAGCAGCGCGACCTCGCGCGGGCGCGTGAGCGTGGATTCCACCCCGTCATTCTGCCCGCAGCGTCCACCGCATGGCCCGCGGGCACCACCCGGGAGCCCTCGCTAGCCCGCGACCGGGGCGCCGGCGGCATCCCAGTCCGGGCGCAGCGGCATCCCCGAGCGCCCTTCCACGCCGAGCTTGACGCCCAGGATCTGGTGCAGCGCGACCACGTTCCGCTCGAAACCGAGCCGCGAGCCGGCCATGTACAGCCGCCAGACCCGCGCCGTGCCCGCACCTACCTCGGCCACCGCCTCCTCCCAGTGCGCGTCCAGGTTTGCGCACCAGCCGGCCAGGGTCAGCGCGTAGTGCTCGCGCAGGTTCTCCTCGTGGCGGATCTCGAACCCGGCGGCGTTCATCCGCGACACCAGGTACCCGGGTCCCTCCAGCTCGCCGTCGGGGAACACGTACCGGTTGATGAACCCGCCCGCCCGCCGCGCGGGCTCATTGTCGTCGGGCCGGGTGATGCAGTGGTTGAGCATCCGCCCGCCCTCCTTCAGCTTGCCGTGCAGGAAGGAGAAGTAACCGGGCAGCTGGGCCTTGCCGATGTGCTCGGTGAGCCCGATGGAGCTGACCGCGTCGAAGCCGGTCTCGGGCACGTCCCGGTAGTCCAGGTGGCGCACCTCGGCCAGGCCGGCCAGCCCGGCGTCGGCGATCGCCTGCTGCGCCCAGGCCGCCTGCTGCTCGGACAGGGTCACGCCCAGCGCCTTCACCCCGTACTCACGGGCGGCGTGCATCACCATGCCGCCCCAGCCGCAGCCGACGTCGAGCAGCCGCATGCCCGGCTGAAGGCCCAGCTTCCTGGCGACCAGATCGTGCTTGTAGAACTGCGCCTCCTCCAAGGTGGCGTCCTCGCGGGGGAAGCACGCGCAGGTGTAGGACATCGACGGCCCGAGCACCCATGCGTAGAAGGTGTTGGACACGTCGTAGTGGTGCGAGATCGCGCTGGCGTCCCGGCCCTTGGAGTGCCGCCGCCCGCCCACCCAGCGGCGGCTCACCCGCACCTCCTGCGGTGGCGGCGGCACCCGGGGGAAGAGCAGCCTCGGGCCACCCAGCTGGCCCAGCAGCCGGAGCCGCCCGGTCATGCCCAGCTGTACCTGCTGGGCAGGCGTGATCCGTGCGAGCGCCGTGTACATGTCACCATCGACGTCGAGGTGACCGGACACGTAGGCGCGGGCCAGCCCCAGCAACCCCGGCGCCTGGGCCAGATAGGAGACGGCGACCGGCGAGCGGACCGTGATCCGCACCGGCGCCTCTGACGTGCCCGACGCGCTCCCGTCATACGCGCGGAACTCCACCGGGGCATCGGGCCCCGCCACCTTCTCGAACACCTCGGCCAGTGCCATCCCAGTCATTCCCTTCGCTTACTGCCCGCGCACGCACTTCTCGTACAGCCCGGCCAGCCTCCCGCCGCCGTCGTACTCCCGCTTGAGCCGGTCATAGGCCGGGCCGTTGTAGTGCGCCCAGAACTGCTCCGGCGAGTAGAACGACGTCGAATACAGCCCCTTGTGGCCGCCGAGGGCGGCCACCTCCGCCTCCACCAGGCGGTTGTAGTAGCCGTCCGTGCGCCCCGGGGGCAGGGCCACGGTTCCCCAGAACCCGAAGTTCACATAGACCTCACCGGGCCGCATGGGGTAGAGCGGCCAGGACTGATCGCCTCGCAGCCGCAGGGGGCATAGCCACACCGGGCTCATGCCCACCTGCGCCGCGAAAAACCGCGCGAACTCGGCGCTGCGCGCCAGCGGGATCTCCACGTCCTGGATGACCGCTTCCCGCGCCGGCCGCCCGCGGTTGGCGATCAGGGTGTCGGAGAGCCGGTGCCGCCGGTCGAAGGCGACCAGCGCCCGGTAGACGTCGGACCGCCGGTACCGGCGCGGCCAGGCGCGGCGGACCAGCGGATGCTGGACGCCGAATGGCCGCGAGCACCAGAACCAGTCGGTGTCCCAGCGCCACAGGTAGTCGCGGATGGTCAGGAAGTCCTCCCGCGGGCCGCGCAGCGACTGGTAGTAGATGCGCTGGCCGGTGTAGTCGCTGACCCAGGGAGCGGCCTCGCTGTAGGCGCCGACCGTGAGGTAGATCTCGTCCGGGCTGAACGCGGTGCCGTCGATGAAGTCGGCCCGGTGACCGTGCAGGGCACCGTCGGCGGCGGCCTGGCCGACCGCCGCCATGCACGCTTCGGGGTTGTCGAACCGGAAGTGCCGCAGGTGCACGTACGGCTGGACCGGCTCCAGCTCGATGGTGAGCGAGAGCGCGTAGCCGAGGGTGCCGTAGGAGTTCGGGAAGCCGTGGAACAGGTCGGCGTGCTCGCCGCTGGCGGTCGCGGTGACGACCTGCCCGTCCCCGGTGAGGATCTCCATCTCCGTGACCGACTCGTGCGGCATGCCGTTGCGCAGGGAGGTGGACTCGATGCCGAGGCCCGTTACCGCCCCGCCCAGGGTGATCGTCTTGAGCTGCGGCACCACCAGCGGCATCAGGCCGTGCCGGAGAGTGGCGTCGGCCAGGTCCTCGTAGGTGGTCATGCCGCCGACGACGGCCAGCCTGGCCCGCGGGTCGACGTGCAGCACGTGGCCGAAGGCCGACACGTCCAGGCCCCCCCGGCCAGCACCCGCGGCCGGCCCGGCAGAGCCGGCGGATCCGGCCGGCCGGCCCGGCAGCGGGTCGCGGAACCGGAACAGGTTGGAGGTGCGCTTGGCCAGCCGGACCGGCGCGCCCGGCGGGAGAGCCGCGTACTCCCCGCGCAGGGCAGCCACCGCCGCCCGGTGCGCCGCCAGCACCCCGGCTGGCAGATGGACCTGCGGGGGTGCCTGCACCTGCGCCTGCACCTGCGCGGGGCCAGCGGCGGCCGTCTGCGCCGGGTCCGCGGCGGCCCGCTCCCCCCGCCTCCGGTGTGCGGCGTCGGTCACGCCCGTCTCCCCTCCGCTCGCGGCAGCCCGTCTCCCAGTGAGAATGAACGCTGCCCGCCGTGCCGGCACGCCCTCCACCGGCCTGGACGAACGGCTCAGACGGCGACGAAAGTCTATCCTGGGCAGTTCGTCTGCTTTATGCCTGGACACCCGGTTCGTTCGGCTGGCTGGCGCGCTCGTAGCTGCGTTCGACCTCTTCCGGGCTCAGCGGCGCCCGCGCCGCCGATGGTGGTACCCCGGCCTCCAGGACGTCGCGCAGCAGCAGCGCCATCGAGTAGCGGGGATCGGCGGCCAGTGCACGGTCGATGGCGATGTTGGCCAGCGCGCCGTCACCGCACTGCCAGGCGGTGAACGCCAGCAGCGCGGCGGGCGCCGCCGCCCACCCGGGTGCCGCGAAACGCACCAGGTCGGTCCACAGCCGCAGGTGAGCGTCCCGGTGCTCGGGCTCCATGCGCGCCCATGCGTCATCACGGACCGGCAGCAGCGCGAGGGTGACCACGAGCCAGGCGAGCCGGTCGGCGTCGGTGATCGCGCCGCCGCCGCGGTAGCGCGCGATCGCCTCCCGGACCGCCCGCCGCCCCTCGTCGATCAGCGGCCGCATGGCGTCACCTTCACCCTGCGTGGACGCCCGGGTGGCCAGCCGCAGCGAGCGCTCCCACGCCCGCTCCGCCGCCTGGTCCCGTGCCCGTGCCCGCGCACCGGTGAGGGGCGCGATCGTGGCGGCGACCGCCTCGCGGTCCGGCAGGGCCTGCAGGCCGGCCGCTGACATCGCCAGCGACGCGGGGTGGGCATGAGCGTCGAACGCCACTCCCTCGGCCGGGCAGCAGCTGGCGTCGCGGCACAGGTATGACCAGTAGCGCCCGTCCTCGACCCGCAACAGCTCCCGCACCCGCAGCCCGGCCCGCCGGGCAGCCGGGGCGAACACGTCCATCACCGGGGTGACCAGCACGCCGGGTCCGTAGCCGATGCCGATGACAGTGGTGACCCGGCGCGGGGCCAGCACGCTGGCGGCGTGCTCGGCGATCTGGCGCGCCGCCTGGGGGTCCGGCGGGTCGGGCAGGTCGTACCGGAAGCCGAGTTCGACCCGCTGCCCGGGCCCGCCCGCGCCGACCACCACCAGGCTCCGGGCCGGGTGGAAGCCGAGCAGGTGGGGGACGACCGCGAGGATGTCGGCCGGGGAGCTGACGCGGACCCGGGGCGAGCCGGGCTGACGGTGTGCGCGTGAAGCGGTGCCGCCTGGTGTGTGCGGGGAGCTGCCACCCGCTGGCTGTGAGTTCTTCATGCCGCCAGGCTCGGCCCGCGGTCAGGCCGGGGCGAGGGGGATACCGCGTTCTGTGGACAGCGCGCCGCGGGCTGTCATCGGCGTCCACAGCTGGCGGCAGGGGGCTTGACAGCCGCACCCGCCGAAGGTCTCCCAGGCTGGCCCGGCTGTTCTGGCCCGGCCGCTCAGCCCGGCCGCTCAGCCCGGCCGCTCAGCCCGGCTGGGCCGGCCCGGGCAGCTGGCCTTCGAGGAACCTGGCGACCAGGCCGCGGATCACGGTCGCCATCGAGAAACCGTGCTCGGCGCACCATTCCCGCAGCCGGGCATGCTGCTCGGCCGGGAAACGGACCGGCACCATCTGCTGGCTGGAGGTCTGGGACACGGCCCCCGGCCCCAGGAACACGTCCGGCTGGTACCGGGTGGTCAGCGAGACGGCGCGGGCCCGCGGCGGCCCGGCCGGCACACCCGGCTCGGTATCGCGCCGCAGCAGCCACGCATAGACCAGGTCGCGGTCCGCCGGCGACAGCGCTCCGATCGCACTGACCAGCAGTTCTGCGGGATCCTTAGGGGCGTCCGGCGCGGGCGCTGCCGCCTGGCCGGGATGTTTCTTGGCCATGGGCCGCTCCATGATCAGGTGCCGACGGCTGGGCGATATCGGCGTGCGATATCACGGTATCGCCGAGCGCCCGTCCGCGCACCTCCCGGGCGCCCGTCCGCGCACCTTCCGGGCTCCGGGACGGGGCCGGGACCGGCCACGTCGCCTGGTCCAGGTGTGCCCTGGAGGGCTCGTGCGGCGGGCACGAGACCGGCCACGCACCCTCGTTCGGCGGCGGAATTTTCTTACAGACTGACGCCCAGCAGCGCGTCGACCGTGTCCCGCACGAGCGACGCCGACGCGTGCGCGCCCGGCCCTGCGGCTGGCTCCCGCGCCCAGCGGTCCACCGCGGCCAGCGCACCCGGCGCGTCCAGGTCGTCGGCCAGCCGCTCGCGCACGGCGGCCAGCACCTCCTGCGCCTGCGGCCCGGGCGCGGATCCCGGCGCGGCGGCCAGCCCCCCGCTCACGGCGGCCCGCCAGCGGCCCAGGCGCTCAGCCGCCGCGGCCAGCCCCGCCGCCGTCCAGTCCCAGTCCAGCCGGTAGCGGTGCGCCAGGATGGCCAGCCGGACCGCCATCGGGTCGGTCCCGCCGGCCAGCAGCGCATTCACGAACACCAGGTTTCCCAGCGACTTGGACATCTTCTCGCCGTCCAGGCGGACCATGCCCGCGTGCACGTACCGGCGGGCGAAGGCGTGCACGCCGGGCCGGGCCGGGTCGCCGTCGGCGAGCGCCACCCGGGCGTGGGAGGCGCTCATCTCGTGGTGCGGGAAGATCAGGTCGGAGCCGCCCGCCTGGACGTCGAACTCGGCGCCGAGGTACTCGGTCGCGATCGCCGCGCACTCCACATGCCAGCCCGGCCGCCCGGGGCCGAACGACGAGGCCCAGGACGGCTCCCCGGGCCGGGCGGCCAGCCACACCAGGCAGTCGAGCGGATCCTTCTTCCCGGGCCGGGCCGGGTCACCGCCACGCTCGGCGGACAGCGCCACCATCGTCGCCGGGTCAAGCCGTGACACCGAGCCGAACCCGCCGTCCGCGGCCCGCGAGAAGTACTGATCGCCCTCCAGGTCATACAGCGAGCCGCGGTCGGCCAGCAGGCGCGAGAAACGGTCGATGACCGGCAGGGCCTCGACCGCCCCGACCAGCCGGGCCGGCGGCAGCACCCGCAGCGCCTCCATGTCGCCCCGGTAGCGCGCGATCTCCCGGTCGGCCAGCTCACGCCAGTCATCGCCGTCGCGGGCGGCGCGCTCGAGCAGTGGGTCGTCCACATCGGTGACGTTCTGCACGTAGATGACGTCGTGCCCGGCATCGCGCCAGGCCCGGACCAGCAGGTCCCAGGCGAGGAAAGTAGCCGCATGCCCGATATGCGTGGCGTCGTAGGGGGTGATGCCGCACGCGTACACGGTCGCGGTCCGGCCGGCCGCCGCCGGCGCCACGCTGCCGGTCGCGGTGTCGCGGATGTGCGGCTCCGGGCCCTGTCCCGGCAAGGGGGGGACGCCGACCGCGCGCCAGGAATCCATGAGCGCAGGTTATCGCTGCGTGCCGGCCCGCCCTGCTGCCGCCGGCGGCGGGCAGGTGCGCTGCAGGGTGGGTGTGAGCCGGGCGGCGGCCGCCTGCTCGAACGCGTACGCCAGCGCGATCAGCCGCGGCTCGCTCCAGGCGGGGCCGATGAAGGACAGCCCCACCGGAAGCCCAAAAGCCCCGCCAGCCGGAACGCAGATAGTGGGGTACCCGGCTACAGCCGCCGGTCCCGACGTGTGGAAGACGTCATGGTCGCCGAGGTGGTAGTCGGTCAGCCAGGCCGGGTTGGCCGTCAGGGTGACGATGGCGTCCAGCCGGTGAGCGGCGAGCGGGCCGTCCAGCGACTCCCGGGCGCGCCGGGACGCCTCCGCCCGGGCGGCCACGTACCCGGGCTCGGCCAGGTCGCCATCGGTGGCCTCCGCCTGCTCGAACACCTCCTGCCCGAAGTGAGCCAGCACACTGGCTTCGCGCGCGCTGTTGTACGCGATGAGCCCGGCCAGCGAGGCCGGGTGGTCGCCGGGGATGGCCGCCAGGTAGGCGTTGAGGTCGTGCTTGAACTCGGCCAGCAAAGCGGTGAACTCCGGCTCGGAGATCGCGTCCGCGCCCGGCAGTTCCACCGGGTCGACCAGGTGCGCGCCGAGCCCGCCCAGCCGGGCCAGGGCGCTGGCCAGCACCGCGACCGTGGCCGGGCCAGCGGCCGCGCAGCCGTCCCGCCACACGCCGATCCGGGCACCGGCCAGCGCGCCTGGGTCGAGGAAGGCGGTGTAGTCGCGCGGCTGGCCGGCCGCCGCCGCGGTGGCCGGATCTGCGGGGTCGGCGCCGGCCATGGCGGACAGCAGCGCGGCGGCGTCGGCGACCCTGCGGGTCATCGGGCCCGCGGTGTCCTGGGCCAGCGAGACCGGCACGACACCGGCCCGGCTGACCAGGCCGAGCGTGGGCTTGAGGCCGACGATCCCGCAGGCGCTGGCCGGGCAGACGATGCTGCCGTCGGTCTCGGTGCCGACCGCGACCGGGGCCAGGCTGGCCGCCACCGCCGCCCCCGAGCCGGAACTGGAGCCCGACGGGTTCCGGTCCAGCGCGTGCGGGTTGGCGGCCTGGCCACCGAGCGTGCTCCAGCCGCTGGTGGAATGCGAGGAGCGGAAATTGGCCCACTCCGACAGGTTCGCCTTGCCGAGGATGACCGCCCCTGCCTCGCGGAGCCTGGCGACCAGCCAGGCGTCGCCCTGCCCGGCCCCGGCCAGCGCGGGCGAGCCGGCCGTGGCGGGCATGCCCCTGGCCGCGATGTTGTCCTTGATCAGCACCGGGATGCCGGCCAGCGGCCCCGGCGCGGTCCCGCTGGGACCGGAAGCGCCGCCGGCCCTGGCGGCGTCGCTGGCCCCGGCCCGGGAGGCCTCTTGGGCCCGGGCGGCGTCGCTGGCTTCGGCCTCGCTCAGGGCGTCGGCGCTGACGCTGATGACCGCGCGCAGAGCCGGGTTCAGCCGCTCGATCCGGCCCAGGTAGAAAGCGGTGAGCTCACGTGCGCTGAGGGACCCGGCGGCGAGGGCCTCGCGCAGGGCGGCGATCGTGACGCCGTCGGCGTCGATCCCGCTGCCACCGATCGTTTCGCTGACTGCTAGCGGCTCCGGCATGGGGGAAGGATAGTGGGCGGGCCAGGGACCGGCCGGA
Organism: Streptosporangiaceae bacterium; assembly: GCA_035532275.1. GTDB lineage: Bacteria > Actinomycetota > Actinomycetes > Streptosporangiales > Streptosporangiaceae > UBA9676. The sequence goes on along the minus strand of DATKRG010000237.1, from coordinate 21,356 downwards.
GGGGTGAGATGCGGGCAGCGGACGAACCGTTACGGGGCCGGCCGCCAGCGCGGCGGGGGTGAGGCTATGACGGGGACGAAGCCTGTGACCGTAGCGAAGCTGAGGGCGGGGGCACTTGGCTGGCCGGGGCGGGCCGGCGTGGTGCTGGCGCTGGCCGCCGTAGCGGCGGCCGCCTGCACCGGCACGGGCGGCGCCGGCAGCGCCAGCCCGGGGCCCTACAGCCAGCCGGCCAGCCCGGCCCCGATCGGGCCGGTGAGCCTGCAGCACCAGTACGAGCGGGTGGTCGCCATCGTCCTGCCGTCGGTGGTGCAGATCAGCACCGCGGAGGGCCTGGGCGCTGGTGTGGTCTTCGACCACAAGGGCGACGTGGTCACCAACGCCCACGTCGTCGGCACCGCCAAGACGGTCAAGGTCCGGCCCGCGACCAGGAGCAAGGCCCTGGCCGCCAAGGTGATCGGCGTGTTCGCTCCCGACGACCTGGCCGTGATCCGGGTCAAGAGCGGCGCCGCGTCGCTGCGGCCGGCCACCTTCGGCCGCCTGAGCGCGGTCAGGGTGGGCGAGATCGTGCTCGCGATGGGCAACCCGCTCGGCCTGACCGGGACCGTGACCGACGGCATCGTGTCGGCGACCGGCCGGACGGTGTCGGAGGGCCAGGGCAGTTCCGCCGTCCTCATCAGCGCCATCCAGACCAGTGCGCCCATCAACCCGGGCAACAGCGGCGGCGCGCTGGTCAACCTGGCCGGCCAGGTGATCGGCATCCCCACCCTCGCGGCCAGCGACCCGCAGCTCGGCGGCGCGGCCGTCGGCATCGGCTTCGCGATCCCCAGCGACACGGTCACCAGCATCGCCGGGCAGCTCATCTCGTCCGGGAAGGTGGCCAGGTCCGGGCGGGCGGCGCTCGGGGTCACCGCCGAGACGGTGATCAACGACAACGGCCAGCCCGCCGGGGTGGGCGTGGTGAGGGTGACGCGGGGCGGCGCAGCCGCCAGGGCCGGCATCCGGGCCGGCGACATCATTGTGTCCGTCGGCGGGCACCCGACCGGCTCGGTGACGGCACTCACCGCCGTGCTCGCCACCTACCGGCCAGGTGACCGGGTCCAGGTCCGGCTGTCGCGGCACGGCACCCAGCACACCCTGTCCGTCACCCTGGGCACCCTCACCAGCTGACCCGCGCGGCTGGTCAGGGGAGCCAGGAGACGTGGCCGTGCAGGGCGGCGTAGCCGACGAAAGCGACCGCGTCGATCAGCGCATGCGCGATGATCAGCGGCGTCACCCGGCCCCAGCGGCGGTACAGCACGCCGAAGGCGACACCCATCGCGGCGTTGCCGAGGAAGCCGCCGAAACCCTGGTACAGGTGATACGAGCCACGCAGCACCGCGCTGAGCGCGATCGCCCGGGCCGGTGACCAGCCGAGCTGGTCCAGCCGCCGCAGCAGGTAGCCGATGACCAGGATCTCTTCCAGGATCCCGTTCTGCAGCGCGTCGAGGATCAGCACCGGGATGCGCCACCAGATGGCCGGCAGGTTCTCCGGGACCACGTTGAGGCTGATCCCGAGGTGGTACGCCGTCAGGTACAGACCGAGCCCGAGCCCGCCGATCACGGCCGCCAGGACCGCGCCCCTGGCGGCGTCCCTGCCCGGCTGGCTCGCGTCCAGGCCCATCGCCGACGGAGGCTCGCCCGACCTGGCCATCAGGTAGAACACCAGCGCCACGGGGGCGAGGTTGACCACGATGTTGGCCAGCTGGAGGGACAGATCCAGCAGCGGGCGGCCCGGCGCCAGCGACCCGACCAGCAGCGCATGCTGCCTGCCGAGCGCCTTGTGAGCGGTGAGCGACCCGATCAGGCCGATGATCGCGAAAAGTGCGCTGCCGCCCAGCGACACCGCGAAGACGACGACGATCTCCCAGCCCAGCAGCCGCCTGGTGAGCGGCGGGAGCGGAGCGTCCTGCCCCGGAATCACCCCTGGACTCTAGCTCCCGTGCCCGGTGGCCAGTCGCCGGCGCTGGCCCGTTCATGATCGTGGTGTTTTTTAGTGCGCCACACGCATGAAACCCACCACGATCATGGGGAAACTCAGGCGCCGGCCGCCCCGTGCTCAGGCGCCGGCGGCGGAGACGATCGCGTCGGTCACGAAGCCGAGCACGAGGCCGAGCAGGATTCCCCAGGTGACCAGTTCCTTCAGCTTGGTGGCACGCGCCACCGCCAGCAGTTCGATCACCACGTAGAGGATGGAGCCGGCGGCCAGGGCGAGGAAGGCGACGCCCAGCAGCGGCGTGGTCACCTGCATCCCGATCAGGGTGCCGGCGAACGTGGGGCCGCCGCCGATGAGCCCGAGCAGCGCCAGCCGCCGCCAGGATGCCCGCTCCCCCGCCGCCGATATCGGTGCGACGATGCCGAACCCCTCGGTCGCGTTGTGCGCGCCGAACCCGATCACCAGCAGCAGCGCCAGGCTGAGCCGGCCCGCGGCGGCGGAAGCCCCGATGGCCAGGCCTTCGCCGAAGTTGTGCATCCCGATGCCGACCGCGATCAGCATCGAGATCATCACCGCCCGGCCACGGACGGCGTCGGGGCCGGACGGGATCACGGCCGGACGGGCGGTGGCCGCCCCGGGCCCTTCCGGCCGCAGGCGGGCGGCCCGGCGCTTCATCCAGCGGTCGAAGTACACCAGGCCGATCAGGCCGGCCCCCAGGCACCCGAGCATCACCGCGCCGTCGGTCAGCGCGGTGGCGTACCAGTGGTGCCCCAGCGCGTGGTCGGCCGGCGCCCAGGCGTTGGTGAGGACGTCCCACAGCAGGAAGATCAGGATGCCGATGGCGAAGGCGTTGAGGAACGCCTTGACCCGCGGCATCGCCGCCCGCACCCGCCCGAGTGGCAGGCCCAGGAAGATGGTCAGGCCCGCGACGGCCCCCAGGATGGCGGTCTGGCTTGCGGACACTGGGTTCCTCTCCGGTGGGCCCTCGGGCGGTCGTTGGCACTGGCTGGGCCACAGTGGCGAGCAGCGGATATGCCGGGTCAGGATAGCCTAACTTAGGTAAGCCTAACAACATGGGTCCTGACGGGGCCGCCTGACACAAGTGCTGGCCGCGACTTGCACGCTACCCGGGCGGCACGGGCGCGGGGGCCGGCCCTGCCACCCCAGAGGACGCAGACGGGAGTGGGCCGCCGCGTCACACCGGACGCGGCGGCCCACTCCCACTCCGGCAGCCGCCAGCAGAGCAGGCGCTGCCGCGGCAGTGACACCAGGTGGCCGTTCGAAGAGAACCGGGATTGCGCGCATTTCATCAGTTCGCGCCTATGAAAACCCCCGGCAGACCGTGAACTCCCCCGTACGGAAGAAACTCCCTGTCAGGAAGCGAGGCCGGTCAGCAAATCGTCAAATTCGCCAAGCTTGACCCCTTCGATGAGGGCTGCGATCTCGGCCCGGGTGTAGATGAGGGCTGGGCCCTCCGGGTTCCGCGAATTGCGCACGGCGAACTCGTCGGCATCCAGCCTGGCCAGCTCGACGCAGGCACCCTGCGAATTACTGATGCTGCTCTTGCGCCACGTCGCCCCGGAAAGCTCGGCGGCGGACATTCCATTGTAGTTGCTCATGTACCCATAACTTCCTCAAGCATCCCGCTCAGGATATCGACAGAACGTTCTGGTGACTCGCTTTCGACACTGAGGCGTTCCATGACCTCGGTGTACTTCTCAACGTCGTCACGCTTATCGAGATAGAGGGCGCTTGTGAGCTGTTCGAGATAGACCACGTCCGGCAGGTCAGGCTCCGGGAACCGCATGATGGTGAAGGCACCGGCCTCGGCCGCATGGCCGCCTGACCGGAACGGCATCACCTGGAGCGTGACGTTCGGCTCCTCCGTGGCCTCAATCAACTGCTCGAGCTGCGCTCGCATCACCTCCGTACCGCCGATCGGGCGGCGCAGCGCCGCCTCGTCCACGACCGCCCAGAGCCGGGGTCCGCCCTGCTTGCTGAGCAGTTCCTGCCTTCCCATCCGCAGGCTGACCCTGCGTTCTATCTCCTCAGGCCGGGCTCCTGGCTGGCCGAGCCGCACCACAGCGCGGGCGTAGTCCGCCGTCTGCAGCAGGCCCGGCACGAACTGCACCTCGTAGAGCCGGATGAGGCTGGCTGCCTCCTCCAGGCCCACGTAGACCTGGAACCAGTCCGGCAGCACATCGCCGTACTTGTGCCACCACCCGGGCGAGTTCGCCTCCCGGGCAAGCTCGACCAGCGTGGCCACCTCGGCCTCGTCGACGCCGTACAGCTCCAGCAGATCGACGACGTCGCGTTCCTTGAAGCTGACCCTGCCCAGCTCCATCCGGCTGATCTTGGAACCTGACGCGCGGATCCGGTACCCGGCCTCTTCCCGGGTGATCCCCTTCCCCTCGCGCAGCAGGCGCAGCTGGGAACCCAGAAGTATGCGCAGAACGGTCGGGCCGCTGCCTGGCTGCGCTGTGATCACGTCTTTCCCCCCTCAGATCCCGCCTTCGCGGTCTGTGAGCACGTCCTTCGTGATGCCTCCCTGGTCCCACGCACGTGCAGTCAGCACTTTCATCTGCACGTGCATCCGGCCTTGCGTTTGCAAGGTACAAAGGGGATGATAGCGCTTGCGCTGCTAGCGCACATCCACGTGACAGCCACCACGTGCCAGCAACATAGACAGGAAGCCGATGACCGCACACCGGGCGGCCTTGCCCGTGACGATGGAGGCCAGTGGCGTCAGCCGCCTCGACGTCCGCGCGGCAAGCGCATCTCAGGGACTGCGCCAGGCGAGCCAGTGGATCCCGTCCCAGACCCAGGCCTCGGACCTGGGGTATTCGGCGCCAGCCCAGCCGAACGCTACCTGCCGGCTCGGGTCGCGGCCCGAGTCGGTCAAGACGGGCCGTGACTTCACCCGGTCCACGCTCCGGGATTGGGGCATGGCAGCCCTCACCGACCTGGCTGAGCTCGTCGTGTCCGAACTCGTGACCAACGCACTGCGCCATGGCGTTCCCACCGCCCGCAAGCTGGTCGGCGAGCGCTGCATCCGGCTGCGCCTGCTCGCCCAGGCGCCATTTGTGATGTGCATGGTGAGCGACCCGGGAAGCGGCATTCCCGTCCTGCGCGAATCAGGGCCCACCGCCGAAAGCGGTCGCGGGCTGAACGTCGTCGAGTCCTGCTGTGTCCGCTGGGGCTGGCATCTGCTCGACGAAGGCGGCAAAGTCGTCTGGGCATTGCTGCGGCCTCCCACTTCATAGCGGGTACCTGGTCAAGGGAGAGTGGCACGGCTAGGCTCGGTCCGCTGCCGTCCCGGTGCACCACGAGCCATCCGTGCGGCACGCTCGCCGGAGTTCGTGAGGAGCCGCCATGTACCAGCCTTTCCCGACCGGCGATCAGCCGCCGCTGGAGCCGGGCCGCCCGCAAGCGCCGCGGCCCGTGCGCACCGCCGTCACGCTCATGTACGTGGGCGCCGGCCTGAGCGCCATCAGCCTGATCGTCACTGTGCTGAGCTTCCACACCATCGAGAACGTCATCAGGAACGCCTCGACCACGACCAGGCTCACCCAGAGCCAGATCCACGGGCTCGCGGTGGCCGCCGTCGTCATCGCCTCCGTGGAGAGCCTGATCGCCGTCGGCCTGTGGATGCTGATGGCCTGGGCGAACAAGAACGGGCAGAACTGGGGCCGGATCGTCGCCAGCGTCCTGTTCGGCATCAACACCTTGATTTTGCTGCTCAGCTTCGCCCGGGCGACCGCCTCGGTCAGCCTGGTGTTCGAGCTCGTGGTCTGGCTGGTCGGCCTCGGCGCGATCATCTTGCTGTGGCGCAAGGAGTCCAGCGTGTTCTTCGCTGCCGCCAGCACGCGCCGCTGACCCCGCCGCCGTGAGCCCGGCCGGTCACCCGCTGCCGCGCATCAGCGCGTAACAGGCGACCGCGGCGGCCGCGACCACGTTCAGCGAATCCACCCCGAGCGCCATCGCCTGCGGGCTCATCGGGATGCAGACCGCCCGGTCCGCCTCGTGCAGCCAGCGGGAGGACAGGCCATCGCCCTCCGAGCCGAGCAGCAGCGCGGCCCGGCCGGCCAGGCCCACCTCGTCCAGTGCCGCCGCCGACTGATCCGGGACCAGCGCGAGCAGGCTGAACCCAGCCGCCCGCAGCCCGGCCAGGCCCCCGTACCAATCGCTCATCCGTGCGTAGGGGACGGCGAAGACCGCGCCCATCGAGACCTTGACCGCCCGCCGGTAGAGGGGGTCGGCGCAGCGGGGCGCCAGCACCACCGCCCCCACCCCCAGCGCGGCGGCGCAGCGGAAGACCGCCCCCACGTTCGCGTGATCGACGAGATCTTCCAGCACGAGGATCCGGCTGTGGCCGGCCACCACGGCGCCGACCTCGGGCAGCGGCCGCCGCGCCATTGACGCCAGCGCGCCCCGGTGCACCCGGTAGCCGGTGATCCCCTCGGCGACCTCGGGCGGCGTCACGTAGACCGGGCCGGCCAGCGATCCGGCCAGATCGGCCAGTCCGGCGACCCGGTCCGGGGTGACCAGCAGTGACCGCACCGGGTAGCCCGCCCCGACCGCGCGCCGGATCACCTTCTCACCCTCGGCCACGAACAGCCCGTGCGCGGCTTCCAGGCTCGTGCGCAGGGAGGCGTCGGTGAGGCGGGCGAAATCCGCCAGCCTGGGATCGGCGGGGTCGTCCACGGCGATGAGGTCGGCCACCGCCCCAGTCTGGCCGGCCCTGCGGCGTACCGGCTGGCCGCAGGCCGCGAAACGGCTGCCGCCCGGAACCCGCACCCGCCCGGAACAAACCCCACCGCGCCACCTGACGAAACGGCTGCCGGAACGCCCACCAGATCATCCAGCCCGGACGGGTGCAAAAAGGGCAAGCCGCGCCTTACCGCGCCTCCCGTCCGCTACAGTCATGCGCGCGAAGGGCCAGCAGGCACGGGCATCCGGGCGGCCGGATGCGGCGTGGCGGGCCTGCGGGCTTTCCCGCGGCCTGGGGAGCCGTGGTCCTTTCGATTGAGGGATGCCGTGAACGCTGGACACAGCAGGCGGGCACGCCGCTACCGCCCCGGACGTAAACGGCGCGCGGGCACGGCCGCGCTGACCGGGCTCGCGGCCGGCGTCGCGGTCACCTTCCTGCTGGTACTCGGCGCGCGCAGCTTCGTCTCACACGACGCCTGCACTGCCCATCCAGTGGTCGTGAACGTGGCCGTGTCCAGCGAGCTCGGGCCCGCCGTGCGCCACCTCGGCCGGATCTTCAACCGCCAGCGCCGGATGGTCAGCGGCCGCTGTGCCCAGGTCACGGTCAGCACCGAGTCACCGGCCACGGTGGCGGCTCAGCTGGCAGGCGCCCCGCACGGGCGGCACCTGCCGCCCGTCAGCGCCTGGATTCCGGACTCGGGCCTGTGGGCGGGCCTGGCCCGCGGCTCAGCAGCGGGCGCACGGCAGGTGCGGCCCACCGGCATCACCCTTGCCCGCAGCCCACTGGTCATCGCCATGCCGCGGTCGGCCGCCGCCATGACGCCCGCCTTCGGCAGCTCGGTCAGCTGGAAGTTCCTGCTCCCGCAGAGCGCCGGCGGCCCGGGCGACGGGCTCGGCCTGCACGTGGAGTTCCCCGACCCCACCAGCAGCGCCACGGGGGTGGTGACACTCACCGAGTTGCAGCGGATCGTGGGCCAGGGCGCGGCCGGCCGCGCCGATCTCGCCGAATTCGCCCTGCATATCCAGGTCGAGCCGCCCGCCGGGGCTGGCGTCTCGCTGGCCTCGCTGGCCGCCTGGACGCCACCGGCCGGCGCCAGCGCCGGGATCGGGCCGGCCCTCGCGCCGGTCACCGTCACCACCGAGCAGGCAGTGGTCCAGTTCGACCGGGCGCATCCGGGACAGCCCCTGGCCGTGCGCTACCCGGCCGAGGGCAGCCAGGAGCTCAGTTACCCCTACCTGCTCACCACCGCCAGCCCGGTCATCCGGGCGGCGGCGGACGACTTCGGCACACTGCTGCGCTCGCCCTACACGGCCTCCTATCTGCGGTACGCGGGCTTCCGCACCGGCAGCGGCACGGCCGGCCGCTGGCCCGGCTCGTACGGGCTGGACAGCGGCGAGCCGCACCTGCTGGCGCAGCCCACCGCAATCCAGGCGGCGGCCACCATGCAGATGTGGCAGCGGCTCAGCCTGGGTTCACGCGACCTCGCCCTGGCCGACATCTCCTCGGCGATGACCGCCCGGTCCAAGCCGGCCGGTCCGGATCTGCAGCAGCAGGTCGCGCAGGGCGCGGGGGCCGGGCTGGCCATGTTCCCGGACAGCACCGAGATGGGCCTGTGGACGTTCCCCAGCCGCATCGTCGACGGCCTGGCCTACCAGCAGCTCGTGCCGGTAGGCCCGCTGCCCGCCCGGTTCGGCGCGGGCACCCGCCGGCAGCAGATCCAGTCCCTGGTGCAGTCGGGCCAGCCGCTGGCGAATGTCCCGGCCCCTCTGTACCGCACCATCCTCACCGCCTACCAGCAGATGCTGGCCACCTACCGGCCCCGCTACACCAACGGGCTGCTGGTCCTGACCGCCGGTGTCGACCGCGATCCCACTGACATCACGGCCACCACATTGGTCCACGACCTGCAGGTGCTCTACGACCCCAAGCGGCCGGTCAGGATCGTGGTGGTCATGCTCGGCCGGGGCGGCGACCTGGCCGCGCTGAGCCAGATCGCCGCCACCACGAGCGGGCAGGCCACCGCCATCACCAGCTACTCCCAGCTCGGGCCGGTGCTCTACCACGCCCTGGCGCAGGGCCTGTGCCAGCCAGCCTGTACCGGCTAGCGGTGCGCGGCCGGGGCCCCGGACCAGGCTCTTGGGGGCGGCGGAAAAACTTCCGCAGAAACCTGCCCCGCGGATGTGAACCACATCTGGAGGTCGCGCGTCTTCCTTACGAGGCCCGGCGAGAGCGGGGCGCCGGGCCTCATGAAAGCTCCCGCCGGATCTTTGATCCGGTGGGTTGGGGCCCGGCGAGAGCGGGGCGCTGGGCCCCACATCACGCTCCTGCCGGATCAGTAGATCCGGCGGGTTGTGGGGCCCGGCGAGAGCGGGGAGCCGGGCTCCACAAAAAAATCTTCCAGCCAGGCCGGGGTCGGCACGAGATCGCCTGGAACCTATCGTTTGGCCGCGAAGTCTGTCACTGGCCGGTGTCGAGCATCCGGTGGGCGCGCTCGATCAGCGCCTGCACCGCCTCCCCCTCCCGCTCGAAGCCCTCACCCACCGTCTTGCGCTGCAGGAACCGTGCGTGGATACCCTCCAGGACCACGGCCAGCTTGAAGCAGCCGAACGCCATGTAGTACCCGAGCTGGGACAGGTCGCGGCCGGTGATCCGCGCATACTCGGCCGCCAGCTGCTCGCGGGTCAGGAAGCCGGGGGCGGTCGTCACTGAGGCCGCCACCCGCAGCGCTAGCCAGTCCTGCTCACCGGGGTCGGTCCAGTAGACCAGGGCCAGGCCCAGGTCGGCGAGCGGGTCACCGAGCGTTGACATCTCCCAGTCCACGACCGCCGCTATGCGCGGCTCCTCGCCCGCGACGATCAGCATGTTGTCGAGCCGGTAGTCGCCGTGGACGAGCCCGCCGGCAGGGCCGGGTGCGGCCGGGCCGGATGCGGTGGGGCTGGTGGCGGCCGCCAGCCCGGCTTCCAGCCGCCGGGTCAGCTCGTCGTAGCCGGGCATCTCCCGGGTCGCGGACAGTTCCCACTGCCGCTGCCAGCGGGCCAGCTGCCGGGCCAGGTAACCCTCCGGCTTGCCGAACCCGGACAGCCCGACCGCCGCCACGTCCAGCCCATGGATGGCTGCGAGCATCTCCACGAACCGGTGGGACACCAGGCCGGCCTGGTGTGGCGTGAGCACCGCCGCGTCGTCGTGGTCGCGCAGCACCACTCCGTCCACGTGCTCCATCACGTAGAACGGGGCGCCGATGACGTCAGTGTCCTGGCACAGTGCGAGCGGGCGGGGCACCGGGACCTCGGTGCCGGTCAGAGCGGTCAGCACCCGGTACTCGCGGGCCATGTCGTGTGCGGTGGGCAGCACGTGGCCGAGCGGCGGGCGGCGCAGCACCAGCCTCCCCGGCCCGGCCTGCCCGTCCGCCGGCCCGACGTCGAGCTGGTAGGTCAGGTTGGACCGGCCGCCGCCGATCAGCCGCACCGCCGGCGTCCCGCCGCCGATGCCGTTCTCCGCCAGCCACCTGCCGAGCCGGGCGACGTCCTCGACGCCTGGCACGCCGCCTTCCGCCATGCGCTCGCTCCTGTCCACGTCCAGATGGCCGCCGCACCGGCCTGTCCGGCGGCCTGCCCTGCATGATCCCCGAACCCGCCCGCCCCCGCCAGCCACCTCGGTCTGGCCCGACCGCCGGCCTCCCCCGGCCCTCGGTCGGCGCCTCCCCCGGCCGGCGCCCCTGCTCCGCCCGTTTCCATGATCGTGGTGGGTTTCATGCGTGTGGCGCCCGCCCGTCCCGGCGGATCGAGCCAGCGCGCTGGAGCTAATGGAGCAAGAGGGACTTTTGCTGACATCTTGCCTTCGCCGCCCGGCCGCGGCGCACGATGCCCGATGATGAGCCGAATGGACCGCTCAGTGGACACTGCCATGCCCGCAGCGACCAGGGCCGCGGATGCGGTCAGACCGTCTCCCCGTGCCCCGGTGGTCTCCGGCCGGCCGGGAGTTCCTGACCTGTCGGCCGCCCTGGAGCAGGCCCAGCGCGGCGATCCAGAGGCGTTCCGCGAGCTGTACCGGGACATCCAGCCGCGGCTGCTGCGCTACTTATCAGCGCTGGTCGGCGCCGACGCCGAGGACGTGGCGTCCGAGACGTGGCTGAACGTGGCCCGCGACCTGGCCGGGTTCAGCGGCGACTATGACGGCTTCCGGGGCTGGGTCACGACGATCGGGCGGCACCGGGCAACGGACCACCTGCGCCGCCAGGGGCGGCGCCCGCCAGCCGTCCCCGTGCCGGTGGAGGCGCTGAGCCACGTAGCCGCCGGTGACGACACCGCAGGCGCGGCCATGGACACGCTGTCCACCGATGCGGCGATCGCGCTCATCGCGTCGCTGCCCCCCGATCAGGCCGAGGCGGTCCTGCTGCGCGTTGTCGTCGGGCTGGACGCGGAGACCGCGGGCCGGGTTCTCGGGAAGCGGGCGGGGGCGGTGCGGACCGCTGCTTACCGAGGGCTGCGCGCGCTGGCGAGCCATCTGGAGCAGGCCGGCGGGGTCCTGCCAGCCCACCCGCCCGGCGGCGCCCTGCCTGCCGACGCCCCGCCCCGGGCGGACGGCGGTGCGCCGCAGTCCGGCGGGGTGCCGCGCTCAGACGGACGGCGGCGGGCACCGCCGCCGGGACGGCAGCGGGAGTGACGCGACTGGAGGGAGTGACACGGACGAGGACTGCTGCGCTGAAGGACGTGAGATGAACACAGGCCATCCCCGGAGGATCAGCCGGAAAGCCGTCGAGCAGCTGCTCGACGGTGATTATCCCGGCCCGGGCCCCGACCGGGACCCGCTGACCCGCCTGCTCAGCGCCGCCGCGGCACCAGGGCGCGAGAGCGAGCGGGCCGGCGAACAGATGGCCGTGGCCGCGTTCGAGGCGCACCATCTCGTCCCCGTCACGACCACCCGGAGTGAACCGATGATCAAGTCCCCGCTCGCAAGACTCCTGACCGCCAAGGTCCTAGCTGCGGCGATAGCAGTTTGTGCGACCGGCGGCGTCGCCCTTGCCGCCACGACCGGCACCCTGACCTCGTCCAGAACGGGCGGGCGGCAGGCTGGCCCGCAGGCTTCTGCCAGCGCGTCCGCCCAGCAGCACAGCAAGCTGGGCGGATCGGTAGCGGTGCAGCGCCGCCGTCATAGGCCGGTCGGCGTGGCCGCGCTGTGCCAGATGCTCGCTGCCCGGGTGGTCGCGGCCCAGTCGGATGCGTCCGGCGCCGCCCGGCAGGTGCTGAGCCAGAGCACGCTCAAGCAGGCCTTCGCCAACCCGGCTGTCAGCCAGGTGCTGAACAACCCGCAGTTCGCGTCCCTGATCGCCACCGCACAAAGCAGCGCCAACGTGGCCAACTATTGCTCGCTTGCGCTGCAGCTGCCCGCACTCCCAGATCCCGGCACCGTCGCGCAGCTGCCGGCCCCGCTGCTGTCGCAGCTGCTGGCAGCCCTCCCGGCCAGCCCGCTGTCCCAGATCCTGACCACGATGAACGCGACCCCCCTGGGCCAGGTCCTGACCACTCTCAACTCCGCCTCGCTGGGCCAGGTCCTCACGACCCTCAACGCGACCGCCCTGGGCCAGGTCCTGACCACCCTCAACTCCGCTTCCCTGGGCCAGGTGCTCACCGCGCTCAACGCGACCTCGCGGGGCCAGGTGCTCACCACCCTGAACGCGACCTCGCTCGGCCAGGTCCTGACGACCCTCAACTCCACGTCGCTCGGCCAGGTCCTGACGACCGTGAACACCGCGTCACTCGGCCAGGTCCTGACCACCCTGCACAACTCGGCCCTCGCCCAGGTCCTGAACGCCCTGCCGGCCGGTGAAGCCTCGCAGATCCTGAACCGGCTCCCCGCCTCGGTGCTCTCGCAGCTGCCCTCTTCAGTGCTCTCGCAGCTGCCCGCCGCCGTCCTGTCCCAGCTGCCACTGGGCTGACGGCCCGCGGGCGGGGCGGTCACCTACCCGGTGTCCCGCCCCGCCCGCCCGGGGCGCGGAGCTGCCGCCAGCTCGGCCAGCAGGCGGCAAGCGTGCAGGATCTCACCGGGCACCGCGCCGCCGTACCCGAGTACCAGCCCGTTCACGGTGACCGGCCCGGCGAAGTAGCGGGCCAGGGTGACGACGGCCACTCCCCGTCCCCATGCCTGCGCGGCGATCTCCTCCGCGTCCCGGCTGGTCCGCGCGACCATGTGCATGCCCGCCTCCTCACCGAGCAGATGCCAGGCGGCGGCATTCCCGAGGATGCCGGTCATCGCCTCCCGGCGGCGGGCGTACTCGTGCCGCATCCGGCGGATGTGCCGCTCCAGGTCGCCGCCGCTGATCAGGGTGAGGACGGCGTGCTGGGCAGGGCCGCCTGCCCATTCCCCCATTCCCGCGGCCACCTCGGCGAGCCGGGACACCAGGTCCGGCCGGGCCACCAGCCAGCCGACCCGGAGCTCCGGGGTGAGGATCTTGGTGGTGGTGCCCAGGTAGACCACGGCACCCGGATCCAGCCCGAACAGGGCGGGCAGCGGACCGACGTCATAGCGGAACTCCCCGTCGTAGTCGTCCTCCACAATGAGGGCGCCGGTGGCATTCGCCCAGGCGATCAGTGCCCGCCTGCGCGGCACCGGAAGCCGGCCCCCGAGCGGGTACTGGTGCGCGGGTGTGACGTAGACCAGGCGCAGCCCGGCCGGGAGCGCGTCCACGACGAGCCCGTCGGCATCCACCGGGCAGGGGACCAGCTGGGCACCGTGGGCAGCGAACACCGCCCGGGCGGCCGGGTAGCCAGGCTCCTCGATCCCCACCTTGTCGCCTGGCCGCAGGAGGGCGGCCGCGATGAGCCCGAGGCTGCCGGCCACCCCGCGGGTCACCATGATCTGGGTGGGCTCGCAGCGCACCCCACGGCTGCGCCGCAGGTAGCCGGTGAGTGCTGCCCGCAAGGCGGCGCTGCCCAGCGGCCCGGTCACGGCGGCCGGGGCCTGGGTGCCGGCGCTGCGCCACGCCCGGCGCCAGGCGGCGCGGTCGATCCCGGCCGTCCAGGGAATGCCGGGCCGCAGCTCGATCACCGGCAAGCCTGCGCCGCTCGGCGTCCCGGCCTGCTGGCCCGTGCCGTCGTGGCCGGCCGCGGCCGGCTGCCCGCCCGGGCCGGGCCGCACCATGGCCCGGCCCGCGCCATCGGCCACATAGGTGCCCGAGCCGTGCCGTCCCTCGATCCACCCCTCCGCGAACAGCTGGGCATAGGCGCTATTCACGACGGTCCTGCTGACGCTGAGAGTGCCCGCCAGCAGACGGGACGACGGCAGCCGCTCGCCGGCCGCCAGCCGGCCGTCCGACATCGCCGCCCGCAGCTGGCTCACGATCTGGGCGGTGAGCGGCAGCGGGCCGGACCGGTCGGCAGCCAACGGAAGCTCGGTACTCCCGCGGCGCAAAGTGGTCCCCCATTTTCCCGGTAAAGTGGCTACTGTTATCAGACCACTTTCTCGGTAGCCTGGCCAGCATGAGCGACGCATCTCCCCAGCTGGCTACCGATCCCCTGTCGGCAACCGAGCTGTCGGCAACCGAGCGGACCCGGCTGCGCCGCCACTCCGAGCGCGCCAGGACCGACCGGGACGAGCTGTACGCCGTACTCGACGCCGGGATGATCTGCCACCTCGGCGTGGTGGCCGGCGGCTCGCCCGTGGTACTGCCCACCGCATATGGCCGCATTGGCGACATCCTGTATCTGCACGGCTCCTCGGCCAACCGCAGCATCCTGGCCGCTGACGGGCAGCAGGTCTGCGTCACCGTCACCCATGTCGATGGCCTGGTCTGCGCCCGGGCGGTGTTCAGCCATTCGGTCAACTACCGCAGTGCGGTGGTGTTCGGCGTCGCCAGGCGGGTCACCGGTGACGCCGAACGCCTGGCGGGCCTGAGAGCCGTCACCGAGCAGCTGATCCCCGGCCGGTGGGAGGCCGTCCGTGAGCCCACGCGCAAGGAACTCGCTGCCACCGCCGTGCTCGCCGTCCCGCTGGCGGAAGCCTCGGTCAAGGTCCGTACCGGCCCGCCCGCCGACGAGCCGGAGGACCTGTCCGCCGGTGTCTGGGCCGGGGTGGTGCCCGCCGCCCTGAGGTTCGGCGCGCCGGACCCGGACCCGGCGCTGCCGCCCGGTGTCCCGGTTCCCGGCCACATCTCCGCGCTGCGCGGGCGGTAACCGCGCGACGCGGCCAGGGCATGTCCTGGCCGCTGATGGCAGAGCGATCGGGGCCGAGGTCCTAGGCTGGGGGAATGACTGACCGGCTCGTGTGGATCGACTGCGAGATGACCGGGCTCGATCTCGGGCGGGATGCCTTGATCGAAATCGCGTGCCTGGTCACCGATGGCGACCTGACCGTCCTCGACGAGGGAGTGGACCTGGTCATCAAGCCGCCCGCCGAGGCGCTTGACCAGATGGTGGACGTGGTCAGGGAGATGCACACCACCTCCGGGCTGCTGGACGAGCTGGCGGCCGGCGTGACGCTCGCCGAAGCTCAGGACAAGGTCCTCGCCTACGTGCGCGGCCACGTCGCCGAGCCGAGGAAGGTCCCGCTGTGCGGCAACTCCATCGCCACTGACCGGTCCTTCCTCGCCCGCGACATGCCCGACCTGGACGTCTACCTGCACTACCGGATGGTGGACGTGTCCAGCATCAAGGAGCTGGCCCGGCGCTGGTACCCACGGGCGTACTTCGCCAGCCCGCCCAAGCACGGCGGGCACCGGGCGCTGGCCGACATCACCGAGAGCATCCAGGAGCTGCGCTACTACCGGGAAGCGGTGTTCGTCGCGCCGCCCGGCCCCGACTCGCCCACGGCGCGGAAGATCGCTGCCCGCCACGGCGCGGGGACCGGGATGGAGGAAGGCCGCCAGCCGGGCGCCTCATCCGCGGCCGGGGCTGCGCGGCCCAAGGACGCGCAGACGCCGGACGCGGCGGCACAAACGGGTTCGGCCCACTGACCGGGTGCCGCTATGCTTCATCCAGCCGATGGCGTGGTGGGCGTAGCTCAGTTGGTTAGAGCACCAGGTTGTGGTCCTGGGGGCCGGGGGTTCAAGTCCCCTCGCCCACCCCGATATGACGTGAGGCCGGTGGCGAGCGCGCCGTTGGCCTCGCGTCTTCGGGACCGTTCCGCCCACCGTTCGTGACCCTGCGGAGCATCCGATCGTGGTCCCCCTGACCGAGCAGCTGAGCCGGTGGCGTGACGATCTTGCCGCCTGGGCCATCCCCGATCACATCACCGCTGCCGTGGCCGATTCCCCCTGGGTGCTGCCACGGCAGGTGTTCGCCCGCCGCGCCGACCGGCTGCGGCACACGCCGGGCGGGCCCTCGTTCGAGCGGGCCTGGCAGGCCCTGGCGCCACCGGGCAGCGTGCTCGACATCGGCTCGGGCGCGGGAGCGGCCTGCCTGCCACTGGCTCCCCGGACCACCACGCTCACCGCAGTCGATGTCGACACCGGGATGCTCGGGCTGCTCACCGATGGCGCCGGCGCGGCCGGCCTGGTGGTCAGCGCGGTCCCCGGCCGGTGGCCCGACATCGCCGGGCAGGTCCCCGCCGCCGACGTCGTGACCTGCAACCATGTCCTGTTCAACGTGCCCGACCTGGAGCCGTTCCTGGTGGCCCTGACCGGTCACGCGCGCCGGCGGGTGGTCGTCGAGACCACCGCCGCCCACCCGCTGGTTTCGCTCAACCCACTGTGGCTGCGCTTCCACGGCCTCAAACGCCCCGAGCGGCCCACGGCCCGCGATGCGCTGGACATCATGGGCGCGATGGGTCTGAACCCAAGGCACACTGAATGGAGCCGCCCGGCCGAAGCCGACTACCAGTCGATGGCGGAACTGGTCGACGTCACCAGGCGCCGGCTGTGCCTGCCACCAGAGCGGGCCAGCGAGGTAGAGGCCGCGCTGCTGGAAGCGGGCAGTGAGCCCGGGTGTCCCGGCGACCTGGGATCGTCCGGGCGGGATGTGGTCACGATCTGGTGGGAGGGCACCGCGTGAACGAGTGGCCTGCGGGCTGGTTCCGGGACGACAATCCCCCAGCGGCCGGAGCCGGCGGCGTGCCCGCCGGGACGGCCGGACCGGGCGGGTTCGGTGACGCACCGGGCGTGGGGAGTGAGCCCACGGTGCGCCTGCCTGCGGGCGGGGCAGGCGCCGCGGCCGGCCAGCCGGCCGGTGCCTACCAGGGAGCGGCGGGCCAGCGAGGCCAGGCCAGCAGCTGGCCCGAGCAGCCGCCGGTGTACGGGTCGCCGCGCGGCCCAGGCGCTCCCGGCGGCCCAGGCGCTCCCCGCGGTGGCCGCACACGGTACCGGTCCCCGGGCCGGGGCGGGACCGGGCGGCGGCGCGGGCGGCGCATCCTGTTCATCTCCTTGAGCGTCGTGCTGGTCCTGCTGGTCCTGGTCGGGGTGACGTACTTCTACCTCGACTCCCAGCTCAGCCGGCGCAACATCCTGGTCGACTACGCGGGCCGCCCGGCCGCCGGCGCCGGGCAGAACTGGCTCATCACCGGCTCGGACAGCCGCCAGGGCCTGACCCGTAAGCAGGAGCGTCAGCTGGCGACCGGTTTCGACGTCAGCGGGCACCGCTCTGACACGATCCTGGTCCTGCACATTCCCTCGAACGGTGGCCGGGCAGTGCTGATCAGCCTGCCCCGGGACTCCTATGTCCCGATTCCCGGGTTCGGCTCGAACAAGATCAACGCCGCTTATTCGTTCGGCGGCCCGAAATTGCTCGCGGAAACCGTGCAGAACGCTACCGGCCTGCGGATCGAGCATTACATGGGAATCGGTTTCGGCGGCCTGGTGAATGTCGTCGACGCGATCGGCGGCGTGCGGATGTGCCTGCCCCACGCGATCCGGGACCCCGCGGCCGGCCTGCACCTGAAGGCCGGCTGCCAGACGCTCGACGGGGCGCAGGCCCTGGGTTACGTGCGGACCCGGCACAGCTTCGCCAACCAGGACCTGCAGCGGGTGCAGAACCAGCGGCTGTTCCTGCGTGCGCTGCTGCGCAAGATGACCAGCCCCGGCACGCTGATCAACCCGTTCGCCGCCGTCCCCGCCGCGTTCGGCGCCGCCGGGGCACTCAAGGTGGACAGCGGCACGCATCTGTACCAGCTGCTCCAGGTCGCTTTCGCGCTGCGCAACCCGGAGACGACGACCGTCCCGATCGGGAACGCGAACTACTTCGTGCCCGGGGTCGGCGACGCCCTCCAATGGGACCGCACCCAGGCACTGGAGCTGTTCAACGACCTGAATGCCGACCGGCCGGTGCCAAAACGGCTGCTGACCGGCTCCAGCCTGGCCGGGTAACCCGCCGCGGGCTGAAATTGGCCCTTGCGCGAGCAGGGGTCCGTTTCGGTACCATGCCTCGCATCTGATGTGCTGGTATCGGTGCCGGAGGTTAGATGAGGACCGCCAGCGTGTCCCGCAATGTGCACCCGCTGGGGCTTTCGTCGCGCGAGGCAGAGGTCATGTCCCTTATCGCCGAGGGGCACTCGAACGGTGAGATCGCCACCCAGCTTGTGCTCGCCGAGAAGACGGTGAAAAACCACGTGAACCGGATCTACGCCAAACTCGGCGCCGGTTCCCGGGCGGCGGCCATCGTCCGCTGGAACGACGTCAGCGGCCGGCCCGTCTGAGCTGGGCGGCGCGGCCGGCGCCCCGGCCGCCCGGGACAGGTCGTCACCCGCTGTGACCTTGGATTACGATCATCAGATCAGATTCAGCATGCGCTCAGGAAACTCTCAGGTTGGCCTTTCAGGATCGATGCCATGACCATCCCGTCAGGTGACGGGCGGAGCAAGTACGACGCCCGTCTGCTCGTCGTGGAAGACGAGCCGAACATCCTCGAGCTGCTGGCCGCCAGCCTGCGCTATGCCGGCTTCGAGGTGATCACCGCCGCCGCGGGTGGCGAGGCGGTGCAGGCGGCCGGCCGCCACCGGCCCGACCTCATCGTGCTCGACGTCATGCTGCCCGACATGGACGGGTTCGACGTGATCCGGCGGCTGCGGGGCGGCGGCGCCCGTATCCCCGTCGTCTTCCTGACCGCCCGGGACGCGATGGAGGACAAGATCCGGGGCCTGACCCTGGGCGGCGACGACTACGTGACCAAGCCGTTCAGCCTGGAGGAGGTGATCGCCCGGATCCGGGCGGTGCTCCGGCGAACCCGGGGCGACGGCATCGAGCCGACACCGCGGCTGAAGTTCGCCGACCTCGAACTCGACGAGGACAGCCACGAGGTGTGGCGGGCCGGGCAGGCCATCCAGCTGTCCCCCACCGAGTTCAAGCTGCTGCGCTACTTCATGGGCAACGCCAACCGGGTGCTGTCGAAGATGCAGATCCTTGACCACGTGTGGGACTACGACTTCCGTGGCGACACCGGGATCGTCGAGTCCTACGTGTCCGTGCTGCGCCGCAAGGTGGACAGCAGCGGGCCGCGGCTGATCCACACTCTGCGGGGGGTCGGGTACGTGCTCCGGCTTCCGTCCCCGTAGCTCACTCATGTCTGTCCAGTCCGGGCTCAGCAGCCGCTGGCAGGAGATCCGGCGGGTACCCGGACGGGTCCCGCTGCGGATCAGGCTGATCACCGCCGTGCTCGCGCTGGTCGCCGTGGCCCTGTCGATCATCAGCATCGCGGGCATCTCCGTGCTGCGCGGATACCTGCTGAGCGGCTACGACGCGGGGCTGAAGAACCCGGGTGGCCTCCACGATTTCGTGCAGCACTACCTGTTCACCCAGAGCACGACGGTGAGTTTCGGCGGCCAGCAGTGGCTGGCCTATCTGCCAGCAGGCGGCCACAGATGGCAGCCGGTGCTGGAACCCGTGACCGGCCGGCCCGGCACCCAGCCGACCCGGCTCCCCCAGCCGGCCGCCCCGGTCACCCCGGCCTGGCTCGCGGCACACGACGGGCAGCCGGTCACCGTGTCCGCGCAGTCCGGCGGGCGCCAGTGGCGGGTCGTCACCTACCGGCAGACGTTCTTGATCCCGTCCGGCGGGACCACCACCGGGACGCTGATCGCGGCGGCGGACGTGACCAGCGTGTACCGGACCGTCGACGCGCTGGCACGCATCGACACGATCGTCAGCGCGATCGTGATCGTCGCCCTGGCAGTCGTCGGGGCCGCGATCGTCCGCAGCAGCCTGCGCCCGCTGACCGACATCGAGCACACCGCGGAGGCGATCGCGGCCGGCGACCTTTCCCGGCGGGTGCCCGACCGCGACCCCCGCACCGAGGTCGGGCGGCTCGGCCGCTCGCTCAACACGATGCTCGCCCAGATCGAGACGGCGTTCCACGCCCGGGAGGACTCCGAGACGGCCGCCCGGCGATCCGAGGAGCGGATGCGCCAGTTCGTCGCCGATGCCAGCCATGAGCTGCGCACCCCGCTGACCGCGATCCGCGGCTATGCCGAGTACTACCGTCAGCGCGGTGGGCTGGGCCTCGGCGGGGCCGCCAACGGCACCCGCGAGCCGGACGCCGCCCCGCCCGGCACAGCGCCCCTCACCGAGCCGGACATGGACCGGATCATGGAGCGGGTCGAGCAGGAGTCGGCCCGGATGGGCGTGCTGGTCGAGGACATGCTGCTGCTGGCCCGCCTCGACCAGCAGCGCCCGATCGAGCACCGCCCGGTCGACCTGCTCACACTGACCGCTGACGCCGTCCAGGACGCCCGGATGATCGCCCCGCGCCGCACCATCGAGCTGACGGTCGGCAGCGGCGCGGCGTTCCTGGTCCTCGGCGACGAGGCACGGCTGCGGCAGGTGATCAGCAACCTGATGACCAACGCCCTCACCCACACCCCGGACGGCACCAGGATCGACGTGCGGATCACGGCCGGCCGGGGGGACGGCCATCCGCCAGTGCGCAGCGCGATCCTGGAGGTCGCCGACCGGGGCCCCGGGCTGGGCAAGGAACAGGCCGAGCGGGTCTTCGAACGCTTCTACCGGGCCGACCAGGCCCGGGGGCGCAAGACCGGCGGTGCCGGGCTGGGCCTGGCCATCGTGGCCGCCCTGGTGGCCGCCCACGGCGGGACGGTCGGCCTGGACACGACCCCCGGCGGCGGCGCCACCTTCCGGATCACGCTCCCGCTCTCTGCCGAGGCAACCTAGCCGCTGCCGGCTCCCGCTGGTCCATGATCGTGGTGATTTCTCAGAGGCATCTGCTGAGAAATCACCACGATCATGACGTGTCGGCTGCGTCCGGCGGCTCACAGGCCCGCCAGGGCGGCGCGGGCGGCGGTGGCGACGCCCTCGGCATAGCCGGAGCCGAACAGGCACGCGTGCACGAGCAGCGGGTGCAGCTGGTGCAGCGGCACCCGGCCGTTCCACCCGGGCGCCAGCGGCGCGACCTCGCGGTAGCCGGCCATGATCTGGTCCAGGAACGGGGCGCCGAACAGCGCCAGCATCGCCAGGTCGGTCTCGCGGTGCCCGCCGTGCGCGGCCGGGTCGATCAGCCAGCCCTGCCCGCCCGACCACAGCACGTTCCCCGACCAGCAGTCGCCGTGGATGCGCGCTGGCGGCTCGGCGGGCCCGGCCAGCTCGCCGATCCGCGCGATCACGGCTTCCACGGCCCGCACGTGCGCGGGGCCCAGCGCTCCGGCGTCGGCGGCCCGTCGCAGGTAGGGCAGCAGCCGCTGGCTGGCGTACCAGTCCGGCCACGCAGAACCGTCCTCGCGGCCGGCCCGGCCCCCGGCCTG
>DATKRG010000236.1:0-1773 GCA_035532275.1 Streptosporangiaceae bacterium | reverse complement strand
GCCGCTGGCTGCCGGTATCGCGGCGCGCGGGCTGACCGGCACCGTTCAGCTGCACGGCTTCCTGCCGGAAGCGGAAAAACAGGCGATCGTGAGCGGAGCGCTGCTGCACCTGAGTACCTCGCAGGGTGAGGGCTGGGGCCTGTGTGTGCTGGAAGCCGCGGCGGCCGGGGTGCCGACCGTCGCTTACGACGTGGACGGGCTGCGCGACGCGGTGCGGGACGGGGAGACGGGCTGGCTGGTGCGGGACACAGAACTGATCGAGGAAGTGACCGAACGGGCGGTCACCGAGCTCGCCGACCCGGCCCGCCGGGCGGCCGTGGCCGCGGCCTGCCGGGCCTGGGCGGCCCAGTTCAGCTGGGATAGGAGCGCCGCGCGCATGGCCGCGCTGATCAGTGCATCGGTTCGCAGCGGGACGTCCCGGGCCAGCCGCGGCGGCGCCTGGGTCACCAGCGGTGGGGTGGTGGCCGAAGGGCCGGTGCTGGATCTGCTGCTCCGGCAGGGGTCCGCGTTGCTGCGGCCCGCCACGGACGTGGAGCGCCTGCTCGGGCGAACCCCATGATCGGCCACCGGGCGCCTGCCCCGGCGGATGCCGTGACCGAGCCGCTGGAGCGGGTCAGCAGCGGGGCCGGCCCGCCCGCGCAGGAGGTGGACGAGCGGGTCCGGAGCCGGATCAGGCTGCTCGCGTTCTCCCTGCTGCTCATGGTCCTCCCGTTCGTGACAGCGCCGGGCAGGATCATCGCCGACACCAAGCTCGATCTGGCGGTCAACCCCGCCGCGTTCCTCGCCCGCGCGCTGACCCTGTGGGATCCGCAGCAGTTCGGCATCCTGCAGAACCAGGCGGCCGGTTACCTCTTCCCGATGGGGCCGTTCTTCTGGCTCGGCAAGCTCGCCGCGCTGCAGCCGTGGGTGATCCAGCGGCTGTGGATCGGTGTTGTCGCGGTGGCGGCCTTCCTCGGCATTGTGCGGCTGGCCGGCCGGCTGGGCATCGGCACGCCGTGGGCACGCATCGCCGCGGGCTTCGCCTATGCCGCGTCCCCAGCCGGGCTGCCCGTGATCGGTGCCCTGTCGAACGAGTTCCTCCCGGCCGCGATGCTGCCCTGGATTCTGCTCCCGCTGGTGGATGCCGCCCGTGGCGGCCGGCGGGGGATCGCCGCCGCCCGGTCGGCCACCGCGATCGGGCTGTGCGGCGCGGTCAACGCCACCGCGACCATCGCGGTGCTGGTCCCCGCGGTCCTCTACGTCCTGACCCTGGCCCGGCCAGCGCCCCGGTGGCGGATCCTCGCCTGGTGGTGCCCGGCAGCGGTCGCGGCCACCCTCTGGTGGTCGGTCCCGCTGGTGCTGCTGTACCACTATGGGGTCTCCTGGCTCCCCTATACCGAGAGCGCGGCTGTCACCACGTCGGTGACCGGCCTCTCGCAGATCCTGCGCGGTGCCGAGAACTGGGTCAGCTACCTGGTGGTGTACGGGCAGCCGTGGTGGCAGCTGGGTTACCGGCTCGTCACCGGAGCGCTGCCGATCCTGCTGTCCGGCCTGGTGGCCGGCCTCGGCCTGGCCGGCCTGGTCCGGCCCCGGCTGCCAGGACGGCGGTTCCTGATCTGCCTGCTCCTCACCGGCGTGGTCATCATCGCGGCCGGGCACGTGAGCAGCCTGGGGAACCCGTTCGCGGGCCCGGTGGACCACCTGATCAACGGCGCCGCATCACCGCTGCGCAACCTGCGCAAGTTCGATCCGCTGGTCCGCCTGCCGGTCGCGATGGGGCTCGCCCACCTGCTG
>DATKRG010000235.1:0-13913 GCA_035532275.1 Streptosporangiaceae bacterium | reverse complement strand
GGTCGCGGAGAGCCTCGACCTCCTTCGCGGTCCTTCTTCCGGCATGGTGCGCTTGCCGACGCACCTGGACTGGTCCGGCAACGCCGTCTACGACCTTGACGCCCCGGGCAGGATCATCGACTTGTACCGCGCGGTTCTTATTGAGGCGGCCGCCCCTGAGGACCTGTACGCGTACCTGGATGCCGGGATACTGCGGCGGCTGTGGGCGCTACTGTGGCTGCCAGTTCAGCTCCGAAAGGCATGGGAGCAGAAGTTCCCGATTCTGGCCGAAATCAGCCGGGTCACCGCAACGGCGTAAGGACCGGCGATGGAACCGCGGCACGAGCGGATCGCGAAGATCGCCCTGGCCGCTGGAGCGCGGTATGGCCTGGCGCTGGCCGGTGGGTACGCGGTCTCCGCACACGGGATCGGAAGTCGGCCGAGCGGCGATGTCGACCTGTTCACCAACTGGCAGCACGGTGACGAGTTCCCCGAGCTGACCTCCGCCGTCGTCGCTGCTCTCGAGGCCGCCGGGTACAAGGCATCCGTCGTCATGAGCGCAGAGACGTTCGCGCGGCTGACTGTGACCGATCCAGCAGCGGCCGGTACACGCACGGGCAGTTGCTAGAACTTGCCGCCGAAGCCGACCAAGGCTTCGACCCTCAGTATTTCGCCGACGCGCTCGGGGTGCTGACTCAGATCACCGACGCCGCATTCGCCGAATACGGGACCGACTCCAGCACGATCGCCGACATGCGCCACCACTTCGCGCAGTGGCGACAGCAACTTCCCGCCAGCAAACCCTGATTGCCGCATACCGGATTTAATGGGGCGAAACTGGCAGTCGTTCTCCGCGACGAACGCCAGCCGGACCGCCCCGGGCATGCCGGGAGCAGCCGCGGGCGCCGTCGCGACCAGCCTGGAACTGGCGGCCCTGCCCAGCGCCGTGCCGTGCGCCCGGCTGCACACCAAGCAGCCGCCGGTGCGTGCCGAGGCCGGCCCAGACGGGGAGAGCGGGCGGGGCCTGGTCCTGGTCCAGGCGCTCAGCACCCGCTGGGGCTACTACTACCCGGAACGCCCGCCCCGTGGCCGGGCACGCGGTCCCGTGGGCAAGATCGTCTGGGCACTCTGCGGCTAGGCCCGGCCCTGACCCGCCTGCGGACCAGGCGGCTGGGCGTCAGGCGGTGCCGCGGGCGAGGGCGATCAGGCGGTCGAGCACGGCGCCGTTGCTGGCACGCAGGCCGTCGTGCTCGTACTCGCTGGTCACCCAGGCCCGCAGGCCGGCGATCGCGCGGCCGGTCGGCACCGACAGCTCCGTGGGCACGTACATGTCGTTGAAGTACACCGCCGCCGCCACCGGCACCTCGTTGGCGGCGAGCCGGGCCGGGTCATACAGCGGCGGCCAGTCGTCCCGCTCCGCCAGGATCTCCGCTACCGCCTTGAGCGGGCGCAGCACCGGGTCGAGGTCGAACATCCACGGGTAGATCATCTCCCCGGTGAGCGGCAGCGGGGCGTCGCCGTCCAGCGCCGCCGCCGGGTCGAACCCGCCGGCCTCCGCCCGGACCCGGTGCGCTGACCACCGGGTCGGCCCGCCCTGCGCATAACACGCCTCGTGCAGCACGGCGTACAGCGGGGCCTCGGCGAAGCTGAGCCGGTGCTGCACCGCGTGCAGGAACGCGTCCGACAGCGTCCCGCCCGTGAACGGGTCCTCGATCAGGTAGTGCAGGTCGTCGCTGCCGGTGCTGGCGCCGAGCATCTGCCCCAGCCACTGGAAGGCCTCGACGGTGAGCGGTGCGCCGCCGGGCAGCACCACCTGGTCGCCGCGCAGGTACCGGGCGATCCGGCGGGCCTGCTCCACGTCGCCCGGGTAGCGCTGGTAGTGCTCCGCCGTCTTCTCGGCGACCTTGCCGTAGGTGATCCGGTAGAGATCATCGGCGGTGGTGTCCAGGCCGGGCAGCCCGCCGGTGATGAAAGCCTCCCGGATGCCCCCGGGGGCCAGCGACAGGTACGTCACTGTGCAGAAGCCGCCGAAGCTCTGGCCCAGCACGCTCCATGGCTCGCCACCGGTGATCTGCTGGCGGATCAGTTCGGCGTCCCGGACGATGGAGTCGGCGCGGAAGTGGGCCAGGTAGCGCGCCTGCTCACCGGCGGTACCGAACCGGGCCAGGCTCTGCCGGCCGGCCGGGGTGGACCGGGCCGTGCCCCGCTGGTCGAGCAGCAGCACCCGGTAGTCGCGCAGCGCACGGTCCAGCCAGCTGTCGCGGCCATGCGGCCGCGGTGCGCCGAACCCGGGCCCGCCCTGCAGGAACACCAGCCACGGCCGGCCGGCCGCCGCCGCGTCGGCAGCGGCCACCTCGCGGGCGAACACCTCGATCCGCTCGCCGTCCGGGCGGTCGTGGTCGAGCGGCACGGAGAAGATGTGGTCGGTAAGCACGGTGCCGGGCTGGCGGTAGCTGGGCTGGCGGTAGCTGGGCATGATCAGCACCGTACCGGGCCGCCGGATGACCGGGCGGGCCGCCCGGATGTGCGTTCAGTTGAAAAAATAGGTGCTGCCGCCGGTCGCGGGGTTGGTGACGGGCGTGATCACCGACACCGCCCCGGCATGCGCGAAGACCAGGGTCAAGGTGATGTCCTTGCCGCCGCGCATCGGCCCCGCGCCGGTGATGACCATGTGATCGCCGTCGGGGACCATGGAGACGGTGGTGTGCGCCGGGATCACGATCGAGGTGACCGTGTGCATGCCGGCCGGTCCCGGTCCGGACGGGGCCTGGAAGGCGACCCGCCCGCCAGCGCTGGTGCTGGCGGACAGCAGGCGGTCGGCGCCACCGTCGTTGCGGATGACGACGTAGGCGACGGTGGTGCCGGGCGACGCCGGGACCGGCACGTAAGCCGTGGCCAGCTTGATCGGGTCGGCCGCGGCCCGCGCGGCGCAGCCCGTCATGCCGAGCGCGGCGGCGGTGGCCAGCCCGGCTGCCACCGCCCGGACCGGCCGGGTGCGCCTGAGGTGCCCGCGCCGCGCCGTTGGGGAGCCCGTAGCCTGCATCAATCCTTACTCTCCGCCTGGAACCGGCAACAGGAATGCTCTCACGCCCGGTGACCGCCAGCGACTTCCGGGGTGTGCTCAACCTCCGGGCGGACGATGGTGCCAGCGGAGACGATGTCAGGAGAAGTTGCGCAGCTGCGGCCAGGCCTTCGCCCAGCTGGTGCGCAGCCCGCTCACCTCGTCGATGACAGCTCCCTGCTCGTCGTCGCTGACGCGCAGGCCATTGCGGAAGACGGCCACCTGCCGGACGCTGGTGAACAGCCGCCGCAGCAGGGCCGGGTCCATGTTGACCGCGATGGCCGACCGGTCGCGCGCCGGGGGCGGGCCCCAGAACCAGAAGCTGTTGTTCCCGCTGAACGCCGGCGGCAGCCCGTCACCGGGCCCGTACCGGTCGATGGCCCCGGCCTCGCCGTAGTTGCTGGTCAGGATCACGGTGGTGGCCCGCTGGGCGGGCGGCAGCGCATGATACTCGTGGGCCACCAAGGCGACCAGGGCGGGCCAGCCGATGGTCTCGGCCAGGTCGTAGTTGATCTTCTGCAGCGGGACCGTGGCCAGCGTCCTGGCCGGCAGCAGCGGGATGGCGATCGGCGTCACCAGGGCGGTGGACACCGCCAGCACGGTGCCTGCCAGCACGGTGCGTGCCCTCACGGTGCGTGCCGGATCTGGCGCCAGCCGGGACCGCCGCCGGGCGAGCCAGCGCTCGGTGGGCACCGCGCCGGCCGCGAACAGGAAGGTGAAGATCCCCCCGGCGTAGTAGGGCTTGCCGCCCGCCACGAAGAACGCCACCACGGTGATGACCGAGGCGATCCCCACCGGCCGGAACGGCGCGGCGTCCGGGTGGCGCAGGCACCACCACAGGCCGGCCACCCAGACCGGGGTGAGCGCGAACCCGGTGTAGAGGATCTGGGCCGGCCAGTAGACGGCCAGGTTGTGGCCGGCCTGGCTGTGCAGGGCGCTGAACACTGCCAGGTTGGGCCAGCCGTGCTGGGCCTGCCAGATGACGTCGGGCGAGGCCAGTACGACCGCCAGGACGGCGCCGGCGAGCAGGTAGCGGCTGCGCAGCAGCGTCCGCGACGAGGTGCACACGAACCCAGCCAGCAGCGCCGCGGCCAGCACCCCGATGGTCCACTTGGCGCTCGCCGCCGCCCCGGCGCAGGCACCGATCGCGAGCCACCAGCGGGGATCGGACGAACAGATCAGCCGCACAGCGAGGTACAGCGTCAGCGCCCAGAATCCGAAGTCGATCGTCGTGGTGCTGAACAGGTGCGCCGCTGCCAGGTACTCACCGCAGGTGGCGGTGGCCAGTGCCGCGATGATCTGGCCCGCCCGCCCGGCGCCGAGCAGCCGGCTCATGGCGGCGGCCAGGATCACCAGCGCCGCGAGCACCGCGGCGGGCAGCAGGCGCAGCCCGGCGAGCGTGTTGCCGGTCAGTGCCGCCATCGCCCTGGCAGCCAGCGGGGTGAGCGGCGGCTGGTCCACGTACCCGAGCGCCGGATGCTGGCCGGCCTGCAGGAAGTACAGCTCGTCCCGGTGGTAGCCGTAGCGTGCGCTCACCGCCATCTCGGCCGCGAACGCGGCCCCGGCGATGACCGCGACAGCGAGCCGGGGCGTCCGGGCCAGGCCAGATGGCGAGCCGGGAGCGACGGGTGGCGCCGCGGCGGTGACAGGCGGGCCCGCGGTCGCGGGATGCGCTGGCACAGGGTCGTGAGGCATGGCGTCATCGTGCCAGGGCGGGGTGCGGCCCCACATCGGGCACCGGGCCGATATCCGCGGCTCCACCTGCGGGCCCGGTCGGCCAGGCGCAGATGGCCAGCATCGTCCGCTGGTCTGACCCGGCGGAATCCGCCGCTGGAGTGATCCATCCCGGCTGGCCGCGTCTTACCATCAGGTCGTGAAGAGGCTGGCGCAGGCTGTCGCTGGGCTGCCCGTGTGGGTCCAGGACATGGTCCTCGCGCTGGCCCTGACCCTGGTCGACGTGGCCACCCTGGTGTTCTACCGGTCCCAGCTGCATCCGTTCTGGGTAGCGCTGACCCTGGTCGTGCTGGAGACACTGCCGCTCGCCTGGCGGCGGTCCTGGCCGGCCGCGACCTTCCTGGCCGCGGGCCTGCCCCGGACGATCTACGATTCGCTCGGCCTGGGCTTTGCCCCGCTGCCGCTCGGGCTGGCGATCGCGTATTTCACGGTGACCGAGCGCAGCCGGCCGGCGGTCCGCCGCATCCTCACCGCCGTGCTGGCGATCGGCATCATCAGATCGCAGCTCCTGCCCGGCCATACCCAGCCCTACGACTTCACCGTGGTCTCGCTCATCTTCATCACCGCGGGCATGGCCGGCGTGCTCAGCCGCACCCGGCACGCCTACCTGCAGGAAGTGGAGGCGCGGGCGCACAGCGCCGAGGCACGGCGCGACCAGGACACCGCCCGGGCTGCGGCGGCCGAACGGGCCAGGATCGCCAGGGAGCTGCACGACGTGGTCGCCCATCATGTGAGCCTGATGGCGGTCCAGGCCGAGGCGGCCAGGTCGCTGCTGCCGGGCCGCCCGCAGGAGGCCGCCCGCTCGGTGGACGTCATCGGCGCCACCGCCCGGGCCGCCCTCACCGAGCTGCGGCGCCTGCTCGGTGTCCTGCGCGGGCCGGCCGAGGACCTGGAAACCACCCCGTCGGTCTCGCTGGCCGGGCTCGGCACCGTGCTGCACCAGGTCCGCGAGGCCGGGCTGCCGGTGGAGGTCACCGTGACCGGGACGGCCTCCCCGCTCACCCCCGGCACTGACCTGACCGCCTACCGCATCATCCAGGAGGCGCTCACCAACAGCCTGCGTCACGCGGGCGCGTCGAAGGCGGAGGTGAGCCTGGCCTATGAGCCGGGCTTCGTCACCGTGTCCGTGACCGACGACGGGCCCGGGCCTGACGGGCCTGTGCCCAATGGATCTGGGTCTGGCAGGTCCGCGGCAGCGGGCAACGGCTCGGGTGGGGCCGGCCTGGGCGGCCCGGGCTCCGGAGGCCAGGGCTCTGATGGGTTCGGCTCCGGCGGGTTCGGGCTGGCCGGCATCACCGAGCGGGTCGCCTCCTGTGGCGGCTCGCTCACGGTGGGGCCCACGGGCACCGGGTTCGCGGTCACTGCCCGGCTGCCGGTGTGATGAGCGGCCCGGTGAACATGACGGCAGGCCGCCCGATCCGGGTGCTGGTCGTCGACGACCAGGAACTGGTCAGGGCGGGCTTCTGCGTGATCCTGGACACCGCCGACGGGATCACCGTGGTGGGGGAGGCGGGCAACGGCGCCGACGCGGTTACCCAGGTGCAGGCGCATGAGCCCGACGTGGTCTTGATGGACATCCGCATGCCCGGCATGGACGGGCTGGAAGCGACCCGGCTGATCACCGGCGACGGGCAGCCCGGTCACGGGCCCAAGGTGGTCATGCTCACCACCTTCGATCTCGATGAGTACGTGTACGAGGCGCTCCGGGCCGGCGCGAGCGGGTTCCTGCTCAAGGACGCGCCGCGGCACGACCTGATCGCGGCCGTCCGGGCCGCGGCGCGGGGCGATGCCCTGCTCGCGCCCTCGGTGACCCGCCTGCTCATCGAGGCGTTCGCGCGCAGGCCGCCGACGATGGCGCCGTCACCGTCCGCGCTGGCCTCGCTGACCGCCCGGGAGCGGGACATCATCCAGCTGATCGCCCGGGGGCGCAGCAACGCCGAGATCGCGGCCGACCTGGTGGTCAGCGAGGCGACGGTCAAGACCCATGTCGGTCACGTGCTCGCCAAACTCGGCCTGCGCGACCGGGTGCAGGCGGTGATCCTGGCCTACGAGACGGGCATGGTCGTCCCCGGCGGGGACACCGGCTGAGCACGCGGCTGGCGCGCTGGGGCTCGCCTGGTCAGGCCAGCGGCAGCCGCCAGTCCTGGCCAACCAGGTCGTGGCCGAAGCTGTGGTGCGGCTGCGAGCCGGTCAGCCGCGGACGATTGCGGTGCCCAGCAGGCCCAGCGGCGGTGAGCCAAGCGCCAGCATCGCCGCGTGGAAGCGCTGCAGGCTGAACCCGGCGCCCCACTGCTGCCTGGCCTGCTCACGCAGGTCCAGGATGGTCAGCTTGCCCCAGGTGTAGCGGCCGTAGGTCGGGTCGAAGGCGGCCCGGCGGGCCTCGGACAGCGCGGCCGGGCCGGACAGGTGCGTGTCCGCCTCGAACCTGCGGGCGCCCTCCTCGACGCTCATGCCCGCTGTGTGCACGCCAATCGCGCATGCCAGCCGGGTCACCCGGACCAGGGCCTCCAGCCAGACGCCGATCTCGAACCGGGCATCGTCCCCGCCGAAACCCTCCTCGACGCACAGTTCCTCGGCGTAGTGCGCCCATCCCTCGACGAACGCGCCTGAGTGCAGCACCCGCCGGACCTGGGTGGCCGCCCGCCGCAGTGCCCGGCCGTGCGAGAAATGGCCGGGCGCGACCTCATGCACGGTGATTCCGGGCAGCGTCGTCTCGCTGAACACCTCCAGCCACTCCTGCGCCTCGCGTTCCGGCCAGGAGTCGTCGGGCGGGGTGATGTAGTACCAGGACGGCCCCTCCTGCTCGCCGGGTGCCGCCGACGACATCATGGCCATCGCCCACCGCCGCGACTCCGGTGCCAGCCCGACCAGGCATTCCCCGTCGTGGTAGGGGACGAGGTCACGGTCGCGGGTGAAGGCGATCGCCCGCTGCGTCCAGTGCCGGGCGGCGTCGACGACCCCGGCCGCATCCGGGTGGTCGCGCACCAGCTCGCGTGCCACCTCCAGCGGCGGGCGGCCGGGGGCGATCCGGCCGCAGCTGGCCGCGAGCCGCTCCCGCAGCCGGTCCCGCTCCGCGTCGGCCCGCTCCGCCAGCTGGCCGAGGTCGACCTCCATCCGTTCCGCGCTGCTCATCAGCGCGGTCAGGGCCGGGGCGCCCAGCGCGGGGTCGGGATCGCCGCTCGCGGCCAGCCGCTCGATGGCGGCGACCAGCCGCTCGTGCGCCGCCCGCGCCGCCGCGGCGGATGCCTGCGGGGCGTCGGCCGGGATGCCGGCCGCCAGGCCCCGGATCCCGGCCAGCAGGGCGGCTGCCACCGGCGCGCTCACCTGGTCGAGCGCGGCGACGGCGGCGTCCACGGCCTGCGGCCAGCCGGCCAGGTGGGCCAGCAGCGCCCGGTCCCGCTCCGCCTGTGGCGCGTAGTCACGGTCGTAGCAGGCCAGGTCCAGGCCGAAGAGATGCAGCAGCGGACTGCGGCGGTGCAGTTCCAGTTCGCCGAACGTGACTTCGGCCTGATCCTCGAAGGCAGCCAGATGCGCTTCGTCGTGGGTGTCTTCCAGGAGGTCGCCGGAGCCGGCCGCCTGCGAGAGCGCGGCCAGCCCGGTGCGGACGCCGTCCGGCGACAGATCCTGGATGACCCCGTCGTACTCGTGGCGCCCGCTGAACTCGCGGACCTCAGCGACATTCAGATCGCACACGGCCCGCAGCCGTGGGGACAGCTCATCCATTGCCCGACCGTATCGCGGGTCGCCGTGCGTGCGCGGCGCGGTGGCTCAGCCCGCCGCGCCTGCCCACCCGGCCCGGCGTCAGCCGGCCCCGGGCTGGATGACGGAAACGCTGAGCTGGCTGCCGACGTTGTGCGGGAGCCGGGCGGAGCACGCCTGGGTGGTGAAGTGGATGTCCAGGGCGGCGGTCTGGTTGGGCGGGAAGACCCGCAGCCAGTGCGCGGTGACCGGCTTGCACTGTGACGGGGTGTAGTTCCCCGCCTCGGCGACCTGCAGGGTCGCGTGGGCGACCTGGCCCGGGGTGAGGGTAACCGTGGTCGTGGGTGCGACCGGGTTCCGGGTCGCGGCCCTGCCCATCAGGGTGCCGGGGCTGCCGGTCACGAACGAGACCCCCGGGTAGCCAAGCAGCGTGCAGGTGCTGCCGGAGGTGTTGGTGAAGTCGAGCGGGTAATAGATGCTGCCGGCCGCGCCGCTCGACTTGGCGGTGTTCACCTTCACCTTCAGTGCCGAGCTGGCGCAGCCGGCCAGGCCGGCGCTGGCGCTGCTGGCCGGGGCCGCCGAGGCGGTGCCCGCACCGGTGGTGTGCCCGCTGGTCGGGCTGGCCGGGGCGGAGCCACCGGAACTCTGGGTCGCCGTACCGCACGCGGCTGCCAGCGCCGCAGTGGCCAGCAGCGCTGCTGCCGTCGCGGTGCGGTGGCGGGCGGCGGTGGCTGATGATGTCATCACTCGAGCCCCCTGTCATTGGGCCGGACGTCGTTGGGCCGGACGCGGCTGGGCCTGCCGTGTTGCCACACGGAAAGGCCGTGGTGGCCGCGGGGCGGCCACCACGGCCAGCCTATCTGGGTGAACGCTCGATTACTGGCTGTAGCCGGGGATTCCGGCGCCGTGGCGGACCACCCGGATGGTCAGGTTCCGGTTGGCGCCGGTGCAGGTCAGGAACCTGAACGGCACAATCGCGGCCGTCGTGGTGTTCGGCGGGAAGACCTTCAGGCCGGACGCGGTCGCGGTCGGGCAGCCGATGGCACCGGGGTCGGTGATCCGCAGCACCGCGTGCGCTGTCACGCCCGGGGCCAGCACCTGGGTGGTGGCCGGGAAGGAGTGGTCGCGGCCCGCGGCCTTGCCAAGCTGGTGACCGCCGCTGGTGATCGCCGATACCCCGGGGAACCCGAACAGTGAGCAGGTGGCCGACGAGACGTTGGACAGCTGGAGCTCATAGAAGACCGAGCCGGCCGCGCCGTCGCCGGGCAGGCCGATCCAGACCCTCAGCTGGGAGGTGTGGCAGGCCGGCGTGGCGGGCCGCGGCGCGGCTGGGCTGCCCGTGGCTGCGGACGCCGCGGTCACGCTGAGCGCGGCCGCACCGGTGAGCGCGAGCGTAAGCGCTGCCCGCCGGAGAGCCTGAGCAGGTGGTTTCATGGTGGTTCCCCTCTTGTCGCGGGCGGGGTTCCCCGTCCGCTCACTTAGACTCCCGGACCGGCCAGGCGGTTGGGGCGAATGGACGATAGCGTCACCGATGCCCGGTTCGCGCGCAAGATGGGTGGAGAAATGACGAGCCCCGAGGAGCACCGCATGATGCCGCAGGGATCCACCTTCACCACCCGGCCGCAGCTGGCGGGCACGTTCGGCATGGTGGCGTCCACGCACTGGCTCGCGTCGGCGGCGGGAATGGCGGTGCTGGAGAAGGGCGGGAACGCGTTCGACGCCGCGGTCGCGGCGGGCCTGGTGCTCCAGGTGGTAGAGCCGCACCTGAACGGGCCGGGCGGCGAGGTGCCCGTGATCGGCTACGACGCCGCCCAGGGTGAGGTGTTCGTGCTGGACGGGCAGGGACCCGCCCCGCAGGCCGCCAGCCTGGAGGCGTTCGCCGCACTCGGGCTGGACCTGGTACCCGGCAGCGGCCTGCTGGCCGCCTGCGTTCCCGCCGCGTTCGGCACCTGGATGCTGCTGCTCGCCGCACATGGCCGGATGCGGCTGCGCGACGTCATGGAGTACGCGATCGGGTACGCGCAGGACGGCTACCCGGTGGTGC
Organism: Streptosporangiaceae bacterium; assembly: GCA_035532275.1. Taxonomy (GTDB): domain Bacteria; phylum Actinomycetota; class Actinomycetes; order Streptosporangiales; family Streptosporangiaceae; genus UBA9676. The sequence continues at coordinate 3,396 of DATKRG010000235.1, read as the reverse complement.
CCGGGATCACCGCTGGCATCGCCTCGGTGGCGGGCGCGTTCCGTGAGCACTGGCCCACCTCGGCGGAGATCTACCTGGCCGGCGGGGTGCCAGCGGCGGGCACGCGTTTTGCCAACCCTGTTCTCGCGGCCACCTACCAGCACATCCTGGCTGAGGCGGAGGCGGCCGGGCCGGGCCGGGAGGCCCAGATCGAGGCGGCCCGGCGCACCTTCTACCAGGGGTTCGTGGCCGAGGCGATCGGGACGTACCTAGCGCGGGCGCAGGTCATGGACGTCACCGGCGAGCCGCACGGCGCTCTGCTGACCGCCGATGACCTGGCCGGATGGCAGGCGGGCGCGGAGCGGCCGGTCACCGGCGAGTACGCGGGGCTGACCGTGTGCAAGACGGGCCCATGGGGCCAGGGCCCGGTGTTCCTGCAGCAGCTGGCCCTGCTGGCCGGGTTCGACCTGGGCGCGATGACGCCGGGCGGAGCCCCGTACATCCACACCGTGGTGGAATGCGCCAAGCTGGCGTTCGCCGACCGGGAAGCCTGGTACGGCGATCCACGGCTCGCCGACGTCCCGCTGGCGGCCCTGCTGTCCGCGCAGTACGCGGCCCAGCGCCGGGCACTGGTCGGGCCGCTGGCATCGGCCGGCCTGCGCCCGGGCAGCCCAGCCGGAGCGCAGCCCCGGCTGCCCGGGTACGCGGCCGCCGCGGCGCCCGCGCTGGCGGTGACCGACGGCTGGGCCGGGGAGCCGACCGTCCACACCGGGGACACCTGCCACCTCGACGTCGCCGACCGGTTCGGCAACGTGGTCACCGCCACCCCGAGCGGCGGCTGGCTGCAGAGCTCACCGGTGATCCCCGGGCTCGGGTTCTGCCTCGGCACCCGGGCCCAGATGTTCACGCTCACCCCCGGGCTGGCCAACACCCTGGCCCCGGGCAAGCGGCCGCGCACCACCTTGTCACCGACGATGGTGCTGCGCGGCGGGGAGCCCTACCTCGCGTTCGGCACCCCCGGCGGGGACCAGCAGGACCAGTGGACGCTGTCGTTCTTCCTCAACCACGTGCACTTCGGCATGAACCTGCAGGAGGCGATCGACGCGCCTGCCTTCCACACCCGCCATTTCCCCTCCTCCTTCTACCCACGCGAGTCCTTCCCGCTGGTGCTGGACGTGGAGGAGCGGGCCGGCCGGGCCGTGATCGGCCAGCTGGGCGAACTCGGGCATGAGGTCCATGTGCAGCCGCCCTGGTCCCTCGGCCGGGTCAGCGCCGTCGCCCGGTCGGACGGTTTCCTGTATGCGGCCGCCAACCCCCGCGGGATGCAGGGATACGCCATCGGCCGATGACGGTACGCCGCGAGGCTGATACAAGAACAGTCTCCGGGCTGATGACGGACCGGCGCCGGACTGGCACCCTGGTACCCCGTGAGCCACACCCCAGTCATCGAGAAGGCCGCCACCGCACAGGCCGTCATCGAAACCCAGGAGCTGGCCAAGCGGTATCCGCGGGGGGTGACCGCACTCGACCGCCTCACGGTCGCGTTCGCGCCCGGGATCACCGGGCTGATCGGCGCGAACGGCGCCGGCAAGTCCACCCTGATCAAGATCCTGCTCGGCCTGGTGCCGCCCACCAGCGGGCGGGCCAGCGTGCTGGGACGCGACGCCGCGGTGGACGCGGAGCGGATCCGGACCCTGACCGGCTACATGCCCGAGCACGACTGCCTGCCGCCCGACGTCACCGGCACCGAGTTCGTCACGCACCTGGGCCGCATGTCCGGGCTGCCGGCCACCGCCGCCCGCGAGCGTGCCGCGGAGTCCTTGCGTCACGTCGGCCTGTACGAGGAGCGCTACCGGCAGATCGGCACCTACTCGACCGGGATGAAGCAGCGGGTCAAGCTGGCCCAGGCGCTGGTCGGCGATCCCCGGCTGCTGCTGCTCGACGAGCCGACCACCGGGCTGGACCCGGCTGGGCGGGGCGCGATGCTCGACCTCATCGCCCGGATCGGCGGCGAGTTCGGCATCTCCATCGTGGTCTCCTCCCATCTGCTCGGCGAGATCGAGCGGATCTGCGACCATGTGGTGGCGCTGGACGCCGGCGGGCTGCTGCGCGCCGACACGATGACGAGCTTCACCGAGGTCAGCCAGGTGCTCGCGGTGGAGGTCGACGAAGGCCTGGCCGAGCTCGCGGCCGAGCTCAGCCTGCGCGGCGTGACATCGCGGCCGGACGGGCGGGCGCTGCTGGTCCGGCTCGAAAGCGACACCACCTACGACGCGGTCCGCGACGCGATCGCGGGTCTTCGCCTGCCGCTGAACCGCCTGGAACAGCGCCGGCGCCGGGTGGAAGAACTGTTCCGCGACGAACCCGCCGGAGGTGCCGCATGACCGGTGATGCGGCCGTGGCCGCTGGCAGCGGCGGCGTGATCCATGACATCGGCTACCGGCACTATGACGGGCCGCGCCTTGGCCGGGCCGCCATCGTCCGGTCCCTGTACTGGCACAGCCTGCGGTCCGCGTTCGGTATCGGCCGCGGGGCCAAGGCGAAGGTCGTGCCGCTGCTCACGTTTGGCATCATGTGCCTGCCGGCGGTGGTGAACGCCATCGGGGCGGCCCGCGGTGGCGGCCGGGTGATCCCCTACGACACCTATGTCTTCCGGTTGCGCGGCCTGGTAATGGTGATCTTCGTGGCGGCACAGGCCCCGGAACTGGTCTCGCGGGACCTGCGCAGCCACGTCCTGCCGCTCTATCTGTGCCGGCCGGTGCGGCGGCTGGACTACCCGCTCGCCAAGTACGCCGCCTTCACGGCGGCGTGCCTGCTGATGGTCGAGATCCCGCTGCTGCTGCTGTATCTCGGCACCGTCGTGAGCGCCAGCGGTACCTCGGCCATCTGGAGCCAGACCAGGGCGTTCATCCCCGGCCTGCTCATCGGGGTGCTGTGGGCGGTGCTGCTGGCCGCGACCGGGCTGGTCCTGGCCTCGCTCACCGGCCGCCGCGCGTACGCGACGGGCGCGATCGCCATCTACTTCTTCCTCACCTGGACGCTGGCCTCCATCCTGATCGGGGTCTCGGGCGGCCCAGGGGGCCCGGGCGGCCAGGCGGCCCCGCTGGCGGCCCGCCTGGCCGGGCTGGTCAGCCCGATCACCGTCCTGGATGGGGTCAGGCGGTGGCTGGGCGGGACCTCGTTCGGCCCGGTCCCGCTGCCGGGCAGCGCGGGTGTCCTGTACGGGGCGATGTTCCTGCTGCTCCTGGCGGCCAGCCTCGGCGGCCTGGCCGCCCGGTACCGGAAGGCGGGCCTGGCATGACGGCAATCGAGCTGGACCAGGTCTCCCGCTGGTACGGCAACGTGGTGGCGATCAACGGCATCACGATGAGCATCGGGCCGGGGGTCACCGGCCTGCTGGGGCCGAACGGGGCCGGG
>DATKRG010000234.1:0-4194 GCA_035532275.1 Streptosporangiaceae bacterium | reverse complement strand
TCACGGGGTTGCTTTCTGGTCGGGGTGTGCGGTGCTGGCTGTCGGGGGCGCGGCGGCGGGGTTTCAGGTCACGGCGGGGTTGCTGTTGGGCGTCAGGGGGGTCGTGAGGCCCAGGAGGAGCAGCGGGAGCTGGCAGGGATCCCGGTGGCAGGCGCGGAGCTGGGCGGCGATGTTGGGGATTTTCCGCAGGTGGAGGGCACCGATGATGGTGTTGCGGACGGCGGCCATGGCCCGGTGCGCGCGGCCGGTGCGGCTGGAGTCCTCGCCGAAAACGATATCGCGGACATAGTGATGCATCTCAATCGCCCAGTGGCCGCGGAGGTAAGAGAGCAGGTCAGCGGCTCCGGCCTGGCCTGCCGGCATGCTGGTGATGCCGAGGACGGCGACGGCGCCGAGCGGTTCCCCGCCGGTGCCGTAGCTGTAGCGCTCGACGAGGAACACCTGCTCCACGTGCGGGAACAGCTCCCTGATCCGCGGCGTGGGCGGCAGCGTCTTGATCGTGCGGACGTCGACGCGGCCGTGGCCCCGGTCGACGGTCCAGGCCTCTCCCGCTATTGATTCCCAGGGCAGGGCGCCGGCCGCGTCGAACAGGCGCGGCTGGTTCTCCCCGATGGTGAAGATGAAGAAGGCGCCCGCGGCGCCGATCTGCCGGGCGTGCTTGCGCTGGGTGTGCATCTGGTCCGCGGTGATCACTGCCCCGGCCAGGTCAGGGACCTTCTTCAGCAGGTCCCGGAAGACCGGGATCTCGTTCGTCTTCTTCACGTTCACCGGGAGCTGGGCGGCGGTGGTGCCGTCGTCCCGCAGGCCGGACAGCAGCATCGGGGCGCGCCCGCCGCCGCGGGCGGCGCCCTTGACCGCCTTGCCGTCGATGCGCAGGCGGCGGCGCATTCCCGGCCGCAGGCCGCGAGCCCGGGCGCCCATCCAGGAGCACAGCGCCTGGTCGTATTCGTCCTGGTCGCAGCCCTGCCCGAGGGTGCGTCCGATCGTGGTCGCGTCCGGCCGCCGCGGCTCCCCCTGCCTGTCCAGGGGCGCGCCCAGCTTCAGCAGCAGCTCCGCCGGGGCAGCCGCCGCCCATTCCGCGATCGCGTCGAGCTCGCCGTCGCCGGCCATGCCCGCGACCAGCGGCAAGGCGATCAGGTAGTCCAGCGGGTAGCTGCGGCCCTGCCGGGAGCGCAGGTCGGTGACCGTGCGCAGGAACCCGCGCAGCCGGGCGATCTCAGCATCCTCCCAGCGGCAGGGACCGGATTCGCGGACCAGTTCACCCATGTCAGGACGCTTCCGGCCGGGCAGTTCGCCCGCCAGCGCCGCGGCCAGCGCCGCCCGCCCCGCGAACGGCAGGTCGGCCGGGAGACCGTCCGGCAGCACCAGCGCCGGCGGCGGGGCCGGCAGGAACTCCGGCACCACCGGGAGCTGCCGCATCACAGCGGGCAGCACCTCCGGGACCGGGACACGCGACGGCGAGGGCATGGCAGACTTACGCACGCGGGGTTCCTTCGCGGAATCGGGTGATTCTTAGCGGAAGAACCAGTTTTCCGGCGGGAACCCCGCATCCCCGGAACGACACGCACCGTTACCCAAGCGCCTCCGCGCCGCGACCCCAACGCGACATCAAGCCCGGCTAGACCTCAACGGCAGATCCGGCACCCGCCACTGGCCAGCGGCAACCCTTTATGCGCTCAGACGATCACTGACTTTGCATGCGCCCTGCGGAGCGAGCCGAGGGCGTGCGGGCCTTCGGCTGCCCAGGCCTGGCTGCTGTCTTCCCGGTATACGGTGTCCCGGATATAGTGGCTTTTGTTCTCAATTCCCCAGTGGCCGCGGGTGTGTCGGCTCACGTCGGCGGCGGTCATCCTTCCTGCTTTCCTGCTGGTGAGGATCAGGGCGTGTACCTTGCTGATGCGGTCGCCGGAAATCTCGAATGTCTCACGGCGGATTATGGCCAGGGCCAATTCAAGATGACTCTGCGCAATCAATGTCACGCTAGGTAGTCATGAACTGGAGTGCTCGTTCCTGGTCGCGGCAGATCCATTCTGTGGTTTCCTTGACGGCGCTGACTCCCTTCAGGCGGAACAGGCTGAGTACGAGATTGTGGAGAGATGCGATGGCCTGCGGCCCGTCTCCGGAATAGGTCTGGTTGCGGTCTTCCTGGTAGACAGTGTCACGGACATAGTGGCTTTTGTTCTCTATTCCCCAATGACCCCGGGTATGCCGGTTCACGTCGGCGGCGGTCATCTTCCCTGCTTTCCTGCTGGTGAGGATGAGTGCGTGTTCCTTGCTGACGCGCTCGCCGGTGGTCTCGGATACCTCACGGCGGATAACGGCGGCCTGGCTCAGGGTGACCCGCAAAGTTGTTTGTGCTGTTCATGAGGGGTTTTCCAGGCCGAGGATGGTGATGAGCAGGGCGGTGTCGTATTTGATCTTGCGGATGGTGTCGGCGATCTTGGTGTAGCCGGCCTGGCGGATGAGGCCGATGGCGATGTTACGGAGAGTGGCCATTATGCGGGGTTTCGGGCCGGTCCGGACTCGGGATGCGTCCTCACGGAATGTGACATCACGGACGTAGTGGACTTTGTTCTCGATGGTCCAGTGGCCGCGGACGTAGCCGGCCAGGTGGGCGGGGCCGGCTTCGCGGGCGGTCAGGCTGGTGACGATGAACACCGCGATCGCGGTCTTGGTGACCTTCTTTTCCCAGCGCTTGCCTTTCCTGATCCGCTCGGTGCGGGTGACGTACCGTTCGACGAGGGCGACCTGGCGGGCGTGGGGGAACCGCCTGCGGATGTGCCCGGGGGCATCCGTGACCTGCAGGGTGCGCCGCTCGTGCCGGCCGTGGCCGCGTTCCTCGGCGGCGTGCTGGACCGGGACGTTCTTCCAGTCCAGGGCGTCGAGGTCGTTCCACAGCGCGGGCGTGTTGCCCTTGACCGTGAGAACGTAGTGCGCGAGGAGTTCCTCGACGATGAGGCGGGCGTGGGCCTTGACGGTGTGGCCGGCGTCGGCGGTGACGACGAACCCGGCCAGCGGATAGTAGGCATCAAGGTCGCGCAGCAGCGGCGCGAATTCCGGAACTTCGTTCGTCTTCGCCCCGATGAGGTGCTCGGCGAGCACCGTGCCGGTGCCGTCGGCGGCGGCCAGCAGGTACGGGATCAGCCCGTCGGCCCCGGCGGCACCGCGGACCGCCTTGCCGTCCACCGCGACCGCCGGCAGCAGGCCCGGCCCGGCGACCGGGAAGGTGACCGGCCCCGGGTGCGCGCGGCGGGCCAGGTACATTCCGGTCTGGCGGGCCAGTTCCTGCGCGCCGAGCCGGGCGAACAGCCGGATGACGGTGTCCGGGTGCGGTGCCGTCAGCACCCCGGAATCCTCGCGCCGGGCGCCGGTGCGGGCCAGCACCTCCCGCGGGGCGGCGTGCACCCACGCGGTCACGTCCTCCAGCGTCGTGTTCCCGCACAGCACCGCCGCGGTGCACAGCGCCATGATGCACGGCAGCGAATGCCGCACCCCGCGCGGGTCCCGCGGATCGCAGATCCCCGCGAAGCACACCAGCAGGCCCCACCCGCACGCCTGCCTCAGCGCCGCCGCCCGCGACACCAGCTCAGCCAGGGCCTTCTCAGCCTTGGCGATCTCCTTCTTCGACGCACGGGACACCGCCCTGGAGCGGGCTGAGGTTTCCGCAGCGTCTGCGGGCACGGGCATACACTTTGCAGGCAACGGGGCCTCCGGGACGGAAAGTGATCTTCGACAATCCCTTTCTTACCGGGGACCCCGTTGCCTTCCCGCCGTTACACGCGCCCCGTCCGTAACGTAGCTGAACCGTGACATACCGCCCCGCACAGGACATGACGCTCCGTGACAGGCGCACGGGTGCGCCCGCGCCCGGCATCCCGCAGAACCGCTACCGAACGTCACCGCCGCCGGCCGGAGCAGCCCTCAGCCGCCAGCACACACCGCAACGGCCCGGAGATCACCAGCCAGGCACTACATCAGGCAAACCGCCCCTGAAATGGGGAAACGACTTTGCGGGTCACCCTGGCCGCCGGCCGGCGGCGTGCTCCCCGTCGGGCTGGCCGACGGGCTCGGCGAAGGCGAGGAGCCGCCGCCGCTGGAGGTGTAGCTGATCGGCGTGTACGCCGGCCCGCACCCGTTCGTGCAGCCGGCGGGCAGGCTGAAGCTGTAGATCTCGCCGTTGTTGACCAGGCTGCC
>DATKRG010000233.1:0-9073 GCA_035532275.1 Streptosporangiaceae bacterium | reverse complement strand
GACGACGGCGACGGCGCCGTCGCTCTCCTGGCAGCAGTCCAGCAGCCGCAGCGGCTCGGTGATCCAGCGGGACGCCTGGTGCTCGGCGAGGGTCACCGGCCGCTGGTAGAACCAGGCGTGCGGGTTGACCGCGGCGTGCTTGCGGTCCGCCACCGTGACGGCGCCGAAGTCCTCGCTGGTCGCGCCGTAGTCGTGCATGTAGCGCCGGGCGATCATCGCCACGGTCGCGGCGGGTGTGGACAGGCCCATCGGATAGTGCCAGCTGTTGTCCACCCCGGCCGAGGTCGGCGCCGACGCCGCGGCCCGCGACACCTGGCCGAAGCGGTGGCCAGAACGTTCGTTCAGCGCGCGGTAGCAGACCACCACCTGCGCGATCCCGGTGGCGACCGCCATGGCCGCCTGCTGCACGATCGCGCAGGCCGCGCCGCCCCCGTAGCCCACATGGCTGAAGAACCGCAGCTCGCCGATGCCGAGCTCGCGGGCGAGCGCGATCTCGGCGGTGCTGTCCATGGTGAACGTCACGAGCCCGTCCACGTCGGACGGGCTCAGCCCGGCGTCGGCCAGCGCGGCCAGCGCGGCCTCGGCGGCCAGCCGCAGCTCGCTGCGGCCCGAGTCCTTGGAGAACTCGGTGGCGCCGATGCCAGCGATCGCCGCCGATCCGGGGATCACGGCGCGCTCCCGGCCGGCTCGCCCCGCCCGATGCGGACCGTGCCGGTGACGTGGTCGCCGAGACTGCACCGGCCGGTGACCTCCACCACGCATTCGGCGCCGGCGTCCTCCACCACCCGCCCGGAGAAGGTGAGCCTGTCACCGGCATAGCACGGTGCGCCGAGGCGGATGGCGATCTGGCGCACCAGCGCCTGCGGGCCCGCCCAGTCGGTGACATACCGCTGCACCAGGCCGGTTGTGGTCAAGATGTTGACGAAGATGTCCTTCCCGCCCCGCTCGACCGCCCGGTCCCGGTCGTGGTGGACATCCTGGAAATCCCGGGTCGCGATCGCGCCGGCGATCACGAACGTGGGGGTGACGTCGATCACCAGCTCCGGCAGGACGGCGCCAGTGCCGGGACTGGGCCCGTGCCTGTCGGCCGCACCGGTGGCGGCAGGCTCGCTGATCATCGCTGGTCCTCCCGCCAGGCAGGCAGCGTCAGGTCCGCGTCCACATCGTCGAAGGCGACGCGGACCGGCAGGCCGATCCGTACGTTCTCCGGCTCCGTGCCGGTCAGCTCCCCCACCATCCGGACGCCCTCGGTGAGCTGGACGAGCGCGATGACGATCGGGAGCTGCCGGCCAGGCACCGGCGGGTGGTGGTGCACCACGTAGCTGTAGACCTCCCCGGTCCCGGCGGCGGCGACGTACTCGGGCTTGGCGGCGCCGCACGCCGGGCACATCGGGCCCGGCGGGTGGCGGAGCACGCCGCACCCGCCACAGCGCTGGATCCGCAGCTCGTGCCGGGCTGTGCCCTCCCAGAAGAACGCGGTGTCACGCGACACCACCGGCCGCAGCACATCGGCGGCGGGCTCCGGCGGCGCGGCGGGCCGGAACTTCAGGATGCGGAACCGCATCGACGCGACCGCCTCGGTGCCCACGTACCAGGTGCTCCGGGTGGTGACGAACCAGCCCTCGCCGAGCGCGGTCCGTTTCGGGCCGGCCACGTCCTCCAGGCTGGACCGCACCGTGAGGTGCTCACCGTGGCGCAGGTAGCGGTGGTACTCCTGCTCGCTGTTGGTGGCGACCACGGAGGTGAACCCGGCTTCGTCGAGTACCGCCGACATCATGCCCAGCGGGTCGTCGCCGACAGCGGGGGCGAGGCCGCGCATCGTCCACACCTGCGCCATCGCCGGTGGCGCGACCAGGCCACCGTGCACCGACCGGGCGGCAGCGGCGGCGTCGGTGTAGACCCGGTTGGTATCACCCATCGCCTGCACCCAGTGCCGGATCATGGGCAGGTTGACCGCGTCCGGCGCAGGCCGCGGGCTGCTCTCGCCCAGGGCCGCGATCCGGTCAGCGGCCGCCCTGATCACCGCCCCCGCGTCGCCAGCGGTCACCTGGCCTCCCTCCGTCCGGCGGGACCCACCGGGCTCACCGCGCTCACCGGGGAACTCGCGGCAGCCCGAGCCCGGCCGTTGCGATCAGCTCACGCTGGATCTCGTTGACCCCGCCCCCGAAGGTCAGCACCGTGTTGCGTTTTGCCTGGATGTCCAGCCAGTGGGACAGCTCGGCCGTGTCCTGGTCGGCCGGGTCGCCGTGACGCCCGACGACCTCTTCCAGCTCCTGCCCGAGCCGCTGGAGCTGCTCGGAGGCGTACACCTTGGTGACGGACGCGTCGGCGATGTCGACGGTGGGCGCGACCGCGACCTGCCAGTTGAGCAGCTCGTTGATCCGCAGGGCGGCGTAGGCCCGGCCCAGCGCCCGCTGCACATCGGGCTGGGCCAGCAGCGGCTGGCCGTCCGGGCCTGACCGGCGCGAAGCCCACTCCAGCACCCGCTCATACAGGGCGGCGATCCGGCCCGCCGGGCCCAGCATCACCCGCTCGTGGTTGAGCTGGGTCGTCACCAGCCGCCAGCCGGCGTTCTCCTCCCCCACCCGCATCGAGACCGGGACCCGCACATCGGAGTAGTAGGTGGCGTTGACGTGATGCGCGCCGTCGTGGGTGATGATCGGGGTCCAGGAGAACCCGGGGTCGCTGGTGTCGACGATGAGGATGGAGATGCCCTTGTGCCGGGGGGCGTCCGGGTCGGTGCGGCAGGCCAGCCAGATGTAGTCGGCGTCATGCGCGCCGGTGGTGAAGATCTTCTCCCCGTTCACGACATAGGTGTCCCCGTCCCGGACCGCCCGGGTACGCAGTGACGCCAGGTCAGTGCCCGCCTCCGGCTCGGTGTAGCCGATGGCGAAATGCACCTCGCCGGCCAGGATCTTCGGCAGGAAGAGCTGCTTCTGCCCGGTGGTGCCGTGGGCCTGCAGGGTCGGGCCGACGGTCTGCAGGGTGACAGCGGGCAGCGGCACGTCCGCCCGCGCTGCCTCGCTGACGAAGATTTGCTGCTCCACCTGGCCCAGCCCGCGCCCGCCGTACTCGGCCGGCCAGCCCACCCCCAGCCACCCGTCGCGGCCCATCCGGCGCACCACGTCGCGGTAGACGCTGCCATGCCGCTCGGTGAGCATGGCGGCCCGCTCGCCGGGCGACAGCAGACCGGAGAAATAGGCCCGCAGCTCCTCGCGGAGCGCGAGCTGCTCGTCTGTCAGGTCACAGAACATCGCGGGCCCCTAGCCGCAGACCCGGGCGCCGAGCCGGTCCAGCCGGTAGTCGGCCCCGCCGACGAGCCTGACCAGGTCCTTGACGAACGCGGAGTACCGGTGCAAGGGGTAGCTGACATCCATACCGGTCCCGCCGTGCAGGTGGTGGCAGGCGCGCAGCGCCCCTGGCGCCTGGGCGGCGAGCCAGTATGCCGCCACGTCGATGTCGGCGCCGGCCTCGCGCCCGGTTTCCAGCCGCCAGCAGGCGGACAGGGCAGCCAGATGCAGCGTCCGGCTGACGATGTAGACGTCCGCGATCTCCTGGGCCACCGCCTGGAACGCGGCCAGCGGCCGGCCGAACTGCTCCCGGGTACCCACGTGCGCCGTGGTCAGCGCCAGCGCACTGGCCACGGCACCATCGGCCAGGCACGCGGCGCCGGCCAGCGTGAGCTGGTAGAGGTCGGCCACCGCGCGGCCATCCGCGCCGTCGCCGAGCAGGTGAGCGACCGGCGCCTCGTCCAGGTTCAGCGTGTGCTCGCTCCCGCCCGCCGAACCCGGTGTGCTGTGCAGCCGCGCCCCGGCCGCCGACGGGTCGACCACCACCACGCCGCTGCCACCGGCGGTGAAACTGGCCGGCACCAGGATCCAGCGTGCCGCCGCCCCGTACGGCACGCCGATCTTGACGCCGGAGACGGTGCCGCCGCCGTCCCCGACCCGGGCGGTGGTCACCGGTTCGGCCGGCATGGGATCCGATGGCTCGCGCACCGCAGCGGTGAGGATGGCGTCCCCGGTGGCGACCCCGTCCAGCAGGATCCGCTGCAGGCCGCGATCGCCCCAGCGGACGACGGGCAGGACGCCCATGGCCAGCGTGGCCAGTGCCGGGATTTGCGCCGCGCGCCTGCCGACCTCGGTCAGCAGCACCGCCGTGTCCATCACCCCGAGCCCTTCCCCGCCCAGCCAGGTGGGCATGGCCAGCCCGAGCAGGCCCGCCTGGCCGAGTTCCTTCCACAGGGCGCGGTCGTCCGGCTCGTCCTGGCCCGCGGCTGGCGGCTGGCTGCGGTCCAGCACGTGGGCGGCGGCCCGGACGACCGCCTGCTGGGTCTCACCGAGGGTGAAGTCCACCTCAGCGCATCTCCTCCCTGGGAAGGCCAAGCGCGCGTTCGGCCACCATGGACAGCAGGATCTGGCTGGTGCCGCCGGCGATGCTCAGGCATCTGGTGAGCAGGAACTCATGGACCGCGGCCGCGGCGGCGCCGTCGCTGGCGGCCCCGTCCGGGCCGCATAGCGTCACGGCGGTCTCCGCCACCGACTGCCGGTGCGCCACGCCGACCAGCTTGCGCACTGCCGCCTGGTGGGACTCCTGCACGCCCCGCAGCTGCGCCAGCGCGGACCGCAGGTCCAGCAGCGACCCGGCGAGGCCGTCGGCCACCAGCGCCCCCAGCTGTTCCCGCACGCCAGGATCGGCGGCCAGCTCGCCGTCCCGGACCGCGTCGATCAGCCCCTCCACCGCGTCCCCGAGCGCCGAGCCCCGCCCCATCGCCACCCGTTCGGACGCCAGGGTGCTGCGGGCCACCCGCCAGCCTTCCCCGCACTGCCCGACCACGCAGTCGTCGGGCACGAACACCTGGTCCAGGAAGACCTCGTTGAACACGGCGCGGCCGGTGATCTCGCGCAGCGGCCGGATGTCGATCCCGTCGCTGTGCATGTCCACCAGGAAGAACGTCAGCCCGCGGTGCTTGGGCGCGGCCGGGTCGGTGCGTGCCAGGCAGATCCCCCAGTCCGCCTCCCTGGCCAGGGAGGTCCACACCTTCTGCCCGGTCAGCCGCCATCCCCCATCTCCCACCCGCCTCCCCATTCCCTCCTCGCTGTCCCCGGTCACCCGCTCCGCGCGCGTCCGCACCGAGGCCAGATCCGAGCCGGCTTCGGGCTCGCTGAACAGCTGGCACCAGGTGATCTCCCCGCGCAGCGTGGGGCCGGCGAACCGCTCCCGCTGCGCCGGCGAGCCGTGGCTGATGATGGCCTGCCCGGCCCAGCCGCCGATGGCCAGGTCTGGCCGGGACACGCCAGCTGCGTTCAGTTCCTCGTCGATGACGAGCTGCACCGCTGGCGATGCGGACAGCCCGTAGGGCGCTGGCCATTGCGGCGCCACATAGCCGGCCTCGGCGAGCGCGGCGCGCCGCTGGTCCGCTGGCAGGCCCGCCACCGTGGCGGCCAGGGACCGCGCGGCCACGGCGGCCGGCTCGGCGTCCAGGTCACCCCCGCCGCCCGCGCCGCCAGCGCCCAGCCTCAGCCGCCGGCGGGCGCCGGCCATCGCAAGCTCGGCGGCCCGCCTGCGCCACAGGGCGCTCCCGCCCAGCAGCTGACGCAGGGCCAGCGCCCGGCGCAGGTACAGATGAGCGTCGTGCTCCCAGGTGAACCCGGTCCCGCCGAGCACCTGGATGCAGTCCTTGGCGTTGTCGACGGCGGCGTCCAGCGCCAGCGCGGCGGCAGCCGCCGCCGCCAGCGGATGCTCCTCCGGTGCCTCGTCAACCGCCCGCGCCGCGTCCCAGGCCAGCGCGCAGGCACGCTCAGCGCGGCACAGCATCGCCGCACACAGGTGCTTGACCGCCTGGAACGAGCCGATCGGCCGGCCGAACTGCTCGCGCGTGCGGGCATAGGCGGCGGCGGTATCGGTGCAGTACCCGGCTACCGCGGCGGCCTCGGCCGCGAACAGGGTGGCAGCGAGATCACGTACGCGCGTGGTCCGCAGCTCACTGAGGAGCTGGCCAGGGCCGACGATGACGCCGTCGAGCCGGATGGTTGCCAGTGTCCGGGAGAAGTCGACCGGCGTGCGGGCCATCACCTCGGCACCCAGATGCCCGGCCGCGAGCAGGAACCACACCTCCTGGTCCGCGACACCACCTCCCCCACCCGCACCGGCCCTGTCGGTGAGGGCGCTGAGAAGCAGATGGGAGGCGCTCCCGGCACCGAGCACCGGGCCGGCCTCGCCGGTCACCCGCAGCCTCCCGTCGGCGAGCCAGGATCCCGTCAGCGTGCCCGCGGTCAGGCCGACGGCCACCGAAGCCTGGCCGGCCGCCAGAGCGGGGAGGAGGTCCTTCGCCGGAGGTTCGTGCACGTGATCGCGCAGGGCGGCACCTGCCAATGCCGTGGGCATGACCGGACCCGGTGCCAGCGCATGCGCGAGCTCCTCGATCGCGGCTGCCAGATCGGTGACTGTCCCGCCGTCCCCGCCGACCTCCTCGGACAGCGCGATCGAGAAGATCCCGAGGCCGGCCAGGGTGTCCCAGTAGTCCCCACCGGGGGTGGCGGCGGGCGGCCCGCCCGGCTGCCCATCCGGTCCGGCTCCGGCCGGAGTGCCGGGCTCCAGGCCGCGGACCATGGCGAGTGTGCCTGCCCGTTTCGCCCAGTCCCGGATCGAGGCCTGCACGGCCTGCTGCTCCTCGGAGATGGCGATCGGCACTGGTCCTCCTCGTCGCGGTGCCAGACAGAATTAGAACACGTTATAGCTGCCTGCGGCCAGAGCATGCGGCCCGCGCCCACAGCCGGAGCAGGCAGCGGCAACCCGCGGCCAGGATGCTTCGCCTGCTGAGCACCGCCATTGGTAGGCTGGTCAGCACTACTTCCGTACCGCCACCCCCGCCCGCGCCCATCACCGGCCGGGGATGATGGCACGGCCGTGCTTGCCGATGATGATGAGGGGCCTCGATGGCAGCACCGAGAACAGGTACTACCATGACGGCGAGCGCATCCCCCGACGGCGACTTCAGCTCCGCTGCCCAGCGTGAGCGGCGCCAGCGGATCCTGGATGCCACCTTGGCGCTGGCCTCCAAGGGCGGCTACGAAGCCGTGCAGATGCGGACGGTCGCCGAGCGGGCCAACGTGGCACTCGGAACGCTGTACCGGTATTTCCCGTCCAAGATTCACCTGCTGGTGTCCGGTCTCGCCCGCGAGTTCGAGCGCAACCAGGAGAAGCTCGACCGGACGCCGATCCCGGGCGACACGCCCTATGACCGGATGCTGTACGTGCTTGGGAAGATCACCCGGGCCATGCAGCGCGAGCCGATGCTCATGGAGGCGATGACGCGGGCGTTCATGTTCGCCGACCCGAGCGCGGCGGCGGAGGTCAACACGGTGGCGCGGCTGATGGAACGCATCCTCACGAATGCCATGCACGAGGGCGAGCCGACCGCCGACGAGATTGCGATCGCGCGGGTGATCGGCGATGTCTGGCTGTCCAGCCTGGTGGCCTGGGTCACCCGGCGCGCGTCGGCCGACGACGTGACCAGCCAGCTCGAGCTTGCCGCCCGCCTGCTGCTGCGCTGACAGCCGGGCACCGGGCCCCTGCCGCCTCACGATGGACACTGGGCACGCTGTGGGCAATACTGCAACGCGTTCTAGTTTGCGGGAGCGGGCAGTGGCCGGACACACAGCAGGCGGGAACCGGGTCTTCCGGGCAGATCTCGCCCGCTCGGCACGCCTGTTCCGGGCGTTCCGCACCGAGCAGACGGCCCCGGACGCGTATTACGCGGGTCTGGCCCGTGACACCGTCCGCCAGCTCGGCCAGTACACGGACCTGACCGGGCGGCTCGTGGCCGACATCGGCGGCGGGCCCGGATTCTTCGTCCGGGAGCTGCGCAGCGCAGGCGCCCGGGCGCTGTGCGTCGACACCGACCGCGGGGAGCTAACCACCCAGGGAAGCCCAGAGCACGGCAGCGCCGTCGCGAGCGCGCTGCGTCTTCCGCTCGCATCCGGCACGGCCGACGTGTGCCTGTCGTCCAACGTGCTCGAACACGTCGGGGACTGGCGGGCGATGCTGGCGGAGATGGTGCGGGTGACCAAGCCGGGGGGCATCGTCTTCGTCGCGTTCACCAACTGGCTGTCGCCGTGGGGCGGGCACGAGACCTCACCGTGGCACTACCTCGGCGGGGAGCGCGCCGCCCGCCGCTATCAGCGCCGGCACGGCAGGCCGCCGAAGAACCGCTACGGCGACAGCCTCTACCCGGTCTCGGTGGCCGCCGCGCTCACCTGGGCGCGGTCAGCGGAAGGCGCGGTGCTCATCGACGCCATGCCCCGCTACCTGCCCGGCTGGACCCGGCCGCTGCTGCGGGTTCCGCTGGTGCGTGAGTTCCTCACCTGGAACCTGCTGCTGGTCCTGCGGCGCACCGGCTAGCCGGCCTGCCCTCCTAGACCGCGGGGTCAAGAACGGGCTCAGGCTCCAGGTCGCCGGCCTCCTGCGGCTGCTCGTCCGGCCTCAGCCGGGCCAGCAGTATCCCGCCGACCAGTGCCGCGATGCCGACCAGCCCGGCCGTCAGCGGGACGATGACTTGCAGCAAGCTGAGCTGACTGCGGCCGGTCGTGTCGAGGTTCACGGCCTGCTGGACGCTCTTCGGCGTCATGGCCAGATGGCCGTCGAAGAGCAGCAAGGTGTGCGCACCCGTGGCGTCCCGCAGGATCAGCTGCTGGGTCTCGGAGACCTTCAGGATGGCACCGGTCACCGGATCGACCCAGTCGGTGTTGGTGGCCGTGTCGTACTCGGGCAGGGTCACCGACGGCTGGTTCGGGCTGCCGACCAGCGAGCCGGGCAGCGTCTGGGAGCCTGCCCTGGCATCGGCCACCTGCTCAACGAAGCGGTAGACAGTGATGCCAGCGATCGTTCCCGTGCCCTCGAACCTGTACGGCATCGGCCGGTCGAAGGTGGTGTCGAACACGTTATAGGTCGTCTTCTGGGCGCCCATCGGCCACACATACCCCGACACCCCGGTCTGGCGGATCGAGGTGTTGCCGCCGATACTGGCCCCGCAGCAGCTGACGAGCTGGGACGTGCGGCGGTCGAAGGCGGC
>DATKRG010000232.1:0-8779 GCA_035532275.1 Streptosporangiaceae bacterium | reverse complement strand
GAGATCAGTGAGGCGGAAGCGGAGGCACTGGTCGAGCGGTTCCGGGAGAAGTGGGCTAACGAGGGCTGAGACCGAGCCCATCGGTGTCCATGATCAGTGGGCCAGCCCAACCTTTCATGGTTTTCGTGACCGCAAATCAGGACAAACTTCTCGCGATCATGACTGGAAGCCGTGAAATGTCGGCACGGCAGCCACATATGCCCGGCGAAATGATGCTTATGTCCGGTTCTGGGCTGGGGCAGGTCCTGGGATGCGGTGGTGGCGGGCCGGCGGCCGCTGCCGCCGGCCCGCTGCGGCCCGGGCCCCAGCCCCCGGGCCCAGCCACCAAAACCCAGGCCCACCAAACCCCAGGCCCCAGGCGCTCAGGCCAGGTCGGCGTCGGGCAGGGGGCGCAGGCGGGACAGGACCTTGGGGAGGTCGTTCTCGTGTACTACGCCCAGGTGCTGGGTGGCCCGGGTGATCGCCACGTAAAGATCGTTCAGCCCTCTGGGCGAATCGGCCAGGATCCGGTGCGGGTCGGCGACGAGCACCGCGTCGAACTCCAAGCCCTTGGCCTGCGTCACGCTCAGCACGACCACGGGCCGGTCCAGGTCAGGGGCCTCCGCGCTGATAACGTCCGGAACGGCCTCCGCGACGGCCGCGGTCAGCTCGGTCAGCCGCGAGCCGGGCACGATGACCGCCAGCCGGCCGGCCCCGATCCGGTCAGCTTCCCACCGCGTCAGCGACCCGAGCACGGCCGGCAGCTCGCCTGCAATAGCCTGCCGGGCCCAGGGCACGACCCCTGCCTCCCGCACCGGCCGGGGCGGGTGCAGTTCCGGGTCGATGGCCGCCAGCACATCCCCCGCCACGTCGGCGATCTCGGCCGGGGTGCGGTAGTTGATGGTCAGCCGCTCCAGCCGCCAGCGGTCGTCCAGGTGCGGCCCCAGCATGTCCTGCCAGGACGAGCCGCCGCCCAGTTCGCTGCCCTGCGCCATGTCCCCGACGACGGTCATGGACCGGGCCGGGCAGCGGCGCATCAGCATCCGCCACGCCAACGGTGACAGCTCCTGCGCCTCGTCCACCACAATGTGGCCGAACGCCCATGTCCGGTCGGCCGCCGCCCGCTCCACCGCCGTCCGGTCGTCATCCTCCTCGTAGCGGTCGGCGAGGCGTTCGGCATCGAGGATGTCGTAGGCGGACAGGATCTCCGCCTCCTCCTCCTGGTCCAGATCGACCGACCGCGACCCGTAGGCCAGGTCGAGCACCCCGCGCGCGTAGGCGATCCGGCGGCGCCGCTCCCGCTCACCCCGGGCACGGGCCGCCCGGTCGTCCTCGCCGAGCAGCTCCGCCGCTTCGTCCAGCAGTGGCACGTCGGCGGGTGTCCAGCCGCCACCAGCCGGCCGCAGAAGGGCAGAACGCTCCTCGGCGCTCAGCACGCCACGCCCCGCCGACGACAGCCGGTCCGGGGCGGCGAACAGGTCGGCCACCAGCCCGTGCGGGGTCAGCAGCGGCCAGAACTCCTCCAGCGCGGCGCGCACCTGCGGGCTCTCGCGCAGCTCCTGGCGGATGTCGGTCACGTCGTCCTCACTGAGCAGGTTGCCGCCACCCAGCACGTCGAACCCGAGCCGGTCCGCCACCTGGCTGGTCAGGGCGTCGATGAGCAGCCGGTGCGCCATCCCCCGGGCCCGGTTGTGCGGCATCCGGCTGCGCCGGACCCGGTCGCGGATCCGAGCGCAGGCGCGCCGGTCAAGCCGCAGCACGTCCCGTTCGTGGCTGACCTCCAGCCCCGCCCGCGACGCCCCCTGCCGGTCCCGCACCGCGGCGGCGATCACCTTGGCCATGTCCAGCCTGCCCTTGAGCACCGCGGCCGCGGCCGGCTCGTCGCGGCGCGCGCTCACCCCCGGGTACAGGTCGGCGATGGTGGACAGCAGCACCGAGGTCTCACCCAGTGAGGGCAGCACCTGGCCGACGTAGCGCAGGAAGGTCGGGTTCGGGCCGATGATCAGGACCGCCCGGCGGGCCAGCTGCTCACGGTGGGTGTAGAGCAGGTACGCGGCGCGGTGCAGCGCCACCGCGGTCTTGCCGGTGCCCGGGCCGCCCTGGACGACCAGGACGCCCTTGTGCGGGGAGCGGATGATCCAGTCCTGCTCGACCTGGATCGTCTCCACGATGTCGCTCATCTGGCCGGTCCGGCTGGCGTTCAGCGCGGCCAGCAGCGCTGCCTCCCCGGTCAGGCCGTCGGCCAGCCCGTCCCGCCCGGCGGCGGTGAGGTCGAGCACCTCGTCGTCGAGGCGGATCACCTCCCGGCGCAGCGTCTTGATGTGGCGCCGGCGCCGGACACCCTCCGGTGAGACCGGGGTGGCCAGGTAGAACGGCCGGGCCGCCGGGGCGCGCCAGTCCAGCAGCAGCGGCTCGTAGTCGTCCGCCTCGTCGCGGATGCCCATCCGCCCGATGTAGCGCGGCTCGCCGTCGTGGAAGTCGATCCGCCCGAAACACAGCCCGTTCTCGGCCGCGTCCAGCTGGGCGATCCGCTGCGTGTACATGACCGCGTTGACGTCGCGTTCGGTCCGGGCCTGGGGGGTGCCGCCGGTCTGCCGGAGCGTGGCGGCCAGCCGCCCCGACGCCCTGTCCCGCAGGCCGTCGAGGTGGGTGTAGAGCATGGACAGGTAGGCCTGCTCCTGCCCGACGTCGCGCTGTGACACACGCCCAGGGTAGACAACCCCGCCGACTACCACGAAGCGCGAGGGCGCCCGCTATGCCCGGGAAACCCCTTTTTTCGCTTAACGAGGAGCCGGAGAACTCTCGCCGAAACCATGCCGGGCGGCGCTGGTGTCAAGCTCTCCCAGGCCCGCGTCCACCAGCCCCCGCCAGCGGTCCCGGACGGCTTCCAGGCCGGTCAGGGCGCGGCCCGGCGCCGCGTCCAGGGCCAGCCCGGCGTCCTTGGCCGCCCACTGGAGCGAGAAGTCGGGCGAGTCGTCGCCGGAATCCATCTTGCGCGCCTTGCCAGCCACGAAGGCACAGGACATCCGCCCGGCGCTGAACAGCTCGAGCACGGCGGCGCGGTCCACACCGAGGGCGTCGGCCAGCGCCATCACCTCCGCCGCGCCCTCGACGAGGAAGATCATCCAGGCGTTGGTGACCAGCTTGAACCTGCTGCCCTCGCCAGCGTCACCCAGCCAGCGGGTCGCCTGCCCCAGTGCGCCGAACACCGGCGCCAGGGGCGGCCTGGCCCGCTCCGGCCCGGAGGCCAGGATCAGCAGTTCCCCTGCTTCGGCGGGGCCGCGGGTACCGGACACGGGCGCGTCCACGAAATCCACGTCGGGGCGGCGGGTGGCCACGAGCCCGGCGAGCTCCTCGGTGCCGGCCACCCCGATCGTGCCCATCTGCGCCCAGACCGCGCCGGGCCGCATGGCGGCGAGCATCCCGGCATCCAGTGCCACCGACCGGGTGGCCGCGGCGTCGGCGAGCATGGTGATCACCACGTCAGCGGCGGCGGCCGCCTCGGCTGGGCTGGTGTGGACAGTCGCCCCCTGGCTGGCGAGCGGGGCCGCCCGCCGTGGGTCCCGGTTCCACACCTCGGCCGGCAGGCCCGCCCGCAGCAGGCTGCGCACCATGCCCGCGCCCATGGCCCCGGTGCCCAGTACCGCCACGCGGGGTCCGTCTGCGGTGGGCGCCGGTGCGGCAGTGTGAGCCGCCGTGGGCTCCGGTGCCGTGGTGTTAGCCGTGCTGGCGCTCATATCGTCAGGCCCTTCTGTTCGGGGGTGGCACCAGGCGTGATCCGGGTGCGCCAGGCGACGAGCGTAGCCAGCCCGCCGGTCACGG
Organism: Streptosporangiaceae bacterium; assembly: GCA_035532275.1. Classification (GTDB taxonomy): domain Bacteria; phylum Actinomycetota; class Actinomycetes; order Streptosporangiales; family Streptosporangiaceae; genus UBA9676. Next base: position 4,978 of record DATKRG010000232.1, on the reverse strand, counting down.
CACCGGCCATCATGGCAGCCCGGTCCCCGCCCGCGCTCGGGGCGCCGCCGCTGTGGCTCGCGGCGATGGCGATGGCCGGCAGCAGCGCGGCGCCGATCGCGGCGCCGATCTGGCGGCTGGTGTTGATGACCCCGCCGACCACGCCCTGGTCCCGGTCCGCCATGCCCTTGCTGGCGCTGACCAGGGCGCCGAACGCGGTGCCCGCGGTGCCGAACCCGACGAAAGTGACCGCCGCCAGCAGCGGGCTGTAGCTTCCGGTGGCAGGCAGCCGGGTGAGCACCAGGAACCCCGCGGTGGCGACCAGGTTGGTGAGCACCAGCAGGCGGCGCAGGCCGAGCCGGGCGGCCAGCCGGGCGCCGAACATGCCGGCCGCGAAGCCGACGACCCCCTGCGGGGCGATCGCGAGCCCGGCCATCAGCGGCGAGTCGTGCAGGACCTGCTGGAAGTACAGGGACAGGACGAGCATCTCGCCACCGCTCCAGATGCCGAGCAGCAGGATCAGTGAGTACCCGCGGCGCAGGCCGGGCCGCCGCAGCAGGCCGATCCTGATCAGCGGGTCGGGGTGGCGGGCCTCCACCGCCAGGAAACCGGCTGCCGCGGCCACGGCGAGCAGCAGCGCGACCCCGACCGCAGGCGAGTCCCAGCCGAGCGCGTTTGCCTGCGAGACGGCGAACACGACCGAGGCGACCGCCCCGGTGATGAGCAGCGCGCCGCCCACGTCGAGCCGCCGCCGTTCCCGGCCCGCCTGGCCGGCCCGCCCGGCGCGGCCGAGCAGGTACGGCGTGGCGATCGCGGCGGCCACCCCGACCGGCACGTTGACCAGGAACACCGCACGCCAGGTGGCGTACTGGACCAGGATGCCGCCGACCACCTGGCCGGCGACGAAGCCGAGCGACGAAGTCGCCCCGTACAGCCCGAGCGCCCGGGTGCGCTGCGGCCCTTCCGGGAAGCCGGTGGTGATGAGTGACAGGGCGGCCGGGGCGACGATCGCGGCGCCCGCGCCCTGCACCACCCGGGCGGCGACCAGCAGGACCGGCTCCTGCGCGAGCCCGCCGGCCAGGGAGGCGGCGGAGAACAGCAGCAGGCCGGTGACGAACAGGCGGCGCCGCCCGAACAGGTCGGCGGCCCGGCCGCCCAGCACGAGCAGCCCGCCGAAGGCGATGGCGTACCCGGTGACGACCCACTCGACCGCGGTCGCCGGGAAGTGGAGCTGGCGCCCGATCGAGGGCAGCGCGACGTTCACGATGCTGAAGTCGAGCACGACCATGAACGCGGCGGTGAGGATGAGGACCAGCCCCGCGCCCCGGTAGCGGGGAGCGTCAGGCGTGGGCACGGATCTGGAAGGGGCCGGGGTGGAGGCCGGGGTGGAGGCCGGGGGCCGGGCGATCGTCTGAGCCATCAACCTATCCGATACGCAACGTTTCGTTTTGATGAACAGTGTAACGTCGGGGAGATGACGGCTATTCCGCGGGTCACGCCCAGTGGCGAGCCGGCCCGTCGCGGCCGGCCACGCAGCGAGCAGGCGGACCGGGCGATCCTGCGCGCCGCCACCGACCTGCTGGCAGAACGCGGCCTGCAGGGCATGTCCATCGAGGAGGTGGCGGCCCGCGCCGGGGTGGGCAAGGCCACCATCTACCGGCGGTGGCGGTCACGCGGGACGCTGGCGCTGGACGCGTTCGTGGCGGAGTTCCAGGGGCTGCAGCCCGTGCCCGACACCGGCACGCTGCGCGGTGACCTGCTCGGCGCGCTCCGGGCCTGGGTGCGCGCGGTCACCCGCACCCCGATGGGCCGGGTGCTGCTGGGGCTCGTCGCCGAGGCGCAGCACGACCCGGCGCTGGCCGAGGCCTGGCGCCAGCAGGTGATGGAGCCGCTGCGGGCGGAGCGGTCCGTGATCATCCAGCGGGCCATCGACCGCGGCGAGATCCCCGCCAGCACCGACCCCGACGTGGTGCTCGACCTGCTGTACGGGGCTTCCTACCACCGGTTGCTGCACGGCCACCGGCCGCTGTCAGACGCCTTCATCCACGAGGCGGTGGACCTGATCGTGGCCGGCCTGGCGGCCCAGACCGCGATCGGCTGACTTCTCCCATAATCTGATGCTTTGAACGTATTTGTCGGTAGTCTACCGCTATCAGGGAAGGCGATCTTGGCCGGACCGAGAGGCGGTTGCCAGTGGGGCAGTCCGAGCCCGCCGCCCGGCAGGCTGATGTCCGGCCCGGGGCCGGCAGCCCGCCGCTCGCGCTCGTCCAGGCCGTCCGCTCCCCGCACCGGGGTAGCAGCACGCTTGTCCTCGATGCTGACGGCCAGAACGTGATAGTCGTCGTCGCGGATGGTGGCGACCCCATGTTGATGTGGGCTTTCATCAAGCAGCATCTGAGCGGCCGGAAGGCGGTCAGGGTGTGAGCGCTGCCGGTGAGGGGAGTGGCCGCGCCACGCTGTTGGAGGGCTTCGCCCAGCAGTGTCCGGGCTGCGGAGGGGTGGCCTCGTGATCCGCGTGGAGCGCGTTCGGCTGCCGCCCGGGATGCAGGCTCTCGCCCGCCGTGAGAACGGCACCCTGGTCGTGTACGTTTCCGCAGGTTTGTCGGCCGGTGGGCGGCTGGCCGCGATCCGGAAGGCCTTGGCCGCGGCGCCGCAGGCCGGGTGGCGCTCACCGCACAGTTCGAGGCTTCTCCCGGCGCTAGTGGGCGGCGCGGGCTTCCGGCGCGCTCCGGAGGGTCGCTGGGTGTACCGGGCGCTGATGGCAGCCGCTGGGACAGCGGTCGTGGCGGCGGCGGTCGTGGCGGCGGCGCTGCTGCACGGTCGTCCTCCCCCGCACGTCGCGGCCGACCCGCCCGCGACGCCAATGACCGCGGGGCCATCAGCGCCGGGGCCCGGGCCGGCCCGAAGCCCCGGGCACTTGACACCTTCCTCACCCGCCCAGCCCGGGTCAGCGCCCGGAGAGCCCGGCAAACAGTCTGCGCCCGCCGGAGCACCGTCCCCGGAATCGTCCGGAACGCCGTCCCCGGTCCCGACGGCGACCGTAGCCCGCTCACCGCAGCCATCGTGGTCCCCGACGCCGAGCCCGTCGCGATCGCCACAGACATGCGTGGGCGTTCTGGGCGTCACGATCTGCCTGCCGTAGGCGCGGCTGGCCTGAGGTTCGTCAGCCGTGCCCCGCTGACCTGGGCAGGCTCAAAGGTGTCCGCCAGGCCGGGCCGCCGCGGCCTCTGCTCCGGATCGAGGAGCACCGCCGACGGGCGAGGGGGCGCCAGCCGGGCTACCCGGCCCGGTCGCTGTCGCCTGGTCTGCGCACCGGCATCGGCGCGGGACCCGGCCCGCTCCGCCGCCCGGGCGACCGCAGTGCGTCCATCCACTCCTGCAACGGGTCGGGCCGGTGCGGATGCGGCGGCCCGACCTCGGGCCGCCGCATCCGCCCGCTGGTCCGCTGGCCGCCGGGCACGGTCACCGCGACCATGATCACACCGCAGAGCAGGCCGGCGGCGATCAGGCCGGCGGCGACGGCGGGGACGACAGGCGAGCCACCTGGTCCCTGGCCCAGCACGGTGCTGGACACGGCGAGCAGCACACCCGCCATCAGCACCAGTGTGCCGATCACCGCCAGGAGCAGGCAGACGCGCCTGGTCCCGGCGCTCACCGGCCCCGCGTTCACGGCCCCACAGTGACATGGGCTGTCCGGCGCCGCAACCGGCCGCGGGCCGTCCAGCCCGCGGAAGGCCTCCCACCAGGCCAAAAGAGCGGCTAATGTCGCAGTGATCACCGTTCGCCCTGGCCGCCGGAGGCATCCATGGATCACCAGGTCAAGTACCTACTGCAGGAATCCGAGCTGCCCCGGCAGTGGTACAACATCATTCCCGACCTGCCCTCTCCCCCGCCCCCGCCGCTGCACCCGGGCACCCGCGAGCCGGTCGGGCCGGACGCGCTCACCCCGCTGTTCCCGATGGCACTGATCCTGCAGGAGGTGTCCGGCGAGTCGTACATCGACATCCCGGAGCCGGTGCTGGATGTCTACCGGCTGTGGCGGCCCACCCCGCTGTTCCGGGCCCGGCGGCTGGAGAAGGAACTGGGCACCCCAGCCCGGATCTACTACAAGTACGAAGGCGGCAGCCCGGCCGGCTCGCACAAGCCCAACACCGCCGTCCCGCAGGCGTACTACAACGCCCAGGAGGGCGTCACCAAGCTGACCACCGAGACCGGGGCGGGCCAGTGGGGCAGCGCGCTGGCGTTCGCGTCGGCGCTGTTCGGCCTGGAGTGCGAGGTGTGGCAGGTCCGGGCCTCCTACGACCAGAAGCCCTACCGCCGCCTGCTGATGGAGGCCTACGGGGCGACCGTCCACCCCAGCCCGTCCGATGTCACCTCGTCCGGCCGGGTGATCCTGGCCGAGCACCCCGACTCGACCGGCAGCCTGGGGATCGCGATCAGCGAGGCGGTGGAGGTCGCGGGCGGCGACCCGGCCACCCGGTACGCGCTCGGCAGTGTGCTCAACCACGTCCTCATGCACCAGACCGTCATCGGCGAGGAGGCCATCAAGCAGCTCGCCGAGGCGGGCGACACGCCGGACCTGATCGTCGGCTGCACCGGCGGCGGGTCCAACTTCTCCGGCCTGGTGTTCCCGTTCCTGCGGGAGAAGCTGGCGGGCCGGATGAACCCGGTGCTGCGCGCCGTCGAGCCGGCCGCGTGCCCGTCGTTCACCCGCGGCGTCTACGCCTACGACTTCGGGGACACGGCCGGCTTCACGCCGCTGCTCAAGATGCACACGCTCGGGCACGACTTCGTGCCGGACCCGATCCACGCGGGCGGGCTGCGCTACCACGGCATGTCCCCGCTGCTGTCGCACATCTACGAGCTGGGGCTGATCGAGGCGGTGGCCAAGCCGCAGTCGGAATGCTTCGCGGCCGGGCTGAAGTTCGCCCGGACCGAGGGCATCCTGCCCGCGCCGGAGCCGGCGCACGCCATCGCCGCCTGCATCGAGGAGGCGCTG
>DATKRG010000231.1:0-6250 GCA_035532275.1 Streptosporangiaceae bacterium | reverse complement strand
GCGCCCCGGGCAGGCGATGGCGGCGCCGGTGGCCAGCGGCAGCCCCTGGCCGATCGCGCCGCCGGTCAGGGTGAGCCATTCGTGCGGCGGTGCGCCCGCGGTGGCTCCGGGCAGCCACAAGCCCGAGGTGTTGGCCTCGTCGGAGACGATCGCCCCCTCCGGCAGCAGTGCCCCGATCACGGCCGCCGCCGACTCCCCGGTCAGGTCCCCGTCCGGGATGTGCGGCCGGTCCAGCTCCTGGATGAGCGGCTTGACGCCCGTGGCGGCCAGATCGGCCAGCGCCGTGAGCGCCCCGCTCACGTCGTCACCGGCGCCCGCCAGCCGGTGCTCGGTGCAGCCCTCCGGCACCAGCGAACTGGGCTTGCCCGGGTAGGCGAAGAACGACACCGGGGCGCGCGCCCCGGCCAGGATGAGATGACGCACGTCGCCAAGCTGTGCGACCGCGAACTCGGCCAGGTAGGCGAGGCGGTCGATGGCCGGCAGGCCGGCCCCGCGCTCGTGCCGGGCCGGGAACGTCTCCGCCAGCAGGCGCGCGCCGGTCGCCTGGGCGATCCGGCTGGCCGCCTCCAGCCCGGGCCGCCGCATGGCCTGCCCGCCGAGCAGGATCACGCACGGCTCGCCGCCGCGCAGCACCGCAGCGGCCGAGGCGATCGCGTCGCCGGGCACCGGCTCCCGTGCCGGAACCGGCAGCGGATCCGCTGGCTGAGCACCCTCGGACCAGGACACGTCGGCAGGCAGGATGAGGGTGGCCACCCCGCCGGGCGGGCCCATCGCCGCCGCGACGCCCGCGGCCGCGTCCGCCGCCACGTCGGCGCTGCGTCCCGGCCGCCGCACCCAGGCCGACACCGTGCCGGCCAGGGCGTCGATGTCGGACTCCAGCGGCGCGTCGAACCGCTTGTGGTGGGTGGCGTGATCGCCGACCACGGCCAGCAGCGGCGTGCCGGCGCGCCGGGCGTTGTGCAGGTTGGCCAGGCCGTTCGCCAGGCCCGGCCCCAGGTGCAGCAGCGCCGCCGCCGGCCGGCCCGCCATCCGGCCGAACCCGTCCGCGGCCCCGGTCGCCGTGCCCTCGAACAGGCACAGCACCCCCCGCATCTGCGGGACGGCGTCCAGCGCGGTGACGAAGTGCATCTCCGAGGTCCCCGGATTGCTGAAACACACGTCCACACCGCAGGCGGTCAGCGTGCGGATCAGTGCCTGCGCGCCGTTCATAGCCTTCCTCCCGGAAGTCGGCTGGCGTCGGTCAGCGAATGAGCCGGCTCCCAGCATGCCCCGCAGGCAGCCCGTTGGCGACGCCGGCATCGCTGGCACGCGGGTGATCCGTGTGCCTGATGGCGGCGGCCACGCCAATCGGAGGGCCAGATCCGATCCGGGCCCCAGGTCACCTGGCCGTGCAAGAACCGCGGCGCCGCGTGCACTCCAGCTGGGCTTGTTACGCGTCATAGTGGTATTGGCGGGTTTAACCCGTGGAGGGTGCCCGTGGGGGGTGCTGCATGAGCATGCGGAACTTGGCCACGTGCCGAGGTCACCAGGTGACATCGGCGATCCCGGGCTGCCAATGACGGGTCTCCTGGTCGGCTGTGGGCTCGGGCTATTTCCCGCGGCTTGCGCATTCCTGTTAGCGGCGCGGAGGAGGAATCAGCGCGACCACGCGGAGGTAGTCCGCAGCGCCATTACCAGCATGTCGGATGCGCTTGAGGTTGACGTACCGCAGCATGGCCTCCTCGGCGGGATCGCGCAGATACTCGCGAGCCAGGACCATGCCACGCTCGACCTGCAACGGCAGATCTGGGGGCTCCTGCCCGAGTCTGTCCCGGCTGCTGGTGACGTCTGTCCTCAGCAGCGGCTGGACAGGCTCACGGCGCTGGTCACCGGGCTGTGGCGGCACGAACAGGCTCTTGCGGGCATCCACGCCGGGCTCACCGGCGCGCTTGCCCAGGCGGAACCCCACGACCTTGTCTCGGTGTTCGTGGCCGGGCAATTCGGCGGCGCTCTCGGTCCAGTTTCCCGGGCGCAGTTCGTCCTCGCGCATGACGGGGCCGGGCAGGTCGGCGACCCTCTGGTGGTGAGCGAGGCGCTGCGCGGATACCGGGCCGACATGATGGCCGATGCGGTCAGCACGTTCCTGGCGGACGCCCCCGAACACTCAGCGCAGCGTGCCGAGCTTGTCGCCGGGGACCTGATCCGCCCGGCTGCGGCGGCCATCTTCGCGGCTGGCGTCAGGGACCTCCCGAGCTTTGCCGATGCTCCCCGCGAACCCGATCAGTCAGCCCAGCTGGGAGCATCCCGGCCGGACGGCTCCCCTGAGGACTCGCAGCCCGACGCGGAGCCTGGGCTGCAGCTGCCGGATGTGTTCGAGGTGTCGCCGGCCAGCGGGTGGCTGGCCGACGCCCGCGCGTATTTCCCGTTCTTCACCTTCGTCGTCTCGGACCTGGTGGAGTTCCGCCGGCTCGGCGATGCCCACACCAAGCTGGACAGTGCGCAGGCGCATTTCCGCCAGGATGCCGCCGGCTGGGATGGCAACGGGAACGGCACACCGCCGGGCCCGGTGCTCCCGCTATGGGCAGCTGACCCGGCCAGGGTCCTGATCAGGACCTTGATCGGCCCCAGGATCACCGATCGTGTCCTGGCCAGGCGAGTGACCTGGCGCATGTCGGAGACCAACGCGGCGCTCATGCGACTGCTGCACGAAGCCGACATCGCGATCCGCCGGCTGGCCGACGGCATCTACGCCATCCTGGCAGCTGAGCGGGCTGGCTATCTCGCCGAGATCGGCCCTGTCCCCCGGCTGGACACCATCGATCAGCAGGCGATCAAGCTGGTCGCGGTCGACCTGCATAACATCGGGCAGCTGCATGTGCGGCTTGCGCGCCTGCTGCTGGCGCAGTCCGGTGGGCTGCCGCGGCACGACGGCGGGCCAGGTGCTGATGCAGAGACCAGCCAGCTTTGGAATGCCGTCGCCGCCGCTGAGACAGGGGTCACGGCCAGCCGCAATGCCCTGTCAGCGGGCGCCTACCTGCGAGCGGTGTGCGAGCTGCTGCGGATCCGCCTGCCACTGGCGAAGGCAGGCTTCCCCGGACTCACCTTCCACCAGGCCCTGCTGTCCCAGGCGCGGCCGCTGGTGGTCCTGGCGATGGCCCATCGGCTGGCGCTCGCACGCTGGACGGCGGTGGCTCTCACTGCCTACTTCCGCAGGCGGCCCTCGCTCGCGAGGGCTATTTCAGCGGAAGTCGACAAGTACAGGCGCGCCCACGACGAGATCGTCCTCGGTGTCAATCACGCGGTCAATATCACCGGCAATGGGGGTGTCTGACCAGGGCCGCCGCGCAGAGCGAAACGAGGACCAAGCCGGCCTGTCAGGCACAGCAGTATGCAAAGGGGGGTACGGGAGTGGCTCTTGCCACACTGATTCACAGTCCGCACCGCGCCATCGCACTGGAAGAAGGCGGCGATGGCCCGGCCGCGTGAGCGCTCACCCCATGACTGGGCCGCACCGCCGGGCGCTCCGGTTCATTACCCGCTGACCGCGCACCTCGCCGACATCTATCACGGGAGGCGGGATGGCCATAAAGGCATCCCCCAGGTCAGTCTTCCGCCGCAGCCACCAGACGAACCAGACGGCGAGGACCCGGACGGGCTTCATGCCGGCAACGGTGAGCCGCGCCCACGTCATGCCGCCCCGAACGGCGACAGCGAACCCGTCGGCACGCCACACCTGCTGAAGCTGCGCGCCCTCGCAAACGACCAGATGAGCCAGGAACGGGTTTCGTGGCTTGCCGACATCGCGCCGGTACGCCAGGAACTGGCGGGGCTCAGCGCGCAGGTCGCGGCGCTGCAGAGCGAACTGGAAGCCGCCCGCGAGAAGCGGGAGAAGGCAGCTCAGATGCCCGGCGACGAGGATCTGAAGGAGCGGCGCACCGCCGAGCAGGATTCGCAGACGCGGCCCGATCGCCTGATCCGTGACCGCCGGATGAATGAGCACCGCAGACGTCACTCCGAAGCGGAGCAAGCCTGGCTCTCCGCCACCACCCGGCTCGCGCAGGCGGAGGGAGCGGTGCAGGCGCGCAACCGCCAGCTCGTCCGCCGGGCGGCCGTCGCCCGCGCCCGCGCGCACCGGATCTACGAGCACGCCTGGCACCGGGTCGCCACCTACTGGCAGCAACTCGTGCGCGTCCATCCCCTCGGCCCCCACCTCAACTCGGGCCTGCGGCCGGTAGGGCCGGAACTCCCCGAGTGGGCACGCGGACCCGACACCCCCGCCGACGAGTAGGAGCGATCCATGAAGACACCATCGGCATGGTGGCACGGCCGGCACCGCCGGCGGCTCGCCGCTCTCGGCGGCCGGCTGCTGGACCCCGCGAAGGTGGGCACACCGGGCGCGCATCCCTTCACAACCGAGGTCGAGCCTTTCGCGCCGACGCAGGTCGATGAGACCGCTGCCCGGGCCGAGATCGACAGCGCCGTCGCCGGGCTGATGCCAGGCGGCGTGGACGAGGCCACCGGGCGCCCGCTGGACAACATGATCAATGCGTGGGCCGACCAGTGGGTCTCCGACGTCAAGGCCCAGCACGCGCAGTACGCCGCGATCACCGGCGCGAACCAGAAGATCGCCGAGGCGACTCTTGACCAGGTGAACGTGCAAGCCGGTCATGACCGCAGCGTCCTGTCGCACAAGGTCCTGGCGCTGGAGTCGGCTCTGCTGCGGATAGTCGGCTATGACCGGGCAGGCCGCCACCAGGACCGCGACCCAGACGGCGAGGGCCCATCCGTGCAGCCGTCAGCCGACGGGCCAGATGCCGGCAGCCGCAGCCGGAGCGCGGGCGGCAAGCCGGGCAGGACGGGCCAGGACGGCGACCCGGCCGACCTGCACATCCTGCTGGGCCCCCGCGAACGGCGATGGTACACACCCTGGCGCGACCCCGGCCACGCCGATCCCGCCATGCTGGCCGGGCGGCCCCGTTCGGCCTACCTGCACCTGGCGGCGCTCTTCCTTGCCGCGGGCGCGGACATCGGGGCGTTCTCGCAGATCGTCCAGCTCGTGCTGCCCAAGGCGGGCAACCTGCTGGTGTACGTGGTGGTGATCGGGTTCACCGCAACCGTGCTCTACCTGGCGCACGCCTTCGGGGTCATGCTCCGGGACTGCGTGGCCGGGGCCGGATGGCTGCGCAAGACGGCGTGCTACTTCTGCGCCGCCATCTGGCTGGGGCTGGGGATCGCCGCGTTCGTCATCCGGCTGCACTTCCAGCAGGCCAGCTCGGCTGCCACGTCCTACTCCGCCACGGCGGCCCCGGTGCACCAGCATGCCAACCCGGCCGACAAGCTCTACCCGGCGATTCTCTTCTTCGCCCTCTACGTTGCGACCGGGCTCGTCGCGGCCGTAGGCGCCTACCTGACCCACAATCCGCTGCGCGCCAGCTACGCCTCGGCCGCCCGCGCGTACCGCAGGGCATGCGAGCAATCGGCTGCCACGGCCTTCCAGGCCGGGGCGGCCGAGGCACACCGCTACGCGTACGAGGCCCAGCTCACCGCCGCCGAGGAAACCCTGTTCCACGAGATCGAAACCAGGCTCGCGCTGGCCGAGAAGCTCAAGCAGGCCGCCCGGGTCCAGATGGCCCAGCACCTCCAGGACCCGGCCGTGACCGACGCCATGTTCCAGGAGGACTGGCGCCCCTACACCTGACCAGGCCGGCAATTCAGGAACTGAACCACTCTCTGAGGAGATGACGTGATCCCCTTTTCCCGGGCTGCTGCGCTGTGCGCCAGCCTCTCGGCTGCCACCCTCGGGCTTTCCCTCGCCGGCTGCGGGGGGCGCGCCGCGCCCGGGCCGTTTCTCGGCTGTGCGCCGGCCGGGGCCCCGCTCGCGATGGCGGTGGGCGCGCGCGCGAACTCCCCGAGCCCTGATATCTCAGCCGAGGGAGCGCTGATCAACGGGGCCGCCAAGGCACGCAAGCAGATCACCCTCATCCGCGTCGACGGGAGCCCGCAGCCGGCTTATCGCGGGGCATTCACCACCACCGACACAACGTCGGCCGCCGTGCAGACAGATCTCAGCAAATATCTCGCGAGGATAGAGGCGGTCTTCACCGGGCCCACCCACGCCAGGGCCGGCGGCGCGGACGTGCTGGGAGCGCTCACCCTGGCCGCGCAGTCCACCAGCCCCGGCGGCAACGTCGTGGTCATCGACTCCGGACTGCAGACCGTCGCCCCGCTGGACTTCCGTCAGGGTGGCCTGCTCTCCGCCAGCCCCGGTGAC
>DATKRG010000230.1:0-5317 GCA_035532275.1 Streptosporangiaceae bacterium | reverse complement strand
TACCGTGCAGGGGTGAGCATGCCGCGCCAGACCACGCTGACCGCACGGCTGGCCCGGATGGGGTTCGCCGACCCGGCGCAGGCGGAGCGGCTGGTGGGCACCGACCTCGCGCTCGACATCGACGGGGACGACGCTGACGTGCTGACGGCGCTGGCCGGCGCCGCCGACCCCGATCTGGCGCTGGCCGCGCTGGCCCGGATCCCCCGCGACGAGGCACTGCTCGCGGCTCTGCGCGATGACCCGGGCCTGCGCCGGCGGCTGGCCGCGGTGCTCGGGGCCAGCGCGGCTCTCGGCGGCCATCTGGCCCGGCACCCGGACGGCTGGCGGCTGCTGGCCGGGCCGGAGGCGCTGGCCAGCCCGTCAGCGGGCGAGCTGCGCACGGCGCTGCTCACCGCCGTCGGGGCCGACCCCGGCGCCGGCGAGCCGGCCGCCGGCTCCGCCCCACCCGGCTCCGCCCCACCCGGAGCCGGCCAGGCCGGTGACGGCCAGGCCGGGGGGTACGCCGACCCGGCGGCCGCGCTGCGGGTGGCGTACCGGCAGCGGCTCCTGCACCTGGCGGCCCGCGATCTTACCGGCCAGATCACCCTCGACGAGACCGCCGCCGAGCTCGCCGACCTGGCCGCCGCCGTCCTGGAGGCGGCGCTCGCCATCGCCCGCTCGCAGCTGCCGGCCGGTGCTGCCCCGGGCCGGCTGGCGGTGATCGCCATGGGCAAGTGCGGCGGGCGCGAGCTCAACTACGCCAGCGACGTGGACGTGATCTTCGTCGCCGGGGCCCCGGACGGCGCCGGCGAGTCCGCCGGGAATGGCGCACTGCGCACCGCGACCCAGCTGGCGGCCGGCCTGATCCGGGTCTGCTCGCAGACCACAGCGGACGGGGCGCTGTTCCCGGTCGACCCGAACCTGCGGCCCGAGGGGCGGGACGGCCCGCTGGTCCGGACCCTGGCCAGCCACTGTGCCTACTACCAGCGCTGGGCCAAGACCTGGGAGTTCCAGGCGCTGCTGAAGGCCCGGCCGGTGGCCGGCGACCCCGAGCTCGGCGCCGCCTACGTGGAAGCCCTCACGCCGCTGGTCTGGCAGGCCGCCCAGCGCGACAACTTCGTGGAGGACGTGCAGGCGATGCGCCGCCGGGTGATCGGCACCCTGCCCGCCAGCCAAGCCGGCCGCCAGCTCAAGCTCGGCCCCGGTGGGCTGCGCGACATCGAGTTCGCCGTGCAGCTGCTGCAGCTCGTGCACGGCCGCGCGGACGAGACGATCCGCAGCCCTGCCACGCTGCCGGCACTGGCCGCCCTCGCCGAGGGCGGCTACGTGGGCCGGGAGGACGCGGCCAGCCTGGCCGCCGCCTACCGGTTCCTGCGCACCGTCGAGCACCTGCTGCAGCTGCGGCAGCTGCGGCGGACCCACACCCTGCCCGACGACCCGGCCGCGCTGCGCAGGCTCGGCCGGGCGATGCGGGCGGCCACTGCCGGCCCAGCCAGCGCCGGCCCGCCCGGGGCTGCCCGCTCTGGCGCCGCTGCCCCGGGCGTGGCAGTGACCGGCCCTGGCCCAGCCGGCAGCCGCGGCCTCGCACGGTCGCCGTCCCGTGCCGACCCCGCGGCCGAGCTGACCGCCGCCTGGCGCCAGCACGCCGCGGAGGTCCGGCGGCTGCACGAGAAGCTGTTCTACCGCCCGCTGCTGAGCGCGGTGGCGCGGCTGCCCGGCGAGGTGGCCAGGCTGACGCCGGAGGCGGCGCAGGCCCGGCTGGAGGCACTGGGCTACGCCGACCCGGCCGGGGCGCTGCGCCACATCGAGGCGCTCACCGCGGGCGTGTCCCGGCGGGCGGCGATCCAGCGGACCCTGCTGCCGGTGATGCTCGGCTGGTTCGCCGATGCCGCCCAGCCCGACGCCGGGCTGCTGGCGTTCCGCCAGATCAGCGACGCCCTGGGCAACTCGCCCTGGTACCTGCGGCTGCTGCGCGACGACACCACGGTCGCCCGCCGGATGGCACGGGTGCTGGCCACCAGCCGGTACGCCACCGACCTGCTGCTGCGGCAGCCGGAGATGGTCGCCCTGCTGGGCGAGGATCCCCAGCTCACCCCCCGCCCGGCCGCCGCGCTGCGGGCCGAGGCCGTGGCCACGGTGCGGCGGCACGCGCAGGCGCCCGACGCGGTCGCCGCGGTCCGGGCGCTGCGCCGCCGGGAACTGCTCCGCACCGCCATCGCCGACCTGCTCGGCCTGTCCGCGGTGGAGGAGACGGGTGAGGCGCTGACGGCCGTCGCCGGGGCGACGGTCAGCGCGGCGCTGCAGGTGGCGATCAGGACCGCCGAGGCCGGGCAGGGCCCGCTGCCGACCCGGCTGTCCGTGGTGGCGATGGGGCGTTTTGGCGGGCACGAGACCGGCTACGGCAGCGACGCCGATGTGATGTTCGTCCACGACCCGCTGCCCGGCGCGGACGAGCAGGAGTCCAGCCGGGCCGCGCACGCGGTCGCCGAGGACCTGCGGGCGCTGCTGGCCGGGCCGGCCCCCGACCCGCCGCTGCTGATCGACCCCGGGCTGCGGCCCGAGGGCCGGCAAGGCCCCCTGGTCCGCACGCTGGCCTCTTACCGGGCGTACTACGAACGCTGGTCGGTCCCCTGGGAGGCCCAGGCACTGCTGCGGGCCGAGCCGGTCGCCGGGGACCGGGAGCTCGGCCTGCGGTTCACCGGCCTGGCCGATGAGTTCCGGTATCCGCAGGGCGGTATCCCCGAACCTTTCGTTCGGGAGATACGGCGCATTAAGGCCCGGATGGAGGCCGAACGGATGCCACGGGGCGTCGACCCGGCGCTGCACCTCAAGCTCGGCCCGGGCGGGCTGGCGGACGTGGAGTGGGTGGTGCAGCTGCTGCAGCTGCGGCACGCGCACGCGGTGCCCGGGCTGCGGACCACGCGGACGCTGGCCGGCCTGACGGCGGCGGCGGAGGCGGAGCTGGTGGGGGAGAGCGACGCGGCCGTGCTGGGCGCCGCCTGGCGGCTGGCGGCCCGGATCCGGGACGCGGCCGTCCTGGTGCGGGGCCGGCCGTCGGACATGCTGCCCGCCCGCCAGCCCGAGCTCGCCGCGGTGGCATCAGTACTGGGGTACCCGGCGGGCGGGCATCAGGACCTGGTGCAGGACTACCGGCGGTCGGCCCGCCGGGCCCGTGCGGTGATGGAGCGCCTGTTCTACGGCTGAACCGGTTCTGAGGCTGGCCGGGTCGCGCCCGGCGAGAAGACCCCGGCGCGGCGCATGGGCTGCCAGCGTTCCCGGCTCCCCAGCAGCGCGGTCATCAGCGACTGGATGGTGACCAGGTACATCAGCTGCCGGTACACCACCTGCTGGAGCGGCAGCGCCCACAGCGGCCCCAGCCGCTCGTGGTCCAGCCGCAGCGCGTACGCGCAGGTCAGCATCTGCATGATGGCGAAGCCGCACCAGAATTCCGCCGCCCGGACCGGGTTGCCGAACACCAGGCTGTAGACCAGGGCGATGTCGACGACCGGGGCCAGCAGCGGCAGCAGCACATGGAAGACCAGCAGGTAGGACAGGGACCGGCGGCCGAACCTGCCGGAGGCGCCACGCTCGATCACCGCCCGCCGGTGCTTCCACATCGACTGCATGGTGCCGTAGCACCACCGGTACCGCTGTTTCCACAGCTGGCGCAGGCTGGCCGGGGCCTCGGTCCAGGCGATGGCCGACTCCTCGTAGGTCACCCGCCACCCGGCCCGGCAGATGCCCATGGTCAGGTCGGTGTCCTCGGCGAGTGTGTCCGTGCTGAGCCAGCCGGCCGCGGCGAGCGCCCCGCGCCGGAACGCGCCGATGGCGCCGGGCACGGTGGGCATGGTGCCGAGCATGTCGTACATCCGCCGGTCCAGGTTGAAGCCCATGACGTACTCGAGGTGCTGCCAGCGGCCCAGGATGCCGCCGCGGTTGCCGACCTTGGTGTTGCCGCTGACCGCGCCGACGGCGGGCTCGCCCAGCCGGTCCACCAGGTAGGTCAGCGTGTCCGGCTGGAAGACGGTGTCACCGTCCACGAGCACGAGCACGTCATGGCGGGCCACGGCGATGCCGGCGTTCAGCGCGGCTGGCTTGCCGCCGTTGGCCTGCCTGAGCACCCGGACGCCGGGCAGCCTGAGCCCGGCCGCTATCCGCGCCGTGCCGTCCGTGGAGCCGTCATCGACGACGATCACCTCCAGCGGGCCCCCGTACCAGGTGTCCATCAGGGAGGTCACGGTCGCCGCGATGCCGGCGGCCTCGTTGTAGGCGGGAACCACCACGGACACGCCCGGTGAGTACCGCCCGAAAGGCCGCTGCCGGACCGCCTGGGCGACCCGGCGCCGGTGGGCGCGGGCGAAGCCGATCAGCAGCAGCGCCCGGGTCACCGTCAGGACGGTGGCCACCACCAGCATGATCGCCAGTGCGGCGACGGCGTGGTCGGCCGTCTGCTGGGTGATGACCAGCGCAAGGCCGGCCAGGCGCTGGCTGGCGGTGGCCGGCACGTCCGCTGGTGGCAGCCCCAGCCCGGCGGTGACGGTCACGAACCGGTACCCCCTGGCCCGCAGCCCGGTGATGACCCGCGGCAGCGCCGCGACGGTCTGCGCCCGGTTCCCGCCGGAGTCGTGCAGCATGATGATCGCGCCCCGGCCGCGGGCGGGCATGGCCGCCGCGACGATCCTGGCCACCCCGGGACGGGCCCAGTCGCGGGTGTCGAGGCTGGCCAGCACGATGAGATACCCGTCGCCGCCGGCCTGCCGGTAGGCGTGCCAGTCGGCTGCGGTGACCGCGTCCGGCCCGCTGCTGTAAGGCGGGCGCAGCAGGCTGGTGTGCACCGCGGCTGCCCCCGCGAGCGCGTTCTGGGTCAGCGTGAGCTGCAGCTGCTCCTGCCACCCGCCTGCCAGGTCGATATGGGTGTAGGTGTGCGCCCCCACCTCGTCGCCGTCCCGCAGTTCCTGGCGGACGATCCCCGGGTAGGCCGCCGCGTGCGCGCCCACCACGAAGAACGTGGCTGGCACCTGGTAGTGGCGCAAGATGGCCAGGATCCGCGGGGTCCAGGCTGGGTCCGGCCCGTCGTCGAAGGTCAGCGCCACCGTCCGGGATGGCATCGAGTAGCTGCGCGGGCGGGTGCCTCTCCCGTTGATGACCGGGCCGCCGCCGATCACGGTCCCGGGGGCTGGCGGCCCGGCCGCGGCCGCCTGGGCGACGGTCGAGCTGGTCTCGCCGAGCACCCCGTGGGTGTATCCCTCCACCAGCAGGCCGAGCGTGCACACCAGCAGGAGCAGGCCGACCAGCAGCCAGTGACCGCGGGGTGTCCGGGTCCGCCGGTGACTGTGAT
>DATKRG010000229.1:0-78660 GCA_035532275.1 Streptosporangiaceae bacterium | reverse complement strand
CCCGCATGTCCAGTTAGCGCCTGCGAGGGCGGTCAGCGGCAGGGACTTTCGGCCTGTCCTTCGGCCACATCGGGCTGTTCCAGCAGCCACGTCACCGCCTGGGCGGCGGACCAGCCGTCCGGGTGCCGCGCCAGCAGGGCGTGCGCACTGTCGAGGCTGGACCCGAGTGTGACCAGCGGCTCCTCGGCGTAACCGCCGCCGGGACGGGTCTGGCCCAGCCCGGTGTTGGCCAGCAGCGCGTTGCACAGGCATGACCGGCCCGCGGTATCGGCGGCATCGCCGCCCTTGCGGACATACATGTGCTCGGGCTCGCCCGGGCACCGGTAGCCGACGGCACCGCCTGGCCGCAGGTAGGGCGTGCGCAGATAGCCGAGATCACACAGCCGCGGCCGCGCCTGGTACCGCTGGGGGTCGGACAGGGTGCCGGGCAGCTGCGCGACCTTGAACGGGAACCCCGTCGGTGAGGCCGCCGGATCGGTGCGCACCCGCAGGGTGCCGTCGCGGACCTGGCCGAGCAGCAGTGCCCGCAGGTCCGGGCGCAGGCCGGACTCCCGGCTGAGTGCGAACAAGGTGCCCACCTGCACACCGGCGGCACCGGCGGCGCGGGCCTCCGCCAGCCGGGCCGGGGTGCCATAGGCGCCAGCCAGCCAGAACGGCAGCCCGATCGCGGCCAGCCGGGCCAGATCCGCGTCATCGCGTGGCCCGTAGCAGGGCTGGCCGTCGCCGTCCAGCGTGAGCCGGCCCCGCGGTGGGGCGTTGTGCCCGCCGGCCAGGGGGCCCTCGATGACGAACCCCTCGGGGCGGATCGCGGGATCACGGACGAGGTATTCGGCCAGGACGTGGGCCGAGACGATGGCCAGGAATGCGGGGCGCGGCACCGGCGGCAGCACGCAGCCGAGCAGGGCCGCCGGGTCCAGGCCGGCAGTGTGCCGCTGGCCGTCGGGCGCCCCCGCGACGTCGACCGGCAGGCTTACCGGCTCGTGCCGCGCGAGCGCGTTCAGCAGCCTGGGCAGCTCACGGGGAATGCCGGCGCCCACGAGCACCATGTCCACGCCCGCGAGCATCGCGCCATACGCCGCCGCTGGCGTGGCCATCTGGACCTTCTCCAGGAAGTTGACGCCCACCGGGCCGTGATGGCCCTGCTTGGCCAGCCACACCTCGGCGAAGTTCGCCACCACGGCGAGTTCCTGGGTGTGCTGGTCCTGGCGCAGCCTGAGCCTGGGCACCGGAGCATACGGCGTGCCGGGCTCGCGGCCTCCGGCCCGGAAGTAGCGGCGCAGGATCCGGTTGGTGATCTCGGGGACGGGGAAGGCCGCCATCGCCGCCCGCGCGTGCCCGCCGGGGTCGCCGTCCTGGAGCCGGCGGGCGAGCACGACGTCGAGTGCGGTGCCCGACACGACGCCGAGCTGGCCGGTGGCGGCCACTGCCCGGGCGAGGGGCCAGGATGAGATGGCCACGCCCATCCCGCCCTGGATGACAAGGGGCAGGGAGCCGGTGTCCTGGGTCAGCATCGGGCGCGCTCCTAGCTACGGCTACGTAAGTTACGTTACCGTAGGTTCACCCAGGCGGCCAGGCGGCCCGCCAGATCGCGCTGACCTGGCCGAAGGCCCGGCCCCAGCCCGGCTTCGTTACTCGCCGCCCGGCGCCTTGATAACGTGGCCGATATAGCTGACCCGCAGGTCCTTGGTGAGCACGAAGGTTGCCTTGCGGCCGAAATCGCCGGGGGAGATCCGGCCCTTCTTCAGCTGGCGGAGCAGGCGGAGCAGGCGGAGCAGGCGGAGCAGCGCCGGCGGGGCGATGCCTGGTGCCATTCCGGTCAGGTCGCGGCTGGGCAGGCCGTGCCGGCCGAGGACGCCGCGAAGCTCGTCCGGGGTGATGAACTGATCCCAGTCATGCAGGCTGGGCGGCATCCAGGCGGTAGCTGCCCGGTCCTGCGACAGCTTGATCATCACGAACTTGCTGAGCCGGGTCCGGTTGATGGTGTCGAACAGGTACAGCCCACCCGGTTTCAGCACCCGCGCGCTCTCCCGGATGACGGCGTCCAGGTCGCGCACATGCTCGAGAACATCGACGCAATAGACGATGTCGGCGCAGGCGTCGCCCAGCGGCAGATCCTCTCCTGCACCAACCCGGTAGTCGATGGCCAGGCCTGCCGCATCCGCATGGGCTCGCGCGGTGGCGATCGAAGCAGCGGAGGGATCGATGCCGATGACCGCCGCCCCGAGCCGCGCCATCTCCTCGGCCATCAGGCCGCCACCACAGCCCACATCGACCGCGACCTTGCCGGCGGGGTCGATGCCCTGGGCGGCGAGCACCCTGGTGAAGTACTCCACTCGCGGGGGGTTCAGCGAGGTGCGGATGGCGTGCAGCGGCTGGTGCTCGTCCCACCAGATGTCGCCGGGGGCGTTGTAGATCTCGTTGTCGACGGCCATGACTGGCTCCTATCCGCCCTGATCGGGCACCTGATCGGCAGGCCGGGGCGGCACCTGCGCCCGGCTGAAGAGTCCTTTGGCCTCGCCGAGCAGGCGCAGCAGCTCCTGCCGGTCCGGCTCGGCCATGGCGGACAGCCATTGCGCTTCGAGCGCGTGCAGGCGCCGCAGGATGTCCTGGCAGACCTCGCGGCCCGTCTCGGTGACGGCCACCAGCACCGACCTGCGGTTCGTGGGATGGGGAGAGCGCCGCACCAGTGCGCGCCGCTCCAGGGCATCGAGCACCGAGGTGACGGTGGTCTTGCCCACGAACGTCCGCTCGGCGATGGCGGTCGGGGTGAGTGGGCCGTCCGCACCGGTGACGACGGCCAGCACGTTGAAGCCCTTGAGCACCAGCCCGTACTGCGCGAGCAGTTCCTCGACCCGGTTGATCGTGACGGTGCCGGCCAGGGTCAGGTTGAGCGTGACCTCGGTGGCGGACGCGTCGGCGCCCGGGAACTCCTGGCCGAATTGCGCGTGCACGCGGACCGGCTCGGATGAGGGATCCCTCTTCGCCCGGAGCGTGCTCACGACGGCAGGCCTTATCATCCGACACTGGACTGTCCTTATTCGGACTATACGGTATCCTCATAACGAGATCCAGGGGCCGGTCACCCGCGCCGGCCGCAGCGCCATGGGCCGCCCCAGCCGGCCTGGCGCTCGCCTGGCACCGTGACCGTGTCCGGTTGTGCGCCCGGCCACGGCTTGGCATGATCGCGCACACGATCACGGGCCGCGCCGCATCAGGCCGGCATGACCGGACCGGCGCCCCCATCCGACCGGAGGACCAGTGCCCATCAGCGACGAGACGATCGGTGACTTCCTGGGGCGGCTCGCCGCGCGGGTACCGGCACCAGGCGGTGGCGCGGCCGCGGCCCTGCATGCCGCGCAGGCGGCGGCGCTGCTGGGCATGGTCGCCCGTTACACCACCGGCGAGCAGTACGCCCAGCACGGTGCGGCGATCGGCCGCATCATCACCGAGGTCGACGAGCTGCGCGGGCTGGCGCTGCGGCTCGCGGACGCCGATGCGGACGCCTTCGCCGGCGTGAGTGCCGCATTCGGGATGCCCCGATCCAGCGACGAGGAGAAGAGCGCACGGTCGGCGGCGATCTCCCGCGCGCTGATCCAGGCGGCCTGGCCACCGGCGCAGGTCATCAGTGTGGCGGGCATGGTGGTAGACCTTGCCGAGGCGCTGGCGGCGATCGGGAACCGCAATGTCATCGCTGACGTCGCGGCGGCTGCCGAGGCCGCCCGCGCCGCGGTAGCCATGGCACGGGTGAACATCGAGATCAACCTCGCGGCCATCTCCGACGAGCAGGCCGGCCTGGAGATGATCGCCGAGGAGGGCAAGGCCGACGCCATCATCGCCCGCGCCGAAAAGGTCACCGCCTCGGTCCGCGAGCTGATCCGGGCCTGAGCTACTCCGGGTCGGAGATGTCCGCCACGGTTGCCATCAGCACATCGAGGACGTCGTCAGCCTGAGCCGCCAGGGCCAGGCCGTGCTCACCGGCGCCGAGTGTGATCTCGTGGCCGCGCATGCGCTCGTCCGCGATGACCGGCCAGCTGACCGCCGCGCCGAATGGCGTGATCGTCCCGCGTTCGTAGCCGGTTGCCTGCTTCGCCACCTCAGCGTCCGGCATCGACAGCCGGCTGACCCCGAGCAGTGCCCGCAGCTTCGGCCAGGAGATCGCCCGGTCGCCCGGCACGAGCACGAACAGGAAGTCCTGGTCACCGCGCCGGACCACCAGCGTCTTGACCACTGCGGCCGGGGGCACCCCGCGTGCCTGCGCGGCCTCGGCGAGGCTGCGCACCGGGCCGTGCCTGATCACCCGGTGGGCGAGGCCGGCCGCCTCGGCGGCGACCAGGGCGGGAGTGGTCACGGTCCAGTATCCCGGCCTGGATCGGTACAGTGCCATCGACCGTCCGGAACGGGAGTCGCTATGTGCGTCGATCTCAGCCCACCCGCCCAGATCCCGGCCGTGCTGCACGAGGCCGGCCCGGTGGAGCGGATCAACCTGGAGCCGGTGGACTCGGTCGAGTTCACCACCCTGATCGACAACGTCACCGACATCTTCATGCCCGACCAGGGCCCTGCCCGGCGCCCGGGGCTGGCGGTGCGCACGTACCGGCCAAGCCCGCTGATGGCAGGCGGGCAGGCGCTGGACGCCCTCGCCGCCGAGCACGGGTTCTCCATGCTGGTCACCGTGCACAAGGGCGCCAGCACCCACCGGGTGCTGTTCGACGCCGGCCCCACCCCGGACGGGATGGTGGAGAACATGCGGCGGCTGGACATCGATCCGGGCTCCATCGAGGCTGTCGTGTGCAGCCACGGCCATTACGACCACACCACCGGTCTGGATGGCCTGATCAGGGCGGTGCGCCGGGCGAACATGCCGGTGCTGATCCACCCGCACTTCTGGCGCCGGCGCCGCGCGCTGCTGCCGGGCATCGAGCCGGTGGAGATCCCGAGCGTCAGCCGCCGCGCCCTGGAGGACGCCGGTTTCGACGTGCTGGAGGCCGCCCAGCCGAGCTTCGTGCTGGGCGGCTCGGTGCTCGTCACGGGCGAGGTGCCCCGGGTCACGGGCTACGAGCCCGGATTCCCGCCACAGCAGGCCTGGCTGAACGACCGCTGGGAGCCCGACCCGCTGGTCCTGGACGACCAGGCCATCATCATCAACGTGGCCGGCAAGGGGCTGGTCGTGCTGACCGGCTGCGGCCACGCCGGCATCGTCAACATCTGCCGCTACGCCCGCCGGCTCACCGGCGACCTGCCCCTGTACGCGGCGCTGGGCGGCTTCCACCTCAACGGCCCCCTGTTCGAGCCGCTTATCCCCCGCGTGCTCGACGACCTGCACGCGATGAGCCCGCAGGTGCTGGTGCCCGCGCACTGCACCGGCTGGCGCGCCCAGCACGCGATGGCGCGCAGCTTCGGTGAGGCATTCATCCCCAACGCCGTCGGCAGCCGCTTCCTGCTCTGACCTGCCCACCGCGCACCCGGGCAGGCTCAGGGCTCGGGGGTGCCCTGGTGGAAGAAGAGCCGCCAGCCGGCCTCGTCCTGGCGCCACACCGAACTGCGCAGGCTGCGCCCGCCGGGGCGCGCTATCCGGTAGGTGAGCAGCACGACGTCGGGCGCCAGCCGCACGGCCATCATGTCCGTGACCGGCGACCCGGTCCCGGGGTCGGCTGTCACCGCTGGCACGATCGATGCTTTGTCCCACACCCGGCCCGAGGCGCCGAACTCGCTGAAGTCCTCGTGCAGCAATGACCTGATCGCTTCGGCGGAGGCCCGCACCCGCGGATCCAGCAGCTGTATCTCGTTGCTGATCACGACATCGCAGGCGCCGTCGTCACTGTCGGACTCCATATCCGGCCCCTTTCTCCATCAGTCGTCAGTGGATGTGCAGGCATCGGTCAGCAGGTGGTCTCTGCCCGGCTCCGCCCATCGTCACCATCGCCGCTGGCGTTGGCAGTAGGCGAAAGACCCCTGCCGCCCGCGATTGGTCCCGGAGCGGCGGGTCCGCGTGACGCGCTGCGGTCTGCGTGACATGCGGCGGCACGCGTGGCGGTGCGGCCGGACGCCGGGTCAGCTGCGCCAGAAGTCGGCCGGGTCGCGGCCGGGCCCGAAGCCCGCCGCTTCGGCCACCGCCATCGCGTCCCGGAACTTGTCACCCACCCGCGAGGACGCATGTGCATCGCTGCCGAACGAGACAGCGGTGCCACCCTCGTCCCGCCACCACCCGAGCAGGGCGATAGACGCCAGCGGGCTGTAGGTGTTGATCTCCAGCACCCGGCCCGAGGTGGCCAGTGCCCGCAGCACCGCCCGGTACTCCTCTTCGAAATCGCTCTCCGTGTAGGACCCGGCGTTCGCCGGCCAGTGCCGGCGCGGGTAGTCCAGGTGCGCCAGGATCGAGAACGCACTGCTGCCCTCGATCAGCGTGACCAGTTCGGCGAAGTACCGGCGCATCAGCTCCGCCGGGGGCAGGACCCGCAGCAGGGACGAGGCGTTGACCATCCGGCCCTCCCAGGCCAGCGCGTGCAGGGATCCGAGCACCCGGTCGAAGGAGCCGGCCGCCAGCACGGCGCCGATACTGCCCGCGAACAGGTGCGGCTCCCCCGCCTCCAGCCCGGACAGGATGCGCAGCGACGGGAAGCGGTCCCGGCACTCCTCGATGCTGGCCAGGTAGCCGGTGACGTCGAAGGGCTTGATCGCGTCCCACCAGCCGGGCTTGGCCCCTGTGGCGGCGATCGCGTCGCCGGGGCCGTAGTCGGTGAAGTCCAGGTGCTCGGTGAAGGCGATCGCCGGGATACCGAGGTCCGCCGCTGCCTGGCACTCGTCGACCATGGATGCGTGCCCGAACGTGTCATACGACCACTGGGAGTGCACGTGGTTGTCAGCTGGCAGCACCCAGCGAGTATGTCAGCGCGCACACTGCCGGCCGACCCGGGCCTCCCGGTCCGCGAACCCGGCCGAGCGCCTAGCCGTCCGTCTATTCGATCGGGGACTGTTCTATCTCCTTGAGTCCGGCGATCAGGTCGCGTCCGCGATCGAAGCCGCGCGCTGAGATCAGCCGCACCGCGTCGCGCGCAACGCGGTAGTCGTCCGATGTCGCGACCGCTCGCAGCGCACGCAGATCCACCAGGTCCTGGGGCCGTTCCTGGTCATCCCGGGCAAGCACCTTGAGGGCCATCAGGTGCCCGGCGGTGGCAATCGGAAGACTAAGCCCGGGCACGATCTCGGTGACCTCCGCTGCCCGTACGATCTCCGGCTCGATCCCCGAACTCGCGAACAGCAGATCGACAACAACATCGCCTCCGCTCAGCGGCGAAGCGAGCCGCACAGTCGCGAGCCGCCCTGTCTCCTCCTGCTCGACCGACGCCAGGACCCGGTACCGATCCGCCAGCAGCGACCGCACGAGTCCTTCGCCGTCGGAGTCGTCATCGACGATCACAGCAGCGTCAATGTCACGGGTAAACCGAGGTTCCGCCCGCGCCGACACCGCAAATCCGCCAACCAGCGCCCAGCTACGACCGTACCGTCCAAGATCAGCCGCGATCTGCCGCAGAGCGGCCTCAAGGATGTTCACCCGAATCTGCGAGACGGCCGCCCGGCAGCGTCACCACCCGGTGCCCCCGGCCTCGCCGTCCGCCACTCCCGGAGCAGCCGAGAGATCTGCTCGTCGGTGGCACCCGGATGGCGGCGGCGCAGCCCGGAACGCGCCATCTGCTCACCGAACTCATACATGTCCAGAGCAAGCCTCAACCGCTGTGCAACCCGTGCGTCGGTCACAATACGATTCTAGGCGCTCCCAACGGGCCGACCTGGTGCCGACACAGCTGACTCTGATAGCCAGCCCGTCATCGCAGGTTGTACATCAATCGGGCCAAATGGTTCGCATGACGCCGAACCCGAAACCTGCATACGTGCAGGTCATAGCCGTGGTGGGGCCGGTGGGACTCGAACCCACACTGTCAGGATCCTAAATCCTGCGCCTCCTGCCGTTGGGCTACGGCCCCGGAGGACAACCGCGCGGCGTGGTGCGGTCAGAGGCCCAGGTCGCTGCGTAGCCGGGCGACATGACCGGTGGCCTTCACGTTGTAGTAGGCCCTCGTCACGGTCCCGTCGGGGCCGATCACGAAGGTGGACCTGATCACGCCCACCGTGGCCTTCCCGTACAGCATCTTCTCCCCGTACGCGCCGTAGGCCTCAAGGGCCTGGTGGTCGGGGTCGGACAGCAGCGGGAAGGTCAGCTGGTCCCGCTCGCGGAACCTGGCCAGCTTGGCCGGCGTGTCAGGGGAGATCCCGAGTACCGTGACCCCGGCCGCGGCGAGCGCGCTCAGGCTGTCCCGGAAGTCGCAGGCCTGCTTGGTGCAGCCAGGAGTCATCGCCGCCGGGTAGAAGTAGACGATCACCTGCTGCCCGCGCAGGGCCGACAGGCTCACCGGCTTGCCGTCGGCGTCGGGCAAGGTGAAGTCCGGCGCCTTGTCGCCAGCTGCCAGCCTGTGCTCGCTCACGCGCGCTCCCTTCGCCCAGGCTCCTACCGTACGGCGACTACCGTACCGGCCGCGCCGGGCGCCGGGGCGAATCCGCCGGCCTGGCCAGGCTCACTCCCTCGCTGCGGAAGCTGGCGGGCCCGGCCGTGTCGGCCGCCAGCATCACCGGCGCCCTGTAGGTCCCCGGCGTAGGTCCCCGGCCGGGCGGACTAGCTTCCCAGCAGTGCCGCGATCACCGGGGCGAGCGCACGCAGCGCCCGGCCCCGGTGGCTGATCTGGTCCTTGTCGTCAGCGCTCATCTGCGCGGTGGTCAGCTCCGACCCCTCAGGCACGAAGATGGGGTCGTACCCGAAGCCGTTGCTGCCGCGCGGTGCGTCGGTGAGCGAGCCGTGCACGGTGCCCTCGGCGACGTGCTCGGCTCCCGAGGGCAGCACCAGGGCAGCCGCACAGGCGAAGTGCGCGCCCCGCTGCCCGGCCGGCACGTCGCTGATCTGGCCGAGTACCAGGCGCAGGTTCGCCGCGTCGTCCCCGTGCGGGCCGGACCAGCGGGCCGACAGCACACCGGGCATCCCGTTCAGCGCGTCCACGCACAGCCCGGAGTCGTCGGCGACCGCGGGCAGGCCCGTGAACGCCGCCACGGCCCGGGCTTTGAGCAGCGCGTTGTCGGCGAAGGTGCGGCCTGTCTCGGCCACCTCCGGCATGTCCGGGGCCTCGTCGAGGTCGGTCACCGCCACGTTCACCCGGGCGGCGGCCAGGATCCGGCGCAGCTCGGCTAGCTTGTCCGGGTTCCGCGTCGCCAGCATGATCCTGGCAGCGGCTGGCCCCGTCATCGGCCCAGTGCCTCCCGCTGGAGCCGGGTGAGGTCGGCGCAGCCTGCCACGCCCAGCGTCAGCAACTGATCAAGAAGATCGCGGCCGAACGGCTCACGTTCGGCTGTCCCCTGTATCTCCACGAAGCTGCCGTCGCCGGTGCACACCACGTTCATATCGGTCTGGGCGGCGGCATCTTCCTCGTAACACAGGTCCAGCCGCGGCTCGCCGTCCACGATGCCGACGCTGACCGCGGCCACCGAGGTGACCAGCGGGTCGCCCTTGCACCGCTTGCGGTCCTGCAGCCAGCCGATCGCGTCGGCCAGGGCGACATAGCCGCCGGTGATCGCGGCGGTCCGGGTGCCACCGTCGGCCTGCAGCACGTCACAGTCGACGATGATCGTGTTCTCGCCCAGCGCCTTGGCGTCCACGCAGCCGCGCAGCGCCCGGCCGACGAGCCGGGAGATCTCCTGCGTGCGGCCGCCCAGGCGTCCCTTCACCGACTCGCGGTCGCCGCGGGTGTTGGTCGCCCGCGGCAGCATGGCGTACTCGGCGGTGACCCAGCCCAGCCCGCTCCCCCGCCGCCACCTCGGCACCTCCTCGGTGGCACTGGCGGCGCACAGCACGCGGGTGGCGCCGAACTCGACCAGCACCGATCCCTCCGCATGGGCCAGCCAGCCGCGGGTCATCTTTATCTCGCGCAGCTGATCGGGGCTGCGCCCATCGGGTCGGGACATGCGGAAAGCCTAGTGGCAACCCCGCCTGCTGGGGCCGGTCACCGCGGCGCAGCCTGCCCGCCGGCCCAGGACGTGCCTTAGCTGGCGGCCCGGTCGGGTGCGCCGGCCGCGATCCACTCGTAGACCCGGCCGATCCCCTCGGGCAGCGGCACCTGCGGCTGCCACCCGAGCTCCTCACCGGCGCGGTCCACCGCGACCGCGCTGCGCGCGAGCTCGCCGGTGCGGGCGTCGGCGAACACCGGCGACAGCGGGTGGCCCGCCAGCCCGCCGATGATCTCCACCAGCTCCAGCACGGTGATCTCCGCCCCGGCCCCGATGTTCCAGGTACCGGGCCGCCCCCGGTCCGCGGCGGCCAGAAAGGCGCTCACGACGTCGCCCACGTACACATAGTCACGGGTCTGCGCACCGTCCCCGTAGATGGCCGGCCGGTCGCCTGCCAGCGCCGCGGCGCAGAAGATGGTGATGACGCCCGCTTCACCGGCCGGATCCTGCCGGGGCCCGTAGACGTTGGCGAGCCGCAGCACCGAATGCGAGGTGCCGTGCAGGCGGTTGTACAGGCCGATGTAGCACTCCGCGCAATATTTCGCGATCCCGTACGGCGACTCGGGCAACGGCAGCACGTCTTCCCGGGACGGGATCGGGGCGTCCCGGCCGTACAGCGCGCCACCCGAGGAGGCGAACAGCACCCGCGCCCCCACCGCCCGCGCCGCCTCCAGGACGTTCACCGTCCCGACCACGTTGACCTGCGCGTCATCGGCCGGGCTGTCCACCGATGCCCGCACGTCGATCTGCGCCGCCAGATGGCAGATCAGCTCGGCGCCCGACCCCTTCACCATCGCAGCCAGCGCCGCAGAGTCGGTCACGCTCACCTTCTGCAGCGCCACCTGCGGGTCGAGCCGCCCCACCCGCCCCGACGACAGGTCGTCAACCACCACGACCTCATCGCCCCTGGCCACAAGGGCGTCAGCGAGATGAGACCCGATAAAGCCCGCGCCACCTGTCACCAGAACCCGCATAGCCACCGATCCTAGTCGCCGTCACTGCACCGCCACCGTGCCGCCACCGTGCCGCCACCGGCCGTTCGCGGCCGCGGCCGCCCCCGGCTAGTCGCCGCCGGCGACGCCGCGCACCGCTGCGCGGGTGCGCCGCACCACCGCCCATCCCTTGGTCAGGGACCGGTCCTTGGCGAAGATCACCGGCACGTGCCGGGACCGGATCAGCTGGTCGAACGTGCCCGGCTTGGTGGACCGCCGGACGGTCAGCCGGGGCAGGGCGAACATGTCCCGGCCGGGCCCGGCGACCGCGTTGCCGACCGCGCAGGCGTGCTGGTAACCGGCCGCCCGCGCGGCCTGCCTGACGCGTGCGCTGGAGTAGCCGAACGGGTAGGCCAGCGCGGGAACCGGGGCACCGAGCCGGTCCTCCAGCAGGGCTTTGCTGTCGCGCAGCTCACGCTCCAGCTGGCCGCTCCGCAGCTGGTCGAGCTCGGGGTGGGTGTGGCTGTGCGCGCCGATCTCCACGCCGGCCGCGGCCGATTCGAGCACCTGCCCCCAGGCCAGCATCCTGGCCGGCCGGGGGGTCGCGGACCGGCCGGCGTCTTCGACCCAGCCGGTGGTCACGAAGACGGTGGCGGTGAAGCCGTACTGCTGCAGCAGCGGCAGCGCGCACTCGTGGAAGTCGGCGAACCCGTCGTCGAAGGTGAGCACGACGGGCCGCTCCGGCAGGCTGCCCCGGCCCGCCAGCGCGGCGGCCAGCGCGGACATGGTGATCGCGGTGCGCCCGTCCGCCTGCAGCTGGGCGAGCTGGGCGGCGAACGCCACGGGCGGCACGGCCAGCCGGCTCGCCGTCGCCGGCCGGTCGGCCACCTCGTGGTACATGAGGATGGGCACGGCCGTGCCAGGTGCGCTCACCGCGCCCTGCCCGGTGCCAGCCCGGGACTGGGCGGGGTGGCGGAAACGGCCTGCTGCCAGGACCGGCGCCGCAGCGATGTGGTCAGGTAGCCGGTGGCGGCTGCGGCCAGGCCCACCACGATCGCGGCGGCCCGGCCCAGGCCCGCCGGGCGGCCGCGGACGGCGTCGGCCAGCCCCCTGGCGACGCCCAGCGGCAGCGTGCGGGTGGTGTACCGGCGCTCGGCGGACAGGCCGTCGCCGGCCCCGACCATCGACGCGACGACCGCCTTGGAGATGCCCTCGGCGTAGCAGCGGGCGCGGAAGTAGGAGAACCGGCAGCGGGCTGGGGGGACCAGATGCCAGATCATGGCGCGGTTGTCGAACAGCAGCACCGAGTCCGGGGAGTGCTGGCGCAGCCGGATGCACAGCTCGGTCTCCTCGCAGCCGAGGGGGCGCTTGCTGGCGGAGCGGCCGATCCCGCTCCGGAACCCGCCGACGGCGTCGAACACCTCGCGGCGGAACGAGGCGTTCCCGCCGTGCAGGTTGCGGACCGGCGCCCGGGTGGCCGGCATGCCGAGGTAGCTGCACCCGACGACCCAGGCGAACTCCTCCGGGAACCACGATGGCCGGCGTGCCAGCCAGCGCGGCAGGGTCAGCCCGCCCACCCCGGCGACCGCCGGGTCGTCATAGGCACTGGCGAAGAACTCCAGCCATCGCGGATCGGCGACGGCGTCGTCGTCCAGGAATGCCACGATGTCACCGCGGGCCAGCGCGATCCCGGTGTTCCGCCCGCCGGACAGCCCCTGTTCCTCGCGGTTCCCGGTGACCACCACTCCGGGCAGCGCGGCGGCGAGCCGCGCCTGCAGGCCGGGATTGTGGTCGACGACGACGATGACCTCCTGGGCGGGGAGTGCCTGGTCGTGCACCGAGGCCACCGCGGCGAGGGTGGCGTCCCACCGCTCGTCGAGGTGGGCACAGATCACCACCGAGATGCTGGTCACCGCGGCGCCCCCCGATCCTGCCGGTACTTCACCATTGCGCCCTCCTCAGGAGCGAGCTGCCAAGCGCCATCGTGCGGCCGGGAACCGAGGCCAGGCCGTTCGCGCGCAGGTCGAGAATCGCGAGCACGGCCCTGGTGCGCGGGCCGGCCTCAGGGGGCCGGCAGGCTGGGCACCGCCCGGGCGGGTGCCCGAGCAGGTCGGCGCACGCCTGCGCCAGGCCGGCCTGGTAGGCGCCCCTGGTCTGCCGGATCCCGGAGCCGCCGGCCCCCAGCTGGGCGTTGCGCGGTGCCCTGGCCAGCGCGGCGCTGGCCAGCATCGGGAGATCGGGCGCGGTGTCGCCCACGGCCAGCGCGCAGGCCGGTGAGCCGGGCAGCAGGGCGGCCAGGGCACGCAGCCCGGTGCCCTTGTCCACCCCGGCCACGGTGATGTCGGTCTGGCCCTGGCCGTGGATCACCCGCACGTCCGGGCCGTTCAGCACGGTGATGCCCGCGAGCAGGCTGGCCGGGACCGGGCCAGCGCCGGCCCTGGCCCGCACCGCGTAGGCATACCGCGGGTCCACCTCGACGCCGGGCAGGTCGGCCAGCTCCTGGCGGAGGCGTTCCAGCAGCGCACGCGCGCCGGGTGGGCGCAGGTCGGTGGGCTGGCCGCCGTGGACGAGCGCGCACCCGTATTCGGCGACGCCACCTGCCAGGCCGAAAGCGGCGCACCGGTCGCTGACATCGGCCACCGACCGCCCGGTGGCCAGCACCGGCCGGTAACCGTGGGCGATCAGCGCCCGCAGCGCCAGCGCCCCGGTGGGCGAGGTGGCCGGGTAGCCCAGCCGGTCGCACTCGAGCACCCCGTCCAGGTCGATCGCGCACAGCGGGCCGCTGGCGGGCGGCAGGTCACGCAGGTACGCCTCGGCGAGATAGTCGTGGACGGCGGCGGCCGACCGCCGCCGGATCCGGTTGCGGTCCAGGTCGCCGGCGTAGCCGAGCCGCCACAGCTGGGCCAGCCGGTACAGCAGCCAGCGCTCGCCGTCGACCGGCTGCCCGCTGACCTGCTGGTAGGCCTCCCGCAGCCGCACCGCGAACCCGGGCGCGGGCGGATCGGCTGCGGCCCCGGCGAGGTCGCAGACGGGGTCGTAGCAGGCGAGGTCGAGGTGGCCGAACGCGCGCTGGTAGAAGTCGACCTTGCGGAGCTGGCCGTCTGCAGCCGGGTCGGGCAGCCAGTGCCGCGCATCGGTCTTGCCGTCGGCCACCACCGGGTGATCGTGGGCGAGCAGCCGCCGCACGAGCCGGTCGAGAAGCAGCGGCCTGGCCGGCACGGCGAGCGGCCCGAACTGGCCGGACAGCAGCCGGGCGGCCACCTCCCAGACCGGGTCACGGCCGCCCATCCGGTCCACCGTCGCGGTGGGCGCGGGCAGCGCCAGGCTGCGGGCGGCAACGTAGGCGGCCACCGTGCCAGCCAGTGCGGTACCGGCCGGTGCAGTGCCAGCTAGTGGTGCAGTGCCAGCCAGTGGTGCAGTGCCAGCCAGTGCAGTGCCAGCCAGTTCCGGGCCAGACTGCTCGTCCGCGGCCGGCGGCAGCCAGTCCCGGAAGAGCAGCCCGTCGGCGAACCCGTAGACACGCGGCACATAACCGGGGAGCGCATCGGCGACCGCGGCTCCCTGCCGGCCGAGGTAACCCAGCCCGGCCCCTTCGGCCACGATCTGCCTGCGCACCGACTTCCCGCTCTGGCGATCGGTGAGAGCGACCGCGAACCGGGCCCGCAGATGGCCGCGCCCTGTCTCCGGCCGCACCTCCCCCAGCGCTACCACCTCGGTCAGCTCGGTGCCCGGGCCGAGCAGCCCGGCCAGCGCCCCGGTGACCGGCCCGGCGGCGAGGCGGCGGTGCACGTTCCAGTCGGCCCACGGCTGGATCACGGCCTGCCAGCCGCGCAGCAACGGGGGCGGGCTGTCGCCGAACACCGAGAGCAGGAAGACGATCGCCGTATCGGGCACCCCGGCAGCCTGGATCGCGCGTGCCGTGGCGGCCAGTGAGGTGCCGGTCCCGGGCGGGTCGTCAGCGACCAGCACCAGCCCGCCGGCCCGGGCCACGCTGCCCAGCACAGCGCGCTCCCAGCGCAGGAAGGGCCGGCCCGGCCGGTAGGTGAGCATCTGCGCCGGCGCGTCCCCGCTGGCCCGCAGCGCGGCCGCGTGCAGCGGCGCCAGGTAGCAGCCCGAGGTGCGCACTCCCACCACGCACAGCGGCAGGTCCGCCCGCGGGTACGCGCGCCGGAAGGCGCCGGTGAGCCACCGGGCGTCCTGCGGGTGCTGGTCGAAGCTGTGGAAGCAGGTGGGGATCCGCATCACCTCACCGGCCAGGGCCGGCACGGCACGGTCGGCCGCCGCCAGCAGCCGGGTCATGTCAGCTCCCGGCGCGTCCCCGGCCTCCTGGCCCGCCAGGACCAGGCCGGCCAGCTGCAGCGCCAGCGCGCTGAGGGCGTGCCGCGCCCGCAGCAGCGAGCGCCGTCCCGGGGAGGGCGACGCGGCCAGCACGGCACCGCCGGCCGCCGCCCCCCCACCGGCCAGGCGGGCCGGCCGCGACTGGCTGTCCCGCAGGTAGCTGGCCGCCCGGTTCAGCAGCAGCGGGTCAGCGTGCAGCCGGTCCTCGGTCAGCTGGCCCAGCCCGGCAGCCAGCAGGAAGGCGTCGAGCCACTGCCCGCTGGCCACGGCCTCCCGCAGTCGCGGGGCCAGCGTGTCCGCGCCGGCCAGCAGGTCAGCGACGGCCATGCCGTCCGCGGCGCGCGGCGCGCGGACCCGCTCGGCGCTGGCCGTCACCGCCGCGCCCCCACTGCCATCTCGCCACGCTCGTCCATCATCCGCAGCACCGGCGCGATGTTGCGGCGTGACCACACCGGGCTGGCCGCGTAGCGGTCAGACTTGGCGAGGTTGTCGGTGACGTGCCGGAGCCAGGCCAGCAGCAGCAGCGCCCGGCCGCTGATCGGGTCGCCGTGCGCGAACGTGGCCAGCACATCGGTCTCGGCGGGCTGCCAGCACTGCTCGTGCCGGAGCCGGGCGGCGACCCGGGCGCCGAACTCCCGCGGCTGCCCGGGCCTGGGCACGGTCAGCAGCCAGAAGGCGACGTCGAGCACCACCAGGTCTTCCTCCCGGACCTGACCCCAGTCGACGATGCCGGTGATCCGCCCGGCCGGGCCGACCAGCACGTTCCCCGGGAAGTAGTCCCCGTGGGTCCAGCCCAGCGTCACCCACAGGCCGTCGAGTTCGGCGTGCAGCACGCCGACCAGGCGGTCGACCGGGCCCTTGCGGCGCACTGCCTGCCGGAGCCGCTCGGCGGGCTCGTCCACCAGCCGCCGCAGCAGGGCGGCGTTGACGACGTCCACGGTGGAGGTGGCACGGTGCAGGGGGGCGATGGCGTTGATCGCTGCCGGGGTGAGCCAGTTCCCCAGCTCCGGTGCCGCCCGGCTGCCATCCTGGCCCGGCAGCCGGCTGATCAGCAAGAAGGCTCCGCCGGTGGCGATGCCGCCACCGGCGAGCGGGACGGGCAGCAGCTCCCGCCACAGGCCCAGCCGCTCGTTGGACCGCAGCCGTGCCAGCATCTCGTGCTCACGATGGAGGCTGGCCGCCCCGATTCCGGTGGTCGCGATCTTGAGGACGCCACGCTCCCCGTCGCCGGCCCGCACCATGATCACCGCACTGTCGGAGACCGTCTGCAGCGTCTGCTCGGCCTGCCATTGCCTGCTGGCCAGCACCTCCTGGATCGCCGCGGCGGGCACGCCGGCGCCGCTGGACCGCACCCGCCGCGACCGCAGGGCGGTGAACTGGCCGTACCCGAGGATCGCGGTGGCGACCACCAGCTGCGCCGTCAGCCAGGCGATGCCGCCGCCCTCGATCCCCAGCCGCGGCACCAGCACCACCGTCAGGCCCAGCACCAGCCCGCTGAGCCCGAGCAGCACCACCATCACGGTCTTCATCCGGCGGGCGACGCGTGCTTTGCTGACGGCCAGCGCGACGACCGCGTTCGGCAGCGCGGACAGCGCCAGCAGCCGCAGCGTCAGCGACCCCTGGCTGGCGTACCAGGGCCCGAAGAATCCCAGGCCCAGCGGTGCGAAGACGACAGTGGCCACGACCACGGGCACCAGCAGCCGCAGCGTCTGCCGCAGCGCCTGCCGGTGGTAGGTGTTCAGCCTGTCGTCGCGGACGGCTCCGTGTGCGACCAGCGACTGCCCGAAGGCGATCGGCACCTGGTACAGCGCCGCACAGATCGACCAGGACAGGGCGAAGGCCGCCGACTGGCGCGGGTTGGTGAGGTCGAGTACCAGCAGCGGCACCAGCGAGGTGCCCGCGATGTAGGCCAGCGCGCCGACGTAGTCCGGCCCGATGAACCTGCCCATGTCCCTGACCGTCTCGACCTGGGCGGTGACCTGCGGGCGGGCACGGGCGAAGGCCGGGACGGCGCGCGCGAAGAGGTACCAGGTCGTCCCGGCCACGGTGATGACCATCGCGCCGGTCCAGGACAGCCAGATCCCGGCCCCGCGCACCGTCAGGCTGAGCGCCACCACCAGCATGATCTTCAGCACGGCGAAGGCGAGGTTCTCCACCGGCACCGCGGCTGCGCGCCGCACCGCGACCAGGGCGTTGTCCTGCATGACGAACAGCGCCCAGCACATGGTGGCGACGACGAACCCGATGCCGCCCAGGCCGCTGCCCACCAGGCCGCTCAGATGCGGCGCCCAGTCCCCCAGCCCGATCAGGAACACCAGCGCGGCCACCCCGCTGAGCGTGCCGCCGATCAGGTACGCCCCGCGGATCATCACCCCGGCCGCGGCACCCGCGGCCGGCACGAAGCGCAGCAGCGTGCTCATCAGGTTGAGCTGGGCGATGCCGGCGAGCAGCATCATCGCGGAGATCGCCGCCGAGTTGATGCCCATCACCCCGGGCGGGTTGAGCCGGGCGGCGAGCAGCCAGTAGCCGACTCCGGTCGCCGCGTTGAGCACCGAGTTCGCGACCAGCAGGTGGCCGGTCCGGACCAGCGACTGCCGCCACATGCCCGCCAGGCGCTGCCGGGTCCCCAGCACGAAATCCGCTGCTGTCATTGACGGCCCCCCGTCCCCCCCTGCCGGCGGTCGCGGTACCGCCACCGGCTCACCGCATAGGCGAACGGCCCGGCCAGCACCCCGGCCCGCTCCCGCCAGACCAGCTCGGCCGGGAAGGAGTCCTCCCGCCCGGCGTTCTTGGCCGATCCCGCCCCCAGCAGGTGCCGGGCCGCTGGCAGCGCCCGGCGCGCCATCGCGGCCAGCAGCGCTGGCCGCGCCCATACCGATGCGGTCAGGTACGCACCGAGCCCCACGCCGTAGCCGAACGCCTGCCGGCGCATTCCCTCGTAGTCACGCCGGTGCCAGTGCCGCACGATCGCGGCGGGCTCGTATGCCAGGGTCGCGCCGCTGGTGATCACCTTCAGGAATGCGGTCAGGTCGTCCCCGCCGCGGGCCGGCGTGCCGGCGCCGGTGGCCGGGTCGAAGCCCCCGTGTGCCACCAGCCACTCGGTGCGGAACGCCATGTTCGCCCCCGACCCGAACCGCCCGGCGGTGAACGGGAACAGCGGGCTGGGCGCTGGCATATCGCGGCTGAACGTATGCCGGGTGTACCCGCGGCTGTACCCGCCGGCCTGCTCCACCAGCAGCTGTGGCGTGGTCTGGAGCTCGGCGGGCAGGATGAGGCCGGTCACGCAGGCCGCGCCGGCGTCGGCGAACGCGGCCGCCAGCGCGCCCAGCCAGCCGGGATCGACCTCGACGTCATCGTCGGTGATCGCCACGATGTCGCCGGTGACGGCGGGCAGGGCAGCGTTGTGGGCGAGCGCCAGCCCGGGCCTGGGCTCCCGCAGGTAGCTCACGGCGAACCCGGTCTCCGGGCGGGCGGCCAGTGCCAGCTGGGTCTCGTCGGTGCGCGGCGCGCTGTCCACGACCACCACGTCGAAGGCCGGGTAGTCCACCCGGGACAGCGAGTCCAGGCAGCGCAGCAGGCTGCCGGCGCGGTCGCGGGTAGCGACCACGACAGTGATCTTGGGTGCGGCGGCGGGCCGGGGAACGGCGCAGCGGGGCGAGGCGGCCCTGGTCAGGCCGGCCGCGGTGAGCTCGCCGGGCGGCGGCAGGCCGTCGCCGGCGTAATGCTCGCTGACCTGGCCGCCGATCTGCTGCCACACCAGGCCCGCCAGCTCGCCGGCCGGGAGCGGCCGTGGGGCCAGCGGCAGCATCACCTCAGCCAGCGGGCGGCCGTGCAGCCAGGCGAGCAGCCGCGCGCCCCGGTACCGGCCGTCGCCGTTGAGGTCTGGCAACGGCGCGTCCAGGTGCAGGTCACCCACGAGCACCGGGGCGGCCAGCACGGTCACCGCTCCTGCGGCCATGGCACATCCTTCGTGACGAAACCGGAAGGGCCTGGCTGGCGGGCCCGGCGGTACTGGCGCCAGCCGAACGCCAGCACCCGGTGCTGGCGGGAGATCACGTGGGCGCCCGGGCCGTCCAGCCAGGCGGCTACCGTGGCGGCTCCGGTCCCGGCCCTGACCATCAGCCGCGACAGCGCCAGCGGGTGATCGCGGCCCGAGCTCAGCGCGTTGCCGACGGCGCAGGCCGAGTCGTATCCCGCCGCGCCGACCAGCCCCCGGACCCGCGCCCGCCAGTAGCTGTGCGGGTAGGCGAAGCTCCGGACGCGGTGGCCGAGCGCCTGCGCCAGCAGGTCGCCGCTGCGGGACAGCTCGGCGGCGACCTCGCGGGCGGGCAGCAGGTCCATCTGCCGGTGGGTGTGCGAGTGGGCGCCGATCTCCACCCCGGCCGCTTCCAGCCCGGCCAGGTCGGCCGAGCGCAGCATGGCGGCCGGTGGCAGCACGCACTCCCGTGCCTGGTCGGCCAGCGCGCCGGTGGTCACGTACAGCGTGCTGGGCAGCTTGCGGGCGGCCAGCGCGGGCAGCGCGTTGCCGGCGAAGTCGGCGAACCCGTCGTCCACGGTGATCAGCACCGGCCGGGGCGGGAGCACGGCGGCCCCGCGCAGCCCGTCGACGTACTGCGAGACCGTGAGCGGCTGGCGGCCGCTGGCGGCCACCGCGTCGAGATGGGCGGCGAAGGCCGCCGGGCTGACCGCGAAGGGGGCGATCCAGCTGGGCGGGTCGTCGCAGATGGCGTGGTAGAGCAGGATCGGGACCGGGCTCACCATGGCTGCCTCACCCCCGCGCCAGTTCGGCCAGGGCGGCCGCGGAGCAGATGGCGGCCAGCACCACCAGCACCGGGGTGGGCGTCAGGATGTGCCGGATGGCCACGGCCTCGGCAGTCAGCGTGGCCAGGCTCATGCCCAGGGCCACCGCCAGCACCCCCCGCTCCAGGAAGTCGCGGACCGGCAGCAGCCTGACCAGCGCCAGCCCGGGAGCGATGAGGGCGAAAGCGAAGACCGCCGCGATCCTGACCGGCTCCGGGCCACCGGCCAGCGTGAGGCCGAGGACGGCCCAGCCCGACACCGCCAGCAGCAGCGGGACGCCCTGCCGGCGCAGGCTTATCGAGGGCACGGCGGCCCATCCGGGGCGGTTCACCGGCACTCCTGCACCAGTGGCCGGGTCTGGCCCGGCACCGGGACCGCCGTCAGCCGCACACCAGCGGGGTCGAGCCAGAACCGGGCCGGGCGGCTGCCGATCAGGCAGCGGGCACGTGCCCGGCCGGTCAGCCGGGTGGGCGGCGCCGGCAGGTGGTTGACCGCCGCCGGCGACAGCTCCAGCACACCGTGCCGGGTGGGCTGCCCGCGGGCGGCCTGCCCGGCCAGGCTGGCCGGGCCCGGCGGCTGCGCCGCGGCCGCCGGGAGGTGGATGAGCGCGGACGGCGACAGCTCGAGGATCCCGTCCGGGGCCAGCTGCCGGAACCCGGGCGGCGCGAGCTGGAGGATCAGCGCGTCGGGGTTGCGGTAGACCACGCGGAACCTGCCCGACGCCAGCAGCGCATGGGTGAAGCGGTCGAACGCGCCCGGCGGCCAGGCCGCGGTGAGGTAGGCCTCCTCGGCCTGGCCGCGGGTGAGGATCAGGTACGAGGGCGGCGAGTGGCCCGGTTCCATCAGGGAGGTCATCGTGGCCACCGGCGTGCGCAGGGCGGTCCGGCCAAGCGAGGGGGGCGTGTCCAGGAACGTGTAGCCGTACCAGTTGTAGTGCACGAAGGCCCAGGGGAAGTTGCTGTTGGCGGCGATCAGCTGGGCCCGGGCCGGGGCGTTCCGGTACAGCCAGCCCGAGGCGGTGACCTCGGCCGGGCTGAAGTAGTTCATCGCGTCGCTGCCGTAGTTGGCGAGGCAGAAGCAGGTCACCAGGCCCAGGACGGTGACGGTGAGCGCCAGGCCCGTCCGGGCCGACCGGCCCGCGCGGGGGTGCGGGAAGAACGCGGCCGCGGCGGCGACGGCCAGGAACGGCACGGCGAACAGGAAGACGCGGAAGATGATCTCCCCGCCGTAGCTGTTGGCCGCCACCGAGGGGATCCCGGCCGCCGCCAGCAGGGGGATCCGCAGCCAGGCCCGGCGTGCCCGCCGGTTGTGGCGCCTGCGGTACCGCAGGTAGCCGATGCCGGCGAGGGCGGCGATGGCGACGCTGAGCAGGCGGGCACCCCATTCGACGACGACCTGGTCGAACGGCACCTGCGTCTCCCCGATGAGATGGGAGGAGGTGTTCGCCCACGGCAGGCCCAGGCCCTCGAAGAGCTGTGAGCTGTTCTGGGCCAGCCACGGCAGCCCGCCGTAGAGGATCCAGCCGATCGTGATGGCGGCCGCCGCCACCGGCAGCACCCAGGGCCGGACCTGCCGGAACACCACGAGCAGGGTGAGCGCCGCGATAAGCATGAACGGGGTGAGCTGATGGCTGGAGGCGATGGCGGCCATCAGCGGCAGGAGGCAGATGACCAGCAGCCACCGGGTGGCCGCCGATCGCGGCGAGCGGCTGTCCGCGGTGCCGGCAGTCGCTGTGCGGGCAGGCGGCAGCAGCCGCCCCGTCACCCGCTGCCAGCCTCCACGGCCGGGCGCCTCCCCGGCGGGCCCGGCCGGTGCCGGGCGTGGTGAGGCCCGGGGAGCCCGGAGCCAGCGCAGGCAGATGGCGATCACCGTCAGGTACAGGAAGTAGGCGAAGGCCTGTGGCGAGAAGTAGTCCTGGCCGACCCAGTTGCCCAGCTCGAACAGCCAGGCCGCGGTCCAGACCAGGCGCTGGTCGGCGGTGAAGGCGCGGGCGATGAGGATGACCGGGCCCAGCCACAGCAGGTCGTTGACCGGCAGCGCCCAGCCCGCGTAGCTCAGCGCCGATCCCTGGCCGGAGGCGGTTGTCAGGAAGGAGTTGAGCGCGAAGAAGCCGGGCCAGCCCTGGTAGGCGCCCAGCACCCCACCGAGATGGAAGTCGACCCCGTGCCGGGTGATGAAGTCGATGACGCCGACGTGCTTCCAGGCCCACGAGTACCGCAGGGTCTCGTACAAGATGGCGGGCGTGGCGTGCAGCACGGCGACGAGCGCGACCGCGTGCGCCGCCAGCACCGGCCAGCGGGTGGACCGGCGCACCACGGCCAGGCAGAAGCTCACCATGAGCACCGCTGCCGCCGCCCAGAACGTGCGCGGCAGCACCTCGAACAATCCCAGGCCCGCCGTGTTCACCC
The DNA here is from genome assembly GCA_035532275.1 of Streptosporangiaceae bacterium. Taxonomy (GTDB): domain Bacteria; phylum Actinomycetota; class Actinomycetes; order Streptosporangiales; family Streptosporangiaceae; genus UBA9676. Next base: position 56,135 of record DATKRG010000229.1, on the reverse strand, counting down.
GGCCGACCTGCGTCGCCGCCAGCGCCTGCACCCACAGGGCGAGGCTGAGCGCCAGCCCGGCCCAGGGGACCACGGCCGACAGGGCGGCCCGGCGCACGGCCTGCCCGGCCCGGACCACCGGCGCGGGCAGCCTGACCACCCCGGCCCAGGGCCCGGTGATCCGGCCCGTGACGTAGCCCACGCTGGCCGCCACCACCGCCAGCACCATGGCCAGCGCCGAAGCCAGGCCTGTCAGGTGGCCGCGTGCGGCGCCAGCCAGCGACCGGCTCACCCCATGCGGAATCGTGGACCGCAGGTAGGCCCGTTCGGACGCCAGTGCCCGGCGGGCACCGGCCAGCCTGGCCACCTTGGCTTTGGACAGCCCCTCCGCGAAGCACCGCCAGCCCAGGTAACCCCAGCCCATCCGCTCGCGGCGCACCCGGTGGCTGACCGAGGCGGCCGGCTCGTAGAGCAGGACGGCCTGCGGGTACCGCTGGCTCATCCGCAGGCACAGCTCGGTCTCCTCACACCCGAACGGGAACGTGCCCACCCGGCCGAGGCCGGTCGAGAAGCCGTGCAGATCCTCCAGCATCGCGCGGCGGAAGGACATGTTGGCGCCGATGAGGTTCCGCACCGGCTCGCTCGCCTCGGGCATGCCGCGGTAGCTGCAGCCCACCACCCAGTCCAGCTCGGGCGGGAACCACCTGGGCCGCCCCGCCTCCCAGACGGGGCGGACCAGGCCACCGACACCGGCCACCTGGGGATCGGTGTACCGGCCGGCCAGGGTGGCGAGCCAGCCGGGATCGGCTGACGCGTCGTCGTCGATGAAGGCGACCACATCGCCGCGGGCGGTGGCCAGCCCGGTGTTGCGCCCGCCGGCCAGCCCACGGGCGAACCGGTTCGGCACCACCGTCACGCCTGCCAGTTCCCGCCGCGCCCGGCGCAGCAGGTCCGGGCAGTGGTCCACCACCAGGATGATCTCCTGCGCCTGCTCCGTCTGGGCGCGCAGGGAGCTCATGGCGCGGGACACGTCGTCCCATCGCTCCTGCGCGTAGCCGCACACGACGACCGAGACGGTGGGGCGTGCGGTGACCGGGGCAGGCGCGGCTGCTCCGGCACCCGCCGCGTCCCCCGAGTCAGCAGGCCCCTCGGGCAGCTCGTCCTCTCCGGCCTCAGCCCCGACTTCGACCTCGCTGGCAGCGCCGACCTCTGTCACTCAGCCGTCCCCTGAGCCAGGTTCTCCGGGCTGGCCCACTGCTGGCCGACAGGCTGGATGACGAGCGCCGGCCAGGTGGCGGCCTCGTCCATGGTCAGGGCGCCCCCATCGTCGCCCCCGGCGGCACCGGCGGCCAGGGCGCGCCTGTGGGCCAGGGACGGCGACCGGCGGCGCTCGACCAGGATGGTCCGCAGGACCCGCAGGCCATCGCTGAACGCACTGAGGTTGCTCACCCCGTGAATCCGCGAGTGCTCGAAGCTGGGCACCTCGGTCACCGCCAGCCCGGCATCGGCGACGCGGATATGGATCAGCGTCTCCACTTCGAAGCCGTCGCCCCACAGCCGCCCGTCCCCGGGCGGGGGCGGGGCACTGGCATCGAGGCCCAGCGCCGGCACGTGCCGCCGCCAGAAGGCGTTGAAGCCGTAGCACAGGTCGGTGTAGCGGGTGCCGTAGCAGAGGTTGACAAACGCGCTGAGCCCCCGGTTGCCCAGGGCACGCAGACGGGTGATGTCGTCGCTGCCGCCACCAGGGCCGAACCTGGTGCCCTTCGCGAAGTCAGCACCGTCGATCAGCGCCTTGACGAACCGCGGGATCTCTCCCGGGTCCGCTGAGCCGTCCGCGTCGACCATGGCGATGATGTCACCGGTCGCCGCTTCGAACCCGCAGGCCAGCGCGTTTCCCTTGCCTTTGCGTGTCTGCAGCACTATGCGGACGTCCGACCGTAGTTGCCGGGCTACCGACAGTGTGTCATCCACTGAGTGGCCGTCCACCACGATGACCTCATGGACATCGAGTGGCAGCCGGGCTAGAACGTGCGGAAGGTTGCGGGCTTCGTTCAGTGTCGGGATGACGACTGAAACCCGGTACCCGGGCACGCTCGAGCTCGTCTGGTCCGTCATGGTCCCCTCCATGACCGCAGACGAAGCGAGCGGGGTGTCCCTGGTCTCGCCGCGGGAGGCGGGGCAGGGCTGATTCGCCTTTTCCTAGCTTGGTGGTGGTTGTGCGTCTATGCGGAAGTAATCTAACGGTAATCCTGACAGCGTGCAGGAGTCTTTGGTCCCTTTCCAGGAACAACACAGGTTTCAGCCACCAGAAGCGGCGCCGCCCAGCCTGGCGCACGTTGCGTGAACAGCTAGATCGGATGCGTAATGGCAGCAGGTCAGCGGACTGGCCGCTGCCGGAAAAGGCGCCGCCAGCTGCGCAGCGACCAGCGATGGGGAGACCAGCGCCGGCAGTCACAGAGTGCACAGTCGCTGCCACGCCGGTAGTGACGGTGCGCGTTACGGCCGTGACCGCACGTGCAGAGCATCGTGCGGGCCGATCCTGCCGTCATGACCGCGGGTCCCCACCCTGGCTGATCCGCCGGGGCGCTGCTGCTGTCCCGTTCGTCAAGGGGCACATGACTGCCATCACGAATCCCTTTGGGCCGCCACCCATCGCCGGGGGCCTGCGCATTTCCGGATACACCGGCGACTGCGCGTGACCCGCAGGGAGCATACCGCTCCCGCAAGCCATGTTTGCGCCGGTGGTCAGCCCAGGTCCAAAGACTGTCCCGAGGCCGCCAGCGAGATCGGCCCGGCGAAGGACGACCCGCATGCTTCTTCCAGGGTCCGGGCCGGGTCGTTCCAGGGCACCAGGTGCGTCAGCATCAGCCGCCCGGCGCCGGCCCGGGCCGCGTGCTCGGCGGCCTGCCGGGCGGTCAGGTGCAGGTCTGGCGGGAGGCCGGGGCCTTCGAGGAAGGACGCCTCGCACAGCAGCAGGTCGGCCTGCCGGGCCAGCCTGACCAGGGCCGCCGACTCCCCCGTGTCCGCGGAGTAGGCGATGCTGCGGCCCTCGTTGTCCAGCCGCATGGCAAACGTTTCGACGGGGTGGTTGACGTGTGCCGCGGTCACCAGGAACGGGCCGATCCGCTGGCTTCCCGGCGTCAGCGTGACGAAGTCGAAGGCCTGCGCCATCCCGGGGTGCTCGTCCATGCCGTAGGCGCGCGCCATCCGGGCCGCGGTGCCAGCCGGCGCGTACACCGGGATCCGCGGCCGCGGGCCTTCGGGGTGGTAGGTGCGGGCGACCCAGAACGAGCACAGGTCAAGGCAGTGGTCGGCATGCAGGTGGCTCAGGCAGACCGCGTCGATGCCGTCCAGCGGCGCGTGCCGCTGCAGCGCGCCGAGCGCGCCATTGCCCAGGTCGAGCAGGAGCCGGAAGCCGTCCGCCTCCACCAGGTAGCAGGAAGCCGGGCTGTCCGGTCCGGGAAAGGACCCCGAGCACCCGATGATCGTCAGCCGCACGGTCGACCAGGTTACGCGCCGCGGCCCAGCCGGGCGATCTGCCGGCTCTGCGCCACCAGCCGGTCAGCGCCGTCCCGGACCTCGGCCTCCTCGCCGAATGCCGTCAGGCCCACAGCTGGCCTTCCAGCCGGGCCTCGGCCTCCTCCAGGGTGCCCGAGTAGGCGCCGGTGGACAGGTACTTCCAGCCCCCGTCGGCGACGATGAAAGCGATGTCGGCGCGCTCGCCAGCGGCCTGCGCCTTGGCCGCCATCCCCAGCGCGGCGTGCAGGGCGCCACCGGTGGAGATGCCGGCGAAGATGCCCTCGGCATCGAGCAGCTCCCTGGTCCGGCGCAGCGCGTCTACGGCGGCGACCGAGAACCGGGTGGTCAGCACCGAGGAGTCGTACAGTTCCGGCACGAAGCCCTCGTCCACGTTGCGCAGCCCGTAGACCAGCTCGCCGTACCGCGGCTCGGCGGCCACGATCGCCACCCCGGGCACGTGCTCGCGCAGGTAGCGGCCGACCCCCATGAGCGTTCCGGTGGTGCCCAGGCCCGCCACGAAGTGGGTGATGGACGGCAGGTCGGTGAGCAGCTCGGGGCCGGTGGTCTGGTAGTGGGCACGGGCGTTCGCCTCGTTGCCGTACTGGTAGAGCATCACCCAGTCGGGGTGCGCCTTCGCCAGCAGCCGGGCAACCCGCACCGCCTCGTTGGACCCGCCCGCGGCCGGGGATGAGATGACCTGCGCCCCGTACATCGCCAGGATCTGCCGGCGCTCGGCCGAGGTGTTCTCCGGCATCACGCAGATCATCTTGTAGCCCCGCAGGTGGGCGACCATGGCCAGGGAGATCCCGGTGTTGCCCGAGGTCGGCTCCAAGATGGTGACGCCCGGCGCCAGCAGCCCGTCCTTCTCCGCCTGCTCGATCATGAAGAAGGCCGCCCGGTCCTTCACCGAGCCGGTCGGGTTGCGGTCCTCCAGCTTGGCCCACAGCCGCACGTCCGGCGCTGGCGAGAGCCGGGGCAGCCCGACCAGCGGGGTACCGCCGACCGAGTCAAGCAGTGAGTCGTACCGCATCGGGGCTCCTGTCGCCCGGGCAGGCCCGCCGCCGGCCGGGCCTGCCGCTCAGCGCCGCCCGCCGGCCACCGCCGGCAGGACCGTCACCGTGTCGCCATCCTTGACCGGCGTCTCCAGCCCGCCCAGGAAACGCACATCCTCGTCGTTGAGATACACGTTGACGAAACGCCGCAGCCCGGCGTCGTCAACCAGTCGCTCCCGCAGCCCGTTGTGCCGTGAGTCAAGATCGCCGAGGAGCTCGGCGAGGGTGGCACCGGAACCCTCGACCGACTTGGCGCCACCGGTGTAGGTGCGCAGGATGGTCGGGATACGGACCTCGATGGCCATGGACGTTGCTCCTGGGTGTGGCGTCTAGAAAGTCAGGTGCGGGCAGTTCTTCGCTAACTCCAACCGGTCGCCCGGTGGGATCATTCCGGTCCCTGGGCCGCCATGTCAGCGGCGATCCGGACCTCTTCCTCGGTCACGATGCCGTCGGTGATCCGGAACGAGCGGAACTCAGCCTGATCAGGATCCCGGGTGGAGACCAGCACATAGTGTGCACCCGGTTCACTGGCGTAGGAGATGTCGGTGCGGGAGGGATAGGCCTCCGTGGCGGTGTGCGAGTGGTAGATGACGACCGGCTCCTCGTCCCGTTCGTCCATCTCCCGCCAGACCCGGAACTGCTCCATCGAGTCGAACTCATAGAAGGTCGGTGAGCGCTGGGCGTTGAGCATCGGGATGAACCGCTCGGGCCGGTCACTGCCGGCCGGGCCGGCGACGACCCCGCATGCCTCGTCCGGGTGATCAGCCCGCGCGTGCGCGACGATCTTCGCGTGCAGTTCGGGGGCAATCGTGAGCATGGAAGCGAGCGTAGCCTGCACCGGCGTCATGACAGTGCGCGCACCAGGGAGTCCTGGAGGTAGCCCAGCCAGTGGTAGGCCTCCAGATATGCCGAACGAGGGTCGGCCCAGGCGGCCGCCTCCAGCTCATCCTCGTAGTCCTCGGTGATGCCCAGCATGGTGCCGATGGCGAGCCGGAGGTCGTTGAGCGAGCGCAGCCAGGCCTGGGCCTCCTCGGGTCCCAGCCGCACCCGGCCGCCGTGCTCGGGCAGTGTGGCCAGCACCGTGCGGGCCGCGGCCACCTTGCCCGACCGCAGGCTCTGCTCGGTGTAGCGGCGGAACTCCCCCGCCGCCTCCGGGTCGTCGCGGTAGGCGTCGGGCAGCAGCCGGGCCAGCACGGGGTCCTGCGGCGGGGACGCAGGGCCCTCACCGCCCAGCATCGCGGCCAGGTCCTCCAGGCTGGGCGGCTGCTCGCCCGGCCCGGCCTGCTCCTGGCCCGGTGGCTCCTGCCCGGGCGGCTCCTGGCCTGGTGGCTCCTGTGCGGCCTGCTCCGGCCAGGGCGGCTCCTGCCCCGCCAGCCCGGGCTCCGCGGCCGTGTCCTCCATCAGCTCGGCCAGCTGGCTGACCAGGTTGCGCAGGATGACCGCCTGGGGGGTGCTGAAGCGTGCCGACACCCCGCCCCGAGCCCGCCGGAAAGCTCCCGTGGCGTCCTCCTCATCCAGCTCATCCGGGACGCCGCCGGCGGCCGCGTCCCCGCCAGGGGAGTCCCATCCGGCGCCGCCGCTCACCGGTCGTGGCTCACCGTGGCCCACAGGCCGTAGCCGTGCAGGATCTCGACGTCCTTCTCCATCGACTCCCGGGTGCCGTTGGACACCACGGCCCTGCCCTTGTGATGGACGTCGAGCATGAGCTTCTCGGCCTTGGGCTTGGCGTAGCCGAACACCTTCTGGAACACGTAGGTGACATAGGACATGAGGTTGATCGGGTCGTTCCAGACGATGGTCACCCACGGCGTGTCGGGCACGGCATCCAGGCCGGCCTCCTCGCGCTCAACCTCAGCGGGCGCCACGCTCATGGCTCTTCACCTCCCCTGGCAGAGATTTCTACTCTGCCAGGACAGCGCTCCTCACGCGAACCAAGCCCGCCGACCGGCCTCGGCAGGGCGATCCGAAGGCCAGCCGCCGCGCCAGATCTTGGGTTGGGCGTTCGCCGGACACACCCTCCTGACCGGCGGAGCGGGCGGGCGGTCCCTAGTCTTGGCACTTGTGGCAGATGACCTGAACGCGGCGGACTGGCCGGTGACCGCCAGCACGGCGCTGCTCACCGACCACTACGAGCTGACCATGCTGGCCGGGGCGCTGCACAGCGGCGTGGCCAGCCGGCGGGCCGTGTTCGAGGTGTTCGCCCGGCACCTGCCGCACGGCCGCCGTTACGGCGTGGTCGCCGGCACCGGGCGGCTGCTGGACGCGCTGGCTGCCTTCCGGTTCGGGCCGGGCGAGCTGGCCTTCCTGCGCCAGACGCAGGTCGTGGACGACGCGACGGCCCGCTACCTGGAGTCGTTCGCCTTCGCCGGCGACATCTGGGGCTACCCGGAGGGCGAGTGCTACTTCCCCGGTTCGCCGATCCTGGTGGTGGAGGCGCCGTTCGCCGAGGCGGTCGTGCTGGAGACGCTGGTGCTGTCCGTCCTCAACCACGACTGCGCGATCGCCTCGGCCGCCTCCCGGATGGTGACGGCGGCCGGCGGGCGGCCGCTGATCGAGATGGGCTCGCGGCGCACCCATGAGATAGCGGCGGTCGCCAGCGCACGGGCCGCCTACATCGCCGGCTTCGCCACCACCTCGAACCTGCGGGCCGGCCGCGACTACGGGGTGCCGACCCGCGGCACCAGCGCGCACGCGTTCACGCTCGTGCACGACAGTGAGCGGCAGGCGTTCAGCACCCAGCTGGCCGTCCAGGGCAAGGGCACCACCTTGCTGGTGGACACCTTCGACGTCGCCGAGGCGGTGCGGACGGCGGTGGAGGTGGCCGGGCCCGGCCTGGGCGCGGTCCGCATCGACAGCGGCGACCTGCCGGTGGTGGCACGGCAGGTCCGGGCGCTGCTGGACAGCCTGGGCGCGCAGGACACCCGGATCGTGCTCACCGGCGACCTGGACGAGCACTCGATCGCGGCGCTGGCCACTGCCCCCGTGGACGGGTACGGGGTGGGGACCGCGCTGGTCACCGGCTCCGGGGCGCCCACCGCCGCCCTCGTGTACAAGCTGGTGGCCAGGGCGGTCACCCCCGGTGGCGGGGGCCACCTGCTGCCGGTGGCCAAGCACTCGGTCGGCAAGCCGAGCCGCGGCGGCCGCAAATGGGCCGTGCGCCAGCTGGACGGGACGGGCACGGCGGTGGCCGAACGGGTCAGCGTGGTGCCGCCGGAGCCGTCCGCCGATGGCCGGGAACTGCTGCGGCCGCTGGTCAGGCGGGGCGAGATCGTCGGCACGGAACCGCTGGCGCAGGCACGGCAGCGGCATCGCGACGCGCTCGCCGAACTGCCCGCCCATGCGCTCCAGATGTCGCGCGGCTATCCCGCGATCCCCACCGTGATGGACCCGGGCGGCGACTAGCGCCTACTGCCCGCGGGCCGCCGCGGCCCGCGGTCCTGTTTCGCGTTCGGTTTTCTGCCCCGTGGGGGGCACAAAACCGAACGGAGAATGAGTGGCCGGGCGGAAGACGCGGCGGTAGGCGTGCGGGGCTGCCCGCGTCGGGCACCCGCGGCCGATGTGGGCGCCGGCGTAGCTGCCCGCTGAGCCCCGGCAAGCCCGATGCCGTACCCTCTGGGTTGTGCGCGCGCTGGTGATCGTCGACGTCCAGAACGACTTTTGCGAAGGTGGCTCGCTCGCGGTGCAGGGCGGGGCGGCGACCGCCGCCGCTATCAGCCGGTACCTGGCCACCGAGGGCCGCGAGTACGGGCACGTCGTCGCCTCCCGCGACTACCACGTCGATCCCGGCACCCACTTCTCCGCCGATCCCGACTTCAGCCGGTCCTGGCCGGCCCACTGCGTGGTCGGGACGGCGGGGGCGCTGTTCCACCCGGACTTCGACACCAGCCAGGTCGAGGCGATATTCAGCAAGGGCGCCCACGAGGCGGCTTACAGCGGCTTCGAAGGCACCGACGATGCGGGCAGACCGCTCGGGACCTGGCTGCGCGAGCACGACGTGGACGCGCTGGACGTGGTGGGCATCGCCACCGACTACTGCGTCAGGGCGACCGCGCTGGATGCCGCCAGACAGGGCTTCGCCACCCGGGTGCTGCTCAGGCTCACAGCCGGGGTCGACCCGGCCACCACCGCCGAGGCGCTCGACGAGATGCGGGCCGCGGGGGTGGAGCTGGCCGGAGCGCCGCTGATGGCCGAGGACTCCTAGCCGGGGCCGGCGCCGGTGCCGCCCGGTCCGGGCTCCTACTGGCCCTCGGGCAGCGACTCGTAGATCCGCTTGCAGTCCGGGCAGACCGGGAACCGCTTGGGGTCGCGGCTCGGCACCCACTTCTTGCCGCACAGTGCCGTGACCGGGGTACCCAGGACCGCGCTGTCCACGATCTTGTCCTTCCGGACATAGTGGGCGAAACGCTCATGGTCGCCGTCACCGGTCGACGTATCCGGCCGGACGCCGGTCTCCTCGGTGGTGCCCTGCTGGGGAAGGACCTCGGTGCTCACGGTGGACGAGTTTACCCGCTCTCAGTTCAGCGCCGGGTCGTCCGGATATGTCGCTACCAGCGCGAGCGTCCCGCCTGCCCGGCGCAGCACCGCCCGCCAGAGCCGCTCCGGCTCGACCGCGAAAGCGTCGGCGGGCTCGGCCGGGATCACGTACCAGGCCCCCTCCTCGATCTCGGCCTGCAGCTGGCCCGGACCCCAGCCCGCATAGCCGGCGAACACCCGCAGCGAGGCGATCCCGCCCTCCAGCAGCTGTGGCGGGGCGTCCAGGTCCACCAGGCCGAGCCGGGACCTCAGCGCGGTCCCGTCCAGCTCCCGCCACCCCAGCGGCTCGTCCTCTCCGGGCACGATGGCCAGCCCCAGCGCGCTGTTGGGTGAGACGGGGCCGCCCTGGAAAACCACCGAGGGCCTGGTCACCAGGCCGGTCCAGGATTCGAGCACCTGCTGGACCGGCGTCTTCGTCGGCCGGTTCAGCACCACGCCGAGAGTGCCTTCGCCCGCTTCGTCCTCCACCACGAGAACCACGGCCCGCCGGAAGTTGGGGTCACCCAGCAGCGGGGTCGCTACCAGCAACCGCCCCGCGAGGGTTTCCTCCATGCCCCCATTCTGGCCGATCCGGGCCCGCTCGGGCTAGGCGTGGGAAGATGGCCGCCCGCCGGCCGCGTCCCGGACCGCCGCCGCCACCGCGGAGGCGACGTCGGGGTGGAACACCGACGGGATGATGTAGTGCGGGCCAAGCTCGGCCGGGGAGACCACGCCGGCCAGCGCCCGGGCGGCGGCGACCAGCATGTCATCGGTGACCGTCCGGCTCTGCGCGTCCAACAGGCCACGGAACACGCCGGGGAAAACCAGCACGTTGTTGATCTGGTTCGGGTAGTCGCTGCGCCCGGTGGCGACCACGGCGGCGTGCTCGCTGGCGGCGTCGGGATCGACCTCGGGCACCGGGTTGGCGAGGGCGAACACGATCGCGTCCGTGGCCATCGCGGCGACGTCGTCCCCGGAGAGGATGTTGGGCGCGGACACGCCGATGAACACGTCGGCGCCGCGCAACGCGCCGGCCAGGTCACCGTCGTAGGAGTCGGTGTTGGTGTGCTCGGCCACCCAGCGCAGGCTGTCGGTGAGCCCCGGCCGGCCCTTGTGCACTGCGCCGCGGTCGTCGCAGACCACCACGTCGGTCGCGCCGGAGGCGAGCAGCAGCTTGAGCACGGCGGTGCCGGCGGCACCCGCCCCGGCCATCGCGATCCGCACCGCCGGCAGCTTCTTGCCGACCACCCGCAGCGCGTTGGTCAGGGCGGCGAGCACCACGATCGCGGTGCCGTGCTGGTCGTCGTGGAAGACCGGGATGTCCAGCAGGTCGCGGAGCCGGCGTTCCACCTCGAAGCAGCGCGGGGCGCTGATGTCCTCCAGGTTGATGCCGCCGAAGGCGGGCGCGATGATCTGCACGGTCCGGACGATCTCGTCGGTGTCCTGGGTGTCCAGGCAGACCGGCCAGGCGTCGATGCCCGCGAACCGCTTGAACAGGGCGGCCTTGCCCTCCATCACCGGCAGCGCGGCGTAGGGGCCGACGTTGCCCAGGCCCAGCACGGCGGTGCCGTCGGTGACCACGGCCACGCTGTTGCGCTTGATCGTGAGACGGCGCACGTCATCGGGGTTGGCGGCGATGGCCAGCGAGACCCTGGCAACCCCGGGGGTGTAGGCCATGGACAGGTCGTCCCGGTTGCGCAGCGGGACCTTGGCCTGGGTCTCGATCTTCCCGCCCAGGTGCAGCAGGAAGGTCCGGTCGCTGACCTTGCTGAGCACGACACCGTCAATGGCGGACAGGGCCTGGACGATCTCGTCGGCGTGCTCGGTGTCCCGTGCGGCGCAGGTGACGTCGACCCGGAGCCGCTCGTGGCCGTGCGGGGTGACGTCCAGTGCGGTGACCGCACCGCCCACCTGTTCCACCGCATGCGTGAGCTCGCTCACCGCCCGGCCGCGCGAGGGCACCTCCAGCCGCACGGTGATCGAATATGACACGCTCGGCGCTACCGCCACGGTCTCCTCCGCCCTTCAGCCCTGCCTCTTGCAGGAACAATCGTGCCACCACCGCGCGCGTGGCGCCGCCACTCGCTGCGGGGGAGCAGGGCGGGAGGGGCAGGGCGGAGGGCCAGGGCGGAGGGCCAGGCGGCACGGCCGCGCGCCGGTGCCTGGCCGCGGCTGGCCGGCACGTACCCTGCAAGGGTGCACGGAACGAGCATGACCGGCAGCCGGCCCGATGGCCCGCCGGCCACCGCGCTGGGCCAGCCGGACGGGCCCGGCGACGCGATCGACGTGGCCCGGCTGCGGGTGGCGATCGCCCGGCTGTCACGCCGGCTGCGCCGCCACGAGCTGGCCGGGCTGACACCCACCCAGCTCTCGGCCCTGGCGACGGTGGAGCGGACCGGCCCGCTGCGCCTGGGCGATCTCGCTGCCGCCGAGGGCATCGCTCCGTCCACCCTCACCAGGCTGGTCACGGCGCTGGAGGAACGCGGCGACGTGGAACGGTGCCCGGTGCCCAGCGATGCCCGCGCCAGCACGCTGGCGATCACACCGCAGGGCCACACGGTGCTGGAGCGGCTCCGGCAGGAGGGCACCAGCGTGCTCGCCGAGAGCCTGCGCGCGCTCACCAGCGCCCAGCTCGCCGCGCTGGCGGCGGCTCTGCCTGCGCTGGAACAGCTCGCCGACGCGGATCCGCGCGACCCGCGCTCGCGCTGACCGGGTCAGGACAGGCTGCGCAGCAGCCGGCTGACCGGGCTAGAACAGCAGGCTGGACAGGGTGGCCCTGGCCTTGCTGACCCGCGGGTCCTTGGCCGGGAAGATGTCGAACAGCCCGACCAGGTGGAGCCTGGCCCGGTTCCGCTCCTCACCGGACGTCCGCCGGATGACGCCGAGCAGGCGGTCGAACGCCTCTTCGGCCCGGCCATTGGACATGTCGAGGTCGGCCACCTTGCACTGCGCGTCCACGTCGCCAGGGGCGGCAGCAGCGGCCCGCCGGGCCGCTGCCTCGTCGTAGTCGCTCACCCGGCGGAACAGGTTGACCTGGGCGAGGCCCTGGATCGCGACCGGGTGACCGGGGGTGTCGGCGAGCATCTGCTCGAAGGCGGCGGCCGCGCCGTCCAGGTCGCCTCGTTCCATGGCCTGCTGGGCCTCGACCAGCCCGGGTTCGCGGTACACCTCCGGCCCGTCCTGCTCCATCGCGCCCGCGTCCGGTCCCACCTCCCCCGCTGGCTGGTCGCCACCGGCTGCCGACGGCAGGCCAAGCTGCTGGGCGACCTGCAGGAGCTGCCCGAGCCACTGGCGCACCTGCGCCTCGGGCAGCGCGCCCAGGAACCCCGGCACCAGCTGCCCGGCGATCACGGCCACCACCATGGGGATGCTCTGTACCTGGAGTGCCGCGCTCAGCTGCGGGTTGGCGTCCACGTCCACCTTGGCCAGGACCCAGGCACCGTTCGCCTCTTCGGCGAGCTTCTCCAGCACTGGCCCCAGTTGCTTGCACGGGCCGCACCATTCGGCCCACAGGTCCATCACCACCGGGACGGTTCGCGAGCGCTCCAGGACGTCCGCTTCGAAGGTGGCCTCGGACACATCGAACACATGGCCGCTGCGTGGGCCGTCCGGCCCGCCCGGCCCGCCCGCCCGGGACGCCTGCTGGCTGCGCTGCGCGGCTGCCTGCCGCGCACCGAGGTCAATGGCGCCGTAGAGCGAGAAATCCCGCGGCTGCTGCATAGCTCCATCCTGCCGCATTCTGGCCGTGACTAGACCGCCCAGCCGGGCACAGCGGCGTGGGCGGCAGGCCGGCCCTGGCCCGCCCCGTCACATGTAGCATACTATGTGCTACTGTAGTCCCATGGGTGATACACGTGACGCCGCGCCACGCTCACGGCCGGGTGGCAGGCTCCAGCACCCCGCCCGCCGGATCGGCATCCGCGAGCTCCGGCAGCACGCCAGCGTCTACGTGGACCTGGCCGAGAAGGGATACACGGTGGACATCACCAACCGGGGCCGCCTGGTCGCCCGGATCGTGCCCGCGCAGGAACCCGAGAGCCCGCTGGAGCGGCTCATCGCGGCGGGCGTCATCCTGCCGGCCGAGGAGCCGGGGAATCTGCTGGAGATCGAGCCCGCGCCGCCAGTCCCACCAGGCCAGCCCACCGCCAGCGAGATCCTGCTGCAGATGCGTGAGGAGGAGCGGTATTGATCTACCTCGACTCGTCGGCGCTGGTGAAGCTCATTCTCACCGAACCGGAGACGCCAGCCCTGGCCAGCTGGCTCGCCGAGCGCGCGGATCTGGCCATGGTGTCCAGCATCATTCACCGCACCGAGGTGCCGAGGGCCGTGTGGCGGGCCGACCCCAGTGCCCTGCCGCGAAGCTACCGCCAGGTCAGAGGTGTGGAGAAGGTGGCTCTCAGCACGGATGTGCTCGACCTGGCCGCCACGCTCCCGCCCTCGTCCCTGCGTTCCGTCGACGCGATCCATGTGGCCTCAGCCCTGTCGGTGCGACGCGATCTGGAAGCGTTCGTCGCCTACGACAAGCGGCTGCTGGCGGCCGCCGAGCAGGCCGGCCTCCCCACGGCCAGCCCCGCCTGACCGGCCAGCCCGCCAGGTCTTGCCAGGGGCGGCAGACGCGCTGATCAGAAGGCAGGGGCCTCGATGTAGGTGCCCCACTCCTCCCGCAGCGCACCGCAGATCTCCCCCAGGGTCGCCTCCGCCTCGGCGGCCGCCAGCATCGGCGGGATCGTGTTGCGCCCCGACCTGGCGGCGGCGAGCATCGCCGCCAGCGCCTCCTCCACCGCAGCCTGGTCGCGCCCGGCCCGGCGCCGGGCAAGCTCGGCCACCTGGTCCCGTTCCACCTGGTGGCTGACCCGCAGGATCTCCACCGGCTGGCCTGCCGTGCCCTGGTAGCAGTTCACGCCGACCACCTTCTTCTCACCCTTCTCCAGCTTCTGGTGATAGGCGAAGGAAGCCTCGGCGATCTCCGCGGAGAACCAGCCGTCCTCGATCCCGCGCAGGATCCCGCCCGTCATCGTCCCGTCCGGGCTCATCGCGCGGATCCGGCTGAAGGTCTCCTCCGCCTCCGCTTCCAGCCGGTCGGTGAGTTCCTCCAGGTACCAGGAGCCGCCGAGCGGGTCGGCCACGTTCATCACGCCGGTCTCTTCCATGATCACTTGCTGGGTCCGCAGCGCGATCTCGGCTGCCCGCTCGCTCGGCAACGCCAGCACCTCGTCGAGGGCGTTGGTATGCAGTGAGTTGGTCCCGCCCAGCACCGCCGCGAGCGCCTCGATCGCCGTCCGCACCACGTTGTTGTCGGGCTGCTGCGCGGTCAGCGACACCCCGGCGGTCTGGGTGTGAAAACGCAGCCACTGCGCGCGGGCGGTACGCGCGCCGTAGACGTCGCGCAGCCAGCGCGCCCAGATCCGGCGGGCGGCACGGAACTTGGCGATCTCCTCGAAGAAGTCGATGTGGGCATCGAAGAAGAAGGACAGGCCCGGGGCGAAGGTGTCCACGTCCAGCCCGCGGGACTGGCCGAGTTCCACGTAGCCGAACCCGTCAGCGAGCGTGAACGCGAGTTCCTGGCCGGCGGTGGAGCCAGCCTCCCTGATGTGATAGCCGGAGACCGACAGCGGCTTGTAGGCAGGGATCCGCTCGGCGCAGTACTCCATCAGGTCGCCGATCAGCCGCAGGTGCGGCTGCGGCGGGAAGAGCCATTCCTTCTGGGCGATGTACTCCTTGAAGATGTCGGTCTGCAAGGTGCCGTCCAGCGCGCCGGGGTCGGCGCCCTGGCGCTTCGCGGCGGCCAGATACATGCAGAACACCGGGACGGCCGGCCCGCTGATCGTCATCGAGGTGGTGACCTTCGCCAGCGGGATGCCAGCGAAGAGCACGTCCATGTCCGCCGCCGAGTCGATGGCCACCCCGCAATGACCGACTTCGCCTGCCGCGCGCGGGTCGTCGGAGTCCCGTCCCATCAGCGTGGGCATATCGAACGCGACCGAGAGCCCGGCACCGCCGGCGTTCAGCAGCATCTTGTAGCGCTCATTGGTCTGGCGCGCGTTGCCGAACCCGGAGAACTGGCGGATCGTCCAGGCGCGGCCGCGGTAGCCGGCCGGGTACAGGCCGCGGGTGAACGGGTACTCCCCCGGCCAGCCGATCCGCTCGAACCCCGGCACCACCGTCCCGGGCGGCGGCCCGTAGACCGGATCCACCTCCACCCCGGACAGGGTGGTGAAATCCGCGTCGCGGATGCGCGCCTGGTCGTAGCGGCGCTGCCAGCGCTCCCGGCCAGCCCCGGCCTCGTCAGCCATGGAGATCCCTCCCGAGCACGGCACACGAGCAGGGAAAAATAGTAGGACGTCCTACTATCCTGCGGGCCTCAGTCTAGCCGGGCCAGGTCGCCGCAACCAGGAGCGGTTCCCGGCCGTCTCAGGTAGTGCCGGGACAGCACAGGGGCATGCCCCGGCAACGCAGCGGCCCGGGCAGGAGGTGTGGTAAACCTGTGCAATCCCCATCCACCGACACAGCCATCGTCCCGGCCGCGGGCGGCGTCGTGACCCTGCTGGGATCGTGGAGCGCACCGGCGGGGACCGCCACCCGGGGGAACGTTGTGGAGAAATTCCGCACCACCGACCGGGCAGCGGCGGAGGAGCTGTTCAACGCGTGCTACCCGCGCCTGGCGGGCTGGGTGCGGCGGCTGGTGGATGACGACGACACCGCGCACGAGATCGCGGCCGAGGCCTTTACCCGGCTGCTGGCCAGGTGGTCGTCACTGGAGAACCCGCAGAGCTACCTCTACATGATCGCGACGAACCTGGTCCGTGACCACTGGCGCCGGGCCGGCCGGGAACGCCGGGCGCTGCGCGAGGTGAGCGCGGTCGCCCAGGGCGACCCGGTCCTGTACCCGGTCCAGGACGTGGACGTGCGCGCCCTGATCCAGTCCCTGCCGGACCGGCTGCGCCAGCCGTTCCTGCTGTATCACTACGCGGGGTTCCCGATCCGGGACGTGGCCGCGATGCTCGGCCGCCCGGAAGGGACAATCAAGGCGGATCTGCACCAGGCGCGGGCACGGCTACGGGCGGCGCTGGGGGACACCCGTGGCTGATCACCGCGACGACCTCGACTCCTGGCTGACTTCGCCGGTGCAGCCGCTGCTGCCGCCGCCGGGCACGTTCGACCGCATCCGCCGGGACGCGCGCAGGCGCCGCACCCGGCGCGCGGCCCTGTCCGCGGCCGGCGGGCTCGCGATCGTCGCCGTCGCCGCCGTCGTCATCCCGCGGGTGGCGTTCAGTCTGCTGCCAGCCCCCCACCAGAGCACCGCCGCAGGCGCGTCACACCCCGCCCGGGCCTCCTCCCCCCATGCGACCGCGAGTGCGTCCACCCCGTCGCCGGCCGGGACGCCGACCGGGCCGCCGGCCCCGGTCACGGCGGCAGCTCCCCCGCGGCTGTCGGTCACCTTCGTCGGCCTGTCCACCGGCTGGGTGATGAGCCAGGCGGGCACGGCCGGGCAGTGCGACCAGGCGGCCGCCCGTCCGTGCATCGCCCTGCGCCGCACCGACACCGGGAGCTCAGCCTGGCGCTCGGTCACCCCGCCGCCGACTCACGGACCCAGCGGTTCCACCGGCGTGAGCCAGGTGCGCTTCTTCAACCGCAGCGACGGCTGGGCGTTCGGCCCGCAGCTGTGGGCCACCCACGACTCTGGCCGCACATGGACCCAGATCCCGACCACCGGCTGGCGGGTGACCGCCCTGGAGGCCCGGGGCAACCGCGTGTTCTCGGTGTGGGCCCGGTGCACGGGGACCGGGCCGGACTTCGCCGCGCACTGCAGCGGCTACGTGGTGTACTCCAGCCGCCCGGGGAGCAACACCTGGACCCTGGTGCCGGGCACGTCACCGGGTTTCGGCCTCCCCGGCGCCGACAGCGCCGTGTCGCTGCTGCTGACCGGGACCGCCGGGTACCTGCTGACACCGAAAGGGATCCTGGTCAGCGGCCCGCTGACCGGCGCGGCGTGGCAGCCGGTGACCGGCACCGCGAACCCGCGGGCCGCGCCATGCCTGCCCGGCCCGGCCCGGCCCGGCGGCCAGCCAACGGGCGCACTGCTCGCCGCCAGCGCGTCCGGGCTGGATCTGCTGTGCACCGGGCCCTCAGCGCGCAGCGCCCGGCACGGCGCCGTCTATGCCTCCCAGGACGGTGGGCAGACCTGGCATCGCACCGGCACCGCCCCGGCCGCCGGGACCGCCACGTTCCTGTCGGCCGGGCCGTTGGGCGCCCTCGTGCTGGCCACCAGCCACGGCATCGAGATCTCCGCCAACGGGGGCGCCAGCTGGACCGCTGCCAGCGGCACCATGCCGGCACGGGGCTTCGCCTACGTGGGGATGACCACCGACGCCCAGGGCGTGGCCGTCCCCGCCGACCCGGCCGTTCCCGCCGTCTGGTCCACCCAGGACGGCGGGAACACCTGGCAGCGCTCCCCCGGCAGCGGGTGAGCCAGGCTTCTCCCGCTCGCCCCAGCCCCGCTCACCCAGCCCCGCTCACCCCAGCCCCGGTGACCCCAGCTGCCCCGGGCCGCGGCCCGGGGGCGAGACGGCCGCCTCCGCGCCGGCGGGCTCCGCGCCGGACGGCTCCCCATCGGGCGGCTCCGGCACGAAGTCGCCGGCCTCCAGCCGCAGCCCGCGCAGCAGCGTGAACACCTGCTCCAGCTCAGCGCTCTCATAGCCGCCCATCCCGAACCGGGCCGCCATCAGGTCCTGCGTCGCCCGCCGGGCAGCGTCCCGGCCAGCCGGGGTGATCTCGGCGAGCGTGCCCCGGCCATCTCGCGGGTTGGGCCGGCGGACCACCATGCCCTGCTCCTCCAGCCGGTCGATGGTGTTGGTGACGCTGGTCGGGTGGACCATCAGCCGCTGGCCGATCACCCGCAGCGGCAGCGCGCCACGGCGGCTGAAGGTGAGCAGGATCAGCGCCTCGTAGCGGGCGAAGGTGAGCCCATGCGGCCGCAGCAGGCCGTCGAGCTCGGCGAGCAGGAGCTGCTGCGCGCGCATGATCGAGGTCACCGCGGCCATCGCATCGGCCGGGCCGAACCTCGACTGCCAGATCCGCGCGGCCCGCGCGATCGGGTCGAACGGCAGTTCCAGAGGCTTCGCCACGAGCACACGCTACCGGCGCCGGGCCGGCCCGCCCCGGGCCAGGCCACTCGCCGACCATGGCTACCGATCGTGACATCACCGGATCATGGAGCTATATTTCCTGGTGGGGACGCTGCCAGAGTGACGGGGGTGGGTTTGCGTTCCGGTGATGGAATGACGGTGGAATGCCCGGTGCTCGCCGCCGGCGTTGGTGTCCGGCACGGCTGGAGCTGGGTCCTGCGGGCAGCCAGCTTCCGGATGGCCGGCTCGGTGACAGGCGGCTCGGCCATCGGGATCGTCACCATGCGGCAGGCGGCCGGATCCGCGGTGGTCGACCTGCTGGCCGGCCATGCCCGCCCCGCCCATGGGGAGCTGCGGGTACTAGGTGAGGACCTGACCACGGCGGTCGGGCGGGCAGCGGTGCGGCAGCAGGTGGGGGTGGCCCGCCGGTCCGGCTGGTCGCAGCCCGGTCTGCGGATCCGCGGCCTGGTCGAGCACGCCGCCCGGCTGGCCAAGCTGCCCGGGGGTGACCGGGACGTGCTCACCGCCGCGATACTCGACCGGCTCGCGCTCACCGCCTGGGCCGATGTGCCGATCCGGTCGGCTCCGGCGGCCGTGAGGCGCCGGGCCCGGCTCGCCGCGGCCGCCGTGCACGAGCCAGACCTGCTGCTGCTCGATGGCATGCTCGATGACCTGAACCCGCGGGAGGCGGCCAGCGTCGCCGACGGCGTGCGCGACCTGGCCCGCGATACGGCGATCGTGGCGACCGGCCGCGACTCACGTGTCCTCGACCTGGCCTGTGACGAGGTGCTCACGCTGGCGGACGGGGTCCTGGTCGGCATCTGAGGCGGGGCTGTCACCCTCAGCGACCGTTTGCGCGGTACCACCGGAATCGGGCTTGCCGCTAGGCTGCCGCACATGGACTGGAGCCAGCTCGGCTGCGGCGTCAGCGGTCACGTCACCTTCGCACCCGACCAGCCACCTCTGCGGGACCGGATGAACGTGCAGACCCGCGAGGGGACCGCCTGGCGGTGCCTGCGCTGCGGCACATTCGTCATCGGCCCGCCGGCCCTCACCGGCCCGGTGACGGCGGCACCCCCGGTACGCCGGGGCAAGGAACTGCGCAGCGTGCTGATCCTGCGGTTCTTCGCGGTCGAGCGGGTCCTGCGGGCGCTGGTCTTCGGCGTGCTCGCCTACGCCATCTGGCGGTTCAAGTCCTCCCGGCTCTCAATCGAGCAGGCCTTCAACAGCGATCTCCCGCAGTTTCGGTCGCTGTTCCGGGAGGTCGGCTTCAACATCGACCATTCCAAGCTGCTCGGCCTGATCAAGCATGCCTTCACGCTGAACCAGCACACGCTGACCCTGCTCGCCGCCGGCGCGGCGGCGTATGCGGCGATCGAGATCATCGAGGCGGTCGGGCTGTGGCTGGCCCAGCGCTGGGGCGAGTACTTCGCCATGGTGGTGACCTCGGTCGGCCTGCCCTACGAGATCTACGACCTGACGGCCAAGGTCACCGCGCTGCGGGTGGTGGCCTTCGTGATCAACCTGGCCCTGGTCCTGTACCTGGTCATCACCAAGCGGCTGTTCGGCGTGCGCGGGGGCAAGAAGGCATACGAGGCCCGGCTGCGCAGCACGTCCATCCTGCAGGCGGAGATCGACGCCCTGGCCGGGCAGGAGGCCTCATCCACCCATGAGGCGGGCCAGCCGGGCGAGCCCGGCCAGGCCGGGGCGCAGCTGTCCGGCGCGGAACAGCCCGGGGAGACCCAGCCCGCCCCAGACCAGCCGGAGGACAGCCAGCCCGGGGACAGCCGGCCAGAGAACAGCCAGCCCGGCGGGGCCGGTCACCCCACCGACGCGGCGGCCACCAGCTCGTCCGCCGCCGAGTAAGGATCGAGTTCCCCGGCCGCGACCCGGGCCGCCAGCGCATCGAGCCTGGCATCCCCTGGCAGCCCGCCCATCCGGCGGCGCAGCTCGGCGACGGCGATAGCGGCCACCTCCTCCCTGGCGCGGGCGCGGCGGCGGCGCTCCAGCTCACCGGCGGCGTCCAGCCAGGACCAGTGCGCGTCCAGCCGGCCGACCAGGTCGGCGATGCCCTCGGCGGCCGTCGCCGTGGTCGTGACGATCGGCGGCTTCCACTCCCCCTGCGCCCGCTGGGCCATGGCGATCATCGTGCGCAGGTCCCGGACCGCCTCCTGGGCTCCCGGCTTGTCGCTCTTATTGACCACGAAGATGTCGGCAACCTCCAGGATGCCGGCCTTGGCCGCCTGGATGGAGTCCCCCATGCCGGGTGCGACCAGCACCAGCGTGGTGTCGGCCAGGGAGGCGATCTCCACCTCCGCCTGCCCCACCCCGACGGTCTCGACCAGGACGACGTCGAAACCGGCCGCGTCGAGCACCCGCACCGCCTGCGGGGTGGCCGCGGACAGCCCGCCGAGATGGCCCCGGCTGGCCATCGACCGGATGAACACGCCGGGGTCGGTGGCGTGCTGCTGCATCCGCACCCGGTCGCCGAGCAGCGCCCCGCCGGTGAACGGGGAGGTGGGGTCGACCGCGAGCACGGCCACCCGCAGCGCGCGTTCCCGGTAGGCGGACACCAGCGCCCCGGTGACCGTGGACTTGCCGACCCCCGGGGCACCGGTCAGGCCGATCACCCGGGCCCGGCCGGTGAGCGGCGCCAGTGCCTTCATGACGGGCCGCAGTCCGGCGGCCGCGTTCTCGACCAGGGAGACCAGCCGTGCCAGCGCCCGCGCGTCCCCGGCCAGCGCCGACCCGACCGTCGCCTCAGTCACGCCCGGCCGCGGGAGGAAGGTGCACCGGTCACGTCCCGTCCGCCGGCGGCACGCGCAGCAGCAGCGCGCTGCCCTGCCCGCCGCCCCCGCACAGGGCCGCGGCCCCCAGTCCGCCGCCACGCCGGCGCAGCTCATGGATCAGGTGCAAGGCGATCCGCGCGCCGGACGCCCCGATCGGGTGGCCGATGGCGATGGCGCCGCCGTTGACGTTGACCTTCTCGTCGGAGATCTGCAGGTCACGCATGGATTGCAGGACCACAGAGGCGAACGCCTCGTTGATCTCGATCAGGTCGAGATCGGCGACCGCCAGCCCGGCCTTGCCCAGCGCGTGGCTGATGGCGCGCGAGGGCTGGGACTGCAGCGAGTTGTCCGGGCCGGCCACGTTGCCGTGCGCGCCGACTTCGGCCAGCACGGCGATGCCCCGGGCGGCGGCCGCCTCGGCGGACATCACCACCACGGCGCAGGCGCCGTCGGAGATCTGTGAGGCCGAGCCCGCCGTGATCGTGCCGCCGTCCCCGAATGCGGGCCGCAGCCTGCCGAGCGCCTCGGCCGTCGTGTCCGGCCGGACGCCCTCGTCGGTGTCGAACCGGACCGGCTCCCCCCGGCGCTGCGGAATGGGGACCGGGACGATCTCGCCGGCCAGCAGCCCGTCCTTGACGGCGGCGGCGGCGCGCTGGTGCGAGCGGGCCGCGAATTCGTCCTGCTCGGCGCGGCCGATGCCCAGCCGGGTGTTGTGGGCGTCGGTGAGCTCGCCCATAGGGGAATGGTCGAACGGGTCCGTCAGGCCGTCGAGCGCCATGGCGTCCAGCAGCTCGATGGCGCCGAACTTGTGCCCGGTACGTGACCCAGGCAGCAGGTGCGGTGCCCGGGTCATCGACTCCATCCCCCCGGCTACCACGATGTCGAACTCGCCCGCCCGGATCAGCTGGGCGGCGAGGGCGATCGCGTCCAGGCCGGACAGGCAGACCTTGTTGATGGTGATCGCGGGCACGGTCATCGGGATGCCGGCCGCCACCGCGGCCTGCCGGGCCGGGATCTGGCCCGCCCCCGCCTGCAGCACCTGGCCCATGATCACGTACTGCGGGTCGGCACCGGACAGGCCGGACCGTTCCAGCGCCTCCTTGATGACGATGCCGCCGAGATCGGCGGCGGTGAAGCCGGCCAGTGAGCCGAGCAGCCGGCCGACCGGGGTCCGGGCACCGCCCGTGATGACCGCTGATGGCATGGCTTCCCTCCGCTGGCATGCCCACCCCGGCGCCCGGGCGGGACCCTCTGCCACGATACCCAGGGACCGCCGGGTCAACGAGGGAGGCAGTGGTGCTGGACCGGATCGACCATGTGGGAATCGCCTGTCACGACCTTGCCGCCAGGATCGCCCTGTACGAGTCGGTGTTCGACCTCGAGGTGGTGAGCCGCGAGGTCAACGAGGCGCAGGGGGTCCGGGAGGCGATGCTGCGGGTGGCCGCCGCCCCCGGCGGCGCGTCGTGGGTCCAGCTGCTCGAGCCGCTCGGGCCGGACACGCCGGTGGGCAGGTTCCTGGCCCGCCGGGGCGAGGGGGTCCACCACATCGGGTACGGGGTGGCGGATATCACAGCGGCCATGGAGGCCATCGGCGGCCGCGGGATCCGGCTGCTGGATCAGCGGCCCCGGCATGGCTCGATGGGCGCTGCCATCGCCTTTCTGCATCCGGCGGACGTGGGCGGGGTGCTGACCGAGCTGGTCCAGGCACCGGGGCCTGTGCAAACGGTTTCTTAGCTGGCTATCTCATAACAAAGCAGGATCTAGAGGGCTGGAAGCTGGAAGGCGCCGCAATCACCTGCGTCGGGGGAGTACGCTGCCAGGAATTGGGCGAGCGGCTCGTAAGCGCCGCGCCGACTGGCCGGAAGGGTGCCTTGCCAAGGCACTCAGCCATCGATACGGCCGTGAGGTACCTCGTCCGCACCCCCCGCATGTCCCCCCCCGACCAACCAGGATTAGGCCAGATGCAGCCTGAAATCGACGCTCAGCTGAGCAACTTCTTCGAAGACGCACCAGCCCGCGACTTCGCCAAGGTCATGCGCGGGTACG
The DNA here is from genome assembly GCA_035532275.1 of Streptosporangiaceae bacterium. Lineage (GTDB taxonomy): Bacteria > Actinomycetota > Actinomycetes > Streptosporangiales > Streptosporangiaceae > UBA9676. The sequence goes on along the minus strand of DATKRG010000229.1, from coordinate 33,113 downwards.
ACCAGCACCAGGTGGACGAGTATCTCAAGCAGCTCGACGCCGAGATGCGCCAGCACCGGGACCAGGTGCAGGCACTCCAGCAGGAACTGTCGGATGCACACCGGCAGATCCGTGAGCAGGAGCGCCCCACCTACTCCGGGCTCGGCTCCCGGATCGAGCAGCTGCTGCGGCTCGCCGAGGAGCAGGCCACCGAGATCGTCGGCGAGGCCAGGGCGGCGGCGAACGAGCTGAACGCCGCGGCCAAGGTGGACGCGGCCGAGCTTCGCGCCGCGGCCGAGAACGAGGCCGCCGAACTGCGGGCCATCGCCAAGCGGGAGACCGACGACCAGCGCGGCTCGGCCGAGCGGGAGGCGGAGGCGATCCGGACCGGCGCCCGCCGCGAGGCCGACGAGCTGACCTCCACGACCGAGCGGGAGGTCGCGAAGCTGCGCGCCACCGCCGATCACGAGGTGGCGGAGAAACGGGCCGCGGTCGAGCGGGACATCGCCAAGCTGCGGACCACCACCGAGCGGGAGGCCGCCCAGCTGAAGGCGTCCGCCAAGCGGGAGCGCGACGAGATCCTCACCACCTCCAAGCGGCAGGCGGACGAGATGCGCAGCCAGGCGCAGCGCATCCTGGAGGAGAGCGAGGCCCAGCGCGCCCAGGCCGAGGCCGAGTTCGAGATCCAGCTAGCCTCCCGCCGGGAGGAGTCCGAGCGGCAGGAGTCCGAACGCCTGGCGGCCGCCCAGTCGGCGACCCAGAAGCTGGTCACCGAGGCGGAGCAGCGGGCCGCCACCGCCGAGCAGCGGGCCGCCAAGGCCAGCGCCCAGGCGGAGCAGACCCGGCGCGAGGCCGACCAGCACTCCAAGCAGCTGGTCACCAACGCCAAGAAGAACGCCGACCAGATCGTCGCCCAGGCCAAGGCCCAGGCCGACCAGCTGCTCGCGGACACCAAGAGCGAGATCGAGCGGCACCGGGCTGGCGCCCAGCGCGAGGTCGACGAGCTGAGCAAGCAGAAGGAGAGCATCTCCACCCACCTGGCCCAGATCAGCCAGCTGCTCGGCACCCAGGTGCCGGGCCTGGCCGACGCGCTCAAGCCGGGCCGGCCCGCGGTCGCAGCCGCGGCCCCCAGGGCGGTGGCTCCCCCGGCCCACGCCCCTGCCCACGCCCCTGCCCACGCCCCGGCGCCGCCGCCCAGCCAGCCGCCGACCGCTCCCGCCGCGGCGCAGCCGCCGGCCGGCAGCGCGCCGAAGCAGCCGGTCCCGGCCAAGGTCGCCAAGTCGAACGACGACGACTGGTGGACCGAGTAGTCGCCTGAACGCAGAGGGGGGCCAGCGCGTCAGCGCCGGCCCCCCTCTCGCATCAGCGGGAACGAAGCATCACCCGGCTGCCAGCGGCCCTTTGCGTGGCGGCTGCCAGCCGCCGCGGGTTCAGCTCAGCGCGGTCTGGCCGCCGTCGATGACCAGCGCCTGCCCGGTCATGTAGGAGGAGGCGTCGCTGGCCAGGAAGATGGCTGGGCCGGCCATCTCCTCCGCGCGGCCCCAGCGCCGCATCGGCACCGTCGCGACGGTCGCCGGGCCGACCGTCGCGTCCTCCCACAGGTTCCGGTTGAGGTCGGTGGCGGTCCAGCCGGGGCACAACGCGTTGACGCGGACCCCCCGCTCCGCCCATTCGACGGCCAGCGACTTGGTCAGCGAGATGAGGCCCGCCTTGGCCGCCCCGTACGGGGACAGGAACGGCGAGCCGATCAGGCCGGCCACCGAGGCCACGTTGATGACTGAGCCGCTGCCCCGGCCCACGAGGTGACCGCCGACCGCGTGGCACACGTACATGGCCGAGTCCAGGTTCAGCCTCATGAGCTTGTCCCAGCCGGGCAGGCGCAGATCCAGGAACGACACCAGGAAGTTGGAACCGCCGGCGTTGTTCACCACCACATCGATGTGGCCGAGGCGGTCGATCGCCGCCGTGACCGCCGCCTCCACCGCCTCCTGCCGGGTCACGTCGGCGGGGATGACATGGGCCTGGCGGCCATAGCTGGCGATCTGCCCGGCGGTCTCCGCGAGCCCCTCCTCGCCGCGGGCCACCACGGCCACGTCCGCTCCCGCCTGCGCGAGCGCCACCGCGATCGCCTGCCCGATCCCGCGGGACGCGCCGGTGACGAATGCTTTCTTTCCGGTCAGGTCGAAGGGGGCCACATCAGTCCTTCCATTCCGTGGGGAGCGGCAAGGCCGCCGGGTTGACCCGGCGGACGATCTCCCCGAGCACAATACGGACAGCGGGCTCGCCGACCCAGAGGTGCTTGGCCCGGTCCACCGCCACCAGTTCGGCCTGCGGCACCCGGGCGAACCGTTCCCGGGCCTCCGGCGGGCGCAGGTAGTCGTCCAGCTCGGGGACCAAGGCGAGCAGCGGCTTGCCAGCGGCGGCCCAGGCGTCCAGGTCGGCGTCCCCGGCCCGGCGCAGCGGCGGCGAGAGCAGGATGGCACCCTCCACCGCCGGGTCGAGCCCCCACCGCAGCGCCAGCTCGGTGCCGAACGACCAGCCCAGCAGCCACCGGTGCGGCAGCCCTGCGGCCGCGCACCAGGCGATGGCCGCGGCGACGTCGTGGCGTTCGGCCTCGCCCCCGCCGAACTCGCCCTCGCTGCGCCCCTGCCCGGACGCGGTGCCCCGGGTGTTGAAGCGGAACACGGCCAGATCGGCCAGGGCGGGCAGCCGGTAGGACGCCTTGCGCAGCAGATGGCTGTCCATCATCCCGCCGTGCGTGGGCAGCGGGTGCAGGCAGATGAGGGTGGCCACCGGGTCGCGCACGGCTGGCAGCGCGAGCTCGCCGACCAGCGACAGCCCGTCAGCGGTGCGCAGCGTGACCGGCTCCCGCCGGGCCGGGAGGACAGTGCTGGCCCGGATCTCGCTCATGGCCGCCCCCGGCGGCGGGGGGGTACGTGCCGCTGCAGCCGCCGTTCCCAGCACGCGGCGTGCCAGTGCCGGCGCTCGGCCACCCCGGGGGTGTGGGCCGGCCAGGACACCACGTGCGGGATGCCTGGGGTGATCTCCTGGTCGCAGCCCGGGCAGCGATAGGTCTTCGTGGTGGCGGCCCCGGGCACCAGGCGGACCCGCCAGTCCCCGTCCGGGCCCGATTCCACCCGCTCCGGGCCGAGCCGGAGCGCGGGGATGTCCTCTCCCCCGTCCTGCCCGTTCCCGCCCGGCGCGCCGGGCCGGCCGCGGGGCACGCCGCCACGCGGCTTACGCGGCATCCCGGCTGGCAGCCGGCGGGCCTTGCGCGGACTCACGGCCGTCACTGTATGGCATCGCGGCACCAGCACGGCCCACGGCCGGACGTCCGCCCCGCCCGCCACCGGGCTACAGTTGGCTCCCGTGCGGCTCGTTATCGCCAGGTGCAGCGTCGATTACATCGGCCGGCTCACCGCCCACCTGCCCTCAGCCCCCCGGCTGCTCATCGTCAAGGCCGACGGCTCGGTGCTCGTGCACTCCGACGGCGGTTCCTACAAACCGCTCAACTGGATGTCGCCGCCGTGCCGGCTGGAGGAGTCGCCCGGTACCTGGCGGGTGGTGAACAAGGCCGGAGAGGAGCTGCTGATCACCATCGAGGAGTTCCTGCACGACTCCAGCCACGAGCTCGGCACCGATCCTGGCCTGGTCAAAGACGGTGTGGAGGCGCACCTGCAGGAACTGCTCGCCGCCCAGATGCACCTGCTGGGCGATGGCTGGCGGCTGGTCCGGCGCGAGTACCCGACCGCGATCGGGCCGGTGGACCTCATGTGCCGGGACAGCGCGTCGGCATCGGTGGCGGTGGAGATCAAGCGGCGTGGTGAGATCGACGGGGTCGAGCAACTCACCCGCTATCTCGAATTGCTCAACCGCGATCCGCTGCTCGCACCCGTGCGTGGCGTGTTCGCCGCCCAGGAGATCAAGCCGCAGGCGCGGGTACTGGCGGAGGACCGGGGCATACGGTGCGTGACCTTGGACTATGACGCCATGCGCGGTATGGGCGATGCCTCACTGCGACTCTTCTAACCTCAATAGCAGTTCTCATCCGAATTGTCGGCATCAGCCTGGCCCGCTTGGTTACGATGCGCTGTTATGGGCGTTGAAGATCACAGCCGATCGCCTCTGCCGGTCCGCACTACCCGCTTTCTCCGGCCAGGGCGGCACTCCAGTCCGCATCAGCTCTCATTGCCGGACCAAGCCCCGGCGCTAGTGCTCGCCGTCCCGGGAGCGCCGACCGCGGCCAACCAGGAGATCGTCGCCGAGATCGCCGCCAGCGCCGGCACCTCCTGCCCCGGCGCCCCGATCGCCGTCGGGTACCTGGTAGGCAGCGAGAGCCACCTCAGCACCGTGCTCAGCGAGCTGCACAGCGCGGACGGCAGCCCGGCGGCGGTCGTGGTCCCGCTGCTCACCGGCCCCTACCCGCTGGTGGACGCGGCGATCGTGGCCGCGGTGACCGCGGCTCAGGCACCGGTGCTGGTAGGCGGCCACCTGGGCCCGCACCCGTTCCTGGCCGAGGCGCTGCACACCCGGCTGTCCGACGCCGGGCTCGCCCGCGCGGGCCGGGTGGGCCGGATCAGCATCGTGACGGCCGCCGACGGCGTGATCGTGGGTGCCGTGGGCAGCGACGAGGCCGTCCAGGCCGCGGGTGTGGTCGCGGTGCTGCTCGCATCCCGGCTGGCGATCCCCGTCATGCCGGCCCCGCTCGGGGACCACGCCGCCCTCCGGCAGGCGGTGGAGCGCCTGCAGGCGGCGCAGGTCACCCGGGTCGCGCTGGCGCCGTGCGTCATCGGGCCGGAGATCGAGCCGGGTGCGCTGGAAGCCATTACCGCCCAAACCGGCATAGAATGCGCGCCGCCGCTCGGTGGCCACCCCACGATTGGCCACCTTGCCGCCATCCGCTACGGCGCCGCCCTGGCCGACCCCCAATTGGCCAACGTCCCCAGCTAACGGCCCGCCCCGCCGCGGGCACGGCCGCCATTGGCACGATCGTGGCCGCGCTGGGGCGCCCGCTGCGGGCAGCCGGTGCCCCAGCGCGGCCAGGGACCCGGTGATGTCACGGCGCAGCCGGGGGACGAACAGCCGCAGCAGCGGCCCCGACCCGCCCAGGACGTCAACCTTCTTGACCACCCGGACGCGGCCGCCGGGAAGGGGCTGGAGCACGTGGTCGAAGACGATCTTGCCCAGGGGCATCGGGCACTCGGTCACCCAGCGCCGCCCGGGCTCCACCACCGTGATGGTGAAGGAGCCGCCGAGGTTGCCGCGCTGCTTGGCCCAGCCGGAGACTCCCACCTCGAACGGCCCGTCCAGCCGCGCGATCTCCTTGCTGACGTCCCACTGCGGCCAGCGGGCCACGTCGGTCCAGAGCGCCCAGACCGCGGCTGGGTCAGCGGTGAACGTCGCCTCACACTCAAATAAGTACATTCCACCGCCTTTGGTGAAGCACCGCCCGATACCGGAAGCTAGCACGGTTCGCCGGGCAGCACAGCGGCGTTCACGGCACGGGCCTGCGCGGCCAGGTCTGCGTCCTCCGCCACGGTGAGGCCGGCCTCACGGAGCAGGGCCGCGCCGCCGCCGGGGGCGAACACCGGCGGCTCCAGCCAGGCCAGCACGACCCGGCGCAGGCCCGCGCCGATGACGAGCTCCGCGCACGGGCGGGGCCGCGAGGCGCGGAACCGGCACGGCTCCAGCGAGCTGTACAGGGTCGCACCGGCCAGCCGGGGATCGGCCGGGGAAAGCCTGGCGAGGGCCGCCTCCTCTGCATGGTCGTGCGGGCTGCCCTCGCGCGAGTAGCCGGTGGCAAGCACTGACCCGTCAGCCGCGACCACCACCGCGCCGACGCTGAACGCCGACGCCGACGGCGGGCACCGCCGGGACAGCGCGATGGCGTGCCGCAGCCAGTCCCGGTCCGCCGCGCTCACCTCGCCGCCGGCGCCCGGGGGGCCGTAGGCGGGGGGCTGCGCCGCCGGGCCCAGCAGGTACCGCAGCACCACCATGCCGCCGAGCCGGCGGGTCCCGGCCAGGGTCATCGGCCAGCCGGGCCCGTGCGGGTAGCTGCCCGGCGGCGCGAACCGGGGGGCGGCCGGGTCACCGACGAAGAACGGCGCGACCGCCAGCTGCAGCTCGTCCGCCAGCCCAGCGGCCAGGAACTGGCTGAGCAGGCTGGCGCCGCCCTCGACCATCAGCCGCGCGATCCCCCGGCCCGCCAGGTCCGCCAGGACCGCCCCGAGCTGGACCGGCTGGCCAGCATCGATCACCTCCGCACACCCGTTCAGCCGCTTGGAAAGACCAGCTATCACCGGCGCGGGGCAATAGACGAACCGGTCCCGCGGCCCGTGGGTGAAGAACCGGGCGCCGGGATCGAGGCCGCCGCTGGCGGTCACGGTGACCACGGCCGGGTGCTCAGGCTGGCCGCGGGCGGCGCGGGCGGCCCGCCGCCGCGGCGAGCGGACGAGCAGCCGGGGGTCGTCGCGCCGGATCGTGCCCGCCCCGACCATGATCGCGTCGCTGGCGGCCCGCTCCCCGTCCACCCGGTCCAGGTCGGCGGCACCCGAGAGCACCAGCCGGGACGGCCCGGGCGCGTCCAGGCAGCCGTCGGCCGACATGGCGCAGCTCAGCAGCACGTAGGGGCGTTGGGTCACCTGGGTTCAGCTCCGGTCCGCCGGTGCCTGGCCGGCCAGCGCCGCCAGGCTTGCACCCACGGTATCCACCGGCCGCCCGGGCCCACTCCGTGGCGGCGCGGGCGGCCACGGGAGGGCGCCTCGCGGTGCCGGGGTACCGGTGGTTTACTGGCTCGCAACACCGGTAGTGCGTGCGGTGCGAAGGTGAGGACGATGGACACGGTGTGGACCCACGGGCAGACCCGGCAGGTGGAGACCTTCGACTCGGTCAACCCCGCCACCTCGGAGGTGATCGCCACCTTCGGCGTTCACGGCCAGGCGCAGGTCGATGCCGCCGTCGAGCGTGCCCGCGAGGCCGCCGCCTGGTGGGCGAGCCTGAGCCCGAAGCAGCGCAGGACCCGGCTGCTGGCCTGGAAGTCCCACCTGATCCGCTACATCGGCCGCCTCGCCGAGCTGGTGCACACCGAGACCGGCAAGCCGCTCGGTGACGCCCAGCTGGAGATCTTCCTGGCGATCGTGCACCTCGACTGGGCCGCACGCCACGCCCGCCGGGTGCTCGGCCCGCGCCGCGTGCGCAGCGGGCTGCCCGCGGTCAACCTGGCTTCGTCGGTGGAGTACGCCCCGCTCGGCGTCGTCGGCGTGATCGGGCCGTGGAACTACCCGGTCTTCACCCCGATGGGCTCGATCGCCTACGCGCTGGCCGCCGGCAACGCGGTGGTGTTCAAGCCCAGCGAGCTCACCCCCGCGGTCGGCGGCTGGCTGGTCAGCTCGTTCGCGGAGGTGGTGCCCGAGCACCCGGTCCTGCAGCTGGTCACCGGCGCCGGCGAGACCGGGGAGGCGCTCGCCCGCAGCGCGGTGGACAAGATCTCGTTCACCGGTTCCAGCGCGACCGCGCGCAAGGTGATGGCCGCCTGCGCCCAGAACCTCACCCCCATGATCGCCGAGTGCGGCGGCAAGGACGCGTTCCTGGTGGGCGACGACGCCGACCTGGACGCCGCCGCCGACGCCGCGGCCTGGGGCGCGGTGTCCAACGGGGGCCAGACCTGCATCGGGGTGGAGCGGGTCTATGTCGTCGACGCCGTCTACCACACGTTCCTGGAGAAGCTGGCCGAACGCATGTCCGGGGCGCGGCCCGGTGACGACCGCGAGTCGGCCTACGGGCCGATGACCCGCCCGGCGCAGGTGGATGTCATCGAGGACCATGTCGCCGATGCCCTGGCCCGCGGCGGGCGGGCGGTCCTGGGCGGCATGCAGAGCATCCGGCGGCCCTATGTGGACCCGGTGATCCTGGCCGACGTGCCCGAGACCAGCCTGGCGATCCAGGACGAGACGTTCGGCCCCACGATCACCGTGACCCGGGTCGCCAGCCTGGACGAAGCCGTCACGATGGCGAACTCCAGCCGCTACGCGCTCGGCGCCACCGTGTTCGTGCGCGACAAGAAGCGGGCCATGGACGTGGCGCGGGCGCTGCGCAGCGGGATGACCGCGGTCAACTCGGTGATCGGGTTCGCGACCGTGCCAGCCCTGCCGTTCGGCGGGAACGGCGACTCCGGTTTCGGCCGCATCCACGGCCCCGACGGGCTGCGTGAGTTCGCCCGGGCCAAGTCGATCACCCGGGTCCGGATGCGGTCGCCGCTGAACCTGACCACGCTGTCGCGCACCGACAAGGACGTGACCAAGCTGCTGGCAGCCGCCACCTTCCTGCACGGCAAGCGCTACCGCTGACGCCTCTGGTCCCCTCACCGGGTTCGGCGGGGCGGTCAGGTCAGGTCGGCGGCCAGGGGCGCGACGTCGTGGGCCGGGTCGGCGGGCTCCAGTGGGGCCCGGCCGATGATCAGGTCCGCCGCACGCTCGGCGATGGCAATGGTCGGGGCGTTGGTGTTGCCGCGGGGCACGGCCGGCATCACCGAGGCGTCGACCACCCGCAGCCGCTCCACCCCGCGCACCCGCAGCTCCGGGTCGACGACGCTGGCCAGCTTGCTGGCCACCAGCGGCGAGTCGCCGCCCATCGCGCAGGTGCCGACCGGGTGGAACAGCGTCCCGAGGTCCCGCCGGATGAACTCCCGCACCTGGGCGTCGGTGCGCACATCCGGCCCCGGCGCCAGCTCGTCCTTGCACAGCTTGCCGAGCGGGCCGGCGGCGGCGAACTCGCGCGCCATCCGCACTCCCTCGACCAGCGGCTCGATGTCGGTGCCGTCGGACAGGTAGGCCGGGTCGATGGCGGGCTTGTGCCGCGGGTCGGCGCTGCGCAGCCAGACCTGGCCCCGGCTGCCGACGTCGACCAGGGTGATCAGCAGCGAGAGCGCCCGGGTCTGCGGGTCGCCCAGCCCCTCCCGCTGATACGGCGTGGGCAGCGCGTGCCATTGCAGGTCGGGCGCTGGCAGCGAGGGCCTGGTCCGGCTGAACCCGCCTGCCTCGGCCACGTTGGAGGTCAGCGGGCCGGAGTGGCGGAACCGCCAGCGGGCCAGGTTGGCCGGGCTGGACTCCTCCCACAGGGCCCGCGTGCGCGGGGTCTGCCACATCGCGGTGACCACCGGATGGTCGGACAGGTTGGCGCCCACGCCGGGGCTGTCCACCCTGACCGCGATGCCCAGATCGCGCAGGTGGTCGGCGGGGCCGACGCCGGACAGCATGAGCATCTGCGGGCTGCCGATGGCGCCCGCGGCCAGGATCACCTCGGCGTCGGCGCGGGCCATCTCCTCGGTCCCGCGCCGCAGGTAGCGCACCCCGGAGGCGCGGCCGGCGTCGACCACGACCTGGGTCGCCCGGGCGTCGGTGAGCACCTCCAGGTTGGGCCGGGACATGGCCGGGTGCAGGTAGGCGTCCGCCGCCGACCAGCGGCGGCCGTCCCGCTGCGTCACCTGGTAGAAGCCACTGCCGTCCTGCTGCGGGCCGTTGAAGTCCTCGTTCTCCAGCACCCCGCATTCGCGGGCCGAGGCGACGAAGGCCCTGGTGAGCTGCGAGCGGTACTTCAGGTCCGAGACGCTCAGGGGCCCGCCCGAGCCGTGATAGGCCGACGCGCCCCTGGTGTTGTCCTCGGCCCGGCGGAAGTAGGGCATCAGGTCGGCGTAGCCCCATCCGGTGCAGCCGTAATCGTCCCGCCAGGTGTCGTAGTCGTGGCGGGCGCCCCGGATGTAGATCATCGCGTTCATCGACGAGGAGCCGCCGAGCATGCGGCCCCGCGGCCAGTAGATGGCGCGGCCCGCCGCCCGCTCCTGCGGGACGGTGCGGAAGTCCCAGTCGTAGGTGCTCTGGAAGAGCAGGTTCAGCGCGGCCGGGATGTGGATCTCATCGGCGTCGTCGGGGGGCCCGGCCTCCAGCAGCAGCACCCGGGTAGCGGGGTTCTCGGACAGGCGCGCTGCCAGGACACATCCGGCGCTACCGGCACCGACAATGACATAGTCGTACACGGTCACCTTCTCAACCACAGTTCGGGCTGTAGGCGACAACCCTACCGGCGCGTGCGGCCGTGTGCCCGGCCACTCCCCGGCCCGCCGCCGGCCACTCCCGGGGACGGGTAAGCCGCCGGCCCCGGCGGCCTGCCAGCCCGGTCCCCCGGGCCGCTCACGGCCCCGCAGCACATGGGTGCGCCCCCGGCCGCTGGCCGGGGGCGCACCCCTCCACACTGCCTGCCACCGTCGGTGTCCGGCGGGCCCCCGAGATCCGCCGGGCGAGGCAGCCGGCAGGCTAGCTCACTGGCTCCGAGTCTGGTGACTCTTCGCAGTTATACGATGCCACATCGTGGTCAAAATGTGAATACCCCAGGTCAGGCGATTGATCACATCGTTGATTCCGCGGTCTTCAGGACGCGCCGGCAGCGGACCGCGGCCGCGCCAGCCCTACCCGCTACCGTGATGCCATGTCAGAGAATCGCCGGGACCAGCCCATCGTTCTGTCGCGTATCTATACCCGCACCGGTGACGACGGGACCACAGCGCTGGGCGGTACCAGCCGGGTAGCCAAGACCGACCCGCGGCTTGCCGCCTTCGCCGACGTGGACGAGGCCAACTGCGCGATCGGGACCGCACTGGCGCTCGGCGGGCTGGGCGACCGGGCGGTGGCGGTGCTGGCCCGGGTCCAGAACGAGCTGTTCGACGTCGGGGCGGACCTGTGCAACCCGGTGAGCGACAACCCGCCTTACCCGCCGCTGCGCATAGACGACACCTATGTTTCGGCGCTGGAACGCGACTGCGACGAGCACAACGCCGACCTGCCCACGCTGCGCAGCTTCGTGCTGCCCGGCGGCACCGCCGGGGCCGCGCTGCTGCACACCGCCCGGACGGTGGTCCGCCGGGCCGAGCGCAGCACCTGGGCGGCCCTGGCCGTCTACGGGGACACCATGAACCCGCGCACGGCGCGCTACCTCAACCGCCTCTCCGACCTGCTGTTCATCCTCGCCCGGCAGGCGAACGCCGAGCACGGCGACGTCCTGTGGAAGCCCGGCGGCGACCGCTGAGCCCCACACGCACCCGAACCACCACCCCCACCCGCGCCATCCGAACATCCGAGGCGCCTGCCCGCAGCGCACCTAACGGGTTCGGGGTCAGCCGGGCCAGCGCTGGTAGGAGCCGGGCGGGGCCGCCTCCAGCCAGGCCAGGAAGCCGGTCAGCGCGGACTCCCCCATGGCCAGCTCGATCAGGTCCGGGCTCTCCCCCGGGCGGCAGGCCACCACCACCATGCCGGGCCCCAGCCGCACCGCCTCGCCCGCGTCCGCCGGGCGGCGCGAGATGACCGCCAGCGACCGCCGGGACAGGGTCTCCTCCGGGGTGAGCAGCACGCCGACGCCGTCGTACCAGCGCAGCTCGTCAGCCCGGTAGGCGGCCACTCCGAGCCGCCAGTTGCCGCCCGGCCTGCGCAGCCCGCATTCCACCGTGCCGCCGCCCCGGTCCAGCAGGATCCGGCGGCCAGCGATCCCGGCCGCCGCCAGCACCACCACGACCAGGAAGGCGGCGAAGATCCAGGCCGCGTCGAGCGCCAGTGCTTTGCTCATCCCGGGCCCGGCCGCTGGCCCTCGTCAGGACCGCTCGCCCGCAGCCCGCAGCAGCGCCCGCGCGTACTTCACCTCGGCAGGCTCGGCGTCCGGCGGCAGCGGCCCGGTGGCCGCCAGCGCGGCGTCCAGCTCCGCCTGCACAGCGCTGGTGTCCACCTGGGACCCCAGCTGGGCCTGCCGGGACATGATGGACACCCGGTCGTCCGCGACCGCGAGGAAGCCACTGCTCACCGCGGCCAGCACATGCTGGCCCGCCGTCCCCTCGCTGTCCTCGGGGTCGAGGATCTGGATGAGGCTGCCCTCGGCCAGGATCCCGAGCACCGGCGGATGACCGGTGAGCACACCCAGATCCCCGTCCAGGGTCTTGGCGATCACCATCCGGGCCCGCCCGGACCAGATCTCACCGTCCGGCGCGACCAGCTCAACCCTAAGCGTCACGGCGCGTTACCCCGTTCACTGGCGCTCCAGCTCCGCCGCTTTGCGCTCCACGTCCTCGATCCCGCCGCACATGAAGAACGCCTGCTCCGGGATGTGGTCGTACTTGCCTTCGCAGAGCGCCTTGAAGGAGGCGATCGTCTCGGTGAGCGGCACGAACACACCGGGCTGCCCGGTGAACTGCTCGGCCACGAACATCGGGTGCGACAGGAACCGCTCGATCCGCCGTGCCCGCTGGACGGTGACCTTGTCCTCCTCGGACAGCTCGTCGATGCCGAGGATGGCGATGATGTCCTGCAGCTCCTTGTACCGCTGGAGGATCCGCTGCACCTCGCGGGCGACGTCGTAGTGCTCCTGGCCCACGTAGTTGGCGTCCAGGATCCGCGAGGCGGAGTCCAGCGGGTCAACCGCCGGGAAGATCCCCTTCTCGGTGATCGCCCGGGACAGCACCGTGGTCGCGTCCAGGTGGGCGAACGTGGTGTGCGGGGCCGGGTCGGTGATGTCGTCCGCGGGCACGTAGATCGCCTGCATGGAGGTGATGGAGTGGCCGCGGGTGGAGGTGATCCGCTCCTGCAGCTGGCCCATCTCGTCCGCCAGGGTGGGCTGGTAGCCGACCGCCGACGGCATCCGGCCGAGCAGGGTGGAGACCTCCGAGCCCGCCTGGGTGAACCGGAAGATGTTGTCGATGAACAGCAGCACGTCCTGGCCCTGGACGTCGCGGAAATACTCGGCCATGGTCAGCGCCGCCAGCCCGACCCGCAGCCGGGTGCCGGGCGGCTCGTCCATCTGGCCGAACACCAGCGCCGTGTCCTTGATGACGTTCGACTCGGTCATCTCGATGAACAGGTCGTTGCCCTCACGGGTGCGCTCGCCGACCCCGGCGAACACCGACACGCCACCGAAGTTCTTGGCCACCCGGGTGATCATCTCCTGGATGAGCACCGTCTTGCCCACGCCGGCCCCGCCGAACAGGCCGATCTTGCCGCCCTTGACGTAGGGGGTGAGCAGGTCGAGAACCTTGATCCCGGTCTCCAGGATCTCGGTCCGCGGCTCCAGCTTGTCGAAGTCGGGGGCGTCGCGGTGGATCCCCCAGCGCTCGGTGATCTTCAGCGACGCGGTCGGCACGTCCAGCGACTCACCGAGGACGTTGAAGACATGGCCCTTGGTGACGTCGCCGACCGGCACCGAGATGGCCGACCCGGTGTCGGTCACGGTCGCACCGCGCACCAGGCCGTCGGTCGGCTGCATGGAGATCGCCCGCACCGTGTTCTCGCCGACGTGCTGGGCGACCTCCAGGGTCAGCGTCTTGACCTCCTCGCCCAGCGTGACATCCACATGGAGCGCGTTGTAGATGCCGGGCATCTGGTCGGTGCCGAACTCCACGTCCACCACCGGGCCGATAACCCGGGCTACCCGCCCGGCCTGGCCGGCGGCGTTCGGCCGGCCGGCGGTGGCGTTCTCTACGGTTGCGGTCATGGTGACCCTCACTCGCTGGTTGCGATCGACTCGGCCAGCGCGTTGGCGCCCCCGACGATCTCGCTGATTTCCTGGGTGATCTCGGCCTGGCGGGCCTTGTTCGCCTCACGGGTGAACTGCTCCAGCAGGTCGCTCGCGTTGTCGGTGGCCGACTTCATCGCCCGCCTGCGTTCGGCGATCTCGGCCGCCGCGCTCTCCAGCAGCGCGTGATAGATCCGGTTCTCCACGTACCACGGAAGAAGGGCATTCAGGACGACCTGCGGGGACGGCTCGAACTCGTACAGCGGGACGGGCCCGCTGGGCGGCTCCGCCTCGACTTCCTCGATTTCCAGCGGCAGGATCCGGCGGACCACCGGCCGCTGGGTGAGCATGGACACGAACTCGGTGTAGACGAGGTGGATCTCGTCCACCCCGCCCTCGGCTGCGGGGCGCTCGAACTCCTCGAGCAGCCTCTGCGTGATCTCCCGTGCCCAGTGGTGGGTGGGGTTGTCGGAGAAGCCGCTCCAATCGCCGGCCAGTTCCCGGCCGCGGAAGCGGTGCCAGATGATGCCTTTGGTCCCGGCCACGTAGGTGGCTACCGGGACGCCCCGGTCCGCCAGCAGTGCCCGCAGCCGCTGCGTCTCACGCAGCACGTTGGCGTTGTACCCGCCGCAGAAGCCGCGGTCGCTGGTCAGGACGAGCACCGCCGCCCGCTCGCTGCGCACGGGCTCGCGCACCAGTGGGTGGTCGATGTGCGCGGAGCGGCTGACCACTGCCTCCACCGCCCGCTCGATCTCCCGGGCATAGGGCGCGGAGGCCCGCACCCGCTGCTGCGCCTTGATGATGCGTGACGCCGCGATCAGTTCCTGGGCACGGGTGATCTTGGCAGTGGACTGGATCGACCGGATCCGCTGCCTGACCGCTCGGAGTTCTGCTCCCATGTCTGCCCTTCCCGGCCTAGCCCTGCCGGGCCGGCGGCGGGACGTACTTGGTCACCTTCTCGTGGCCGACCTTCGCCTCCTCGATCGGCTCGGCCGGCTCCTCCTTCACCAGCATCTCGCCGCCGGTGACCTCGAAACCGCGCCGGAACTCCTCGATCGCGTCCTTGAGCGCGGTGGCGGTGTCATCGGACAGTTCGCCGGTCTCCCGGATCGCGTCGTAGATGCCCGCGTGCTGGCGGCCGATCATGTCCAGGAACTCGTCCTCGAACCGGCTGATGTCCTCGATGGGCACGTCGTCGAGGTGCCCGCCGGTGCCCGCCCAGACCGCGACCACCTGCCGCTCCACCGGCAGCGGGCTGTACTGCGGCTGCTTGAGCAGTTCCACCAGCCGCGAGCCGCGCTCCAGCTGGGCGCGGGACACCGGGTCCAGGTCGGAGGCGAACGCGGCGAACGCCTCCAGGTCACGGAACTGCGACAGGGCCAGCTTGAGCCCGCCGGCCACCTTCTTCATCGCCTTGATCTGGGCGTCGCCACCGACCCGGGACACCGACCGGCCGACGTTGATGGCCGGCCGGACCCCGGAGTTGAACAGGTCGGTCTCCAGGAAGATCTGCCCATCGGTGATGGAGATGACGTTGGTCGGGATGTAGGCGGAGATGTCGTTGGCCTTGGTCTCGATGATCGGCAGGCCGGTCAGCGACCCGCCGCCCAGATCCTTCGAGAGCTTGGCGCACCGCTCCAGCAGCCGGGAGTGCAGGTAGAAGACATCTCCCGGGTAGGCCTCACGGCCGGGGGGGCGACGCAGCAGCAGGGAGATGGCCCGGTAGGCCTCGGCCTGCTTGGACAGGTCGTCGAAGATGATCAGCACGTGCTGGCCCGCGTACATCCAGTGCTGGCCGATAGCCGACCCGGTGTAGGGGGCGATGTACTTGTAGCCGGCCGGGTCCGAGGCGGGTGCGGCGACGATGGTGGTGTACGCCATCGCGCCCGCGTCCTCCAGCGCCTGCCGCACCTGCGCGGTGGTGGAGCCCTTCTGGCCGACCGCCACGTAGATGCACTTGACCTGCCGGGCCGGGTCGCCGGACTCCCAGTTCGCCTTCTGGTTGATGATCGTGTCGATGGCGATGGCGGTCTTGCCGGTCTGCCGGTCGCCGATGATCAGCTCCCGCTGCCCGCGCCCGACCGGGGTCATCGCGTCGATCGCCTTGATGCCGGTCTGCAGCGGCTGGTTCACCTTGCTGCGCTGGACCACCGACGGCGCCTGGAGCTCCAGTGCCCGCAGGACAGTGCCCTCGATGTCACCCTTGCCGTCCAGCGGCACCCCGAGCGGGTCCACCACCCGGCCCAGGAAGCCATCGCCGACCGGGACCGACAGCACCTCGCCGGTCCGGCGGACCTGCTGGCCTTCCTCGATCTTGCTGAAGTCGCCGAGGATGACCACACCGATCTCGCGGACGTCCAGGTTGAGCGCCAGGCCCCGGATCCCGCCGGGGAACTCCAGCAGCTCGTTGGCCATCGCGGAGGGCAGGCCCTCCACCCGGGCAATACCGTCGCCGCACTCGGCGACCGTGCCAACCTCCTGCCGGGAGGCGGCGTCCGGCTCATACGCCTGGACGAAGCTCGCCAGCGCGTCCCGGATCTCGTCGGGCCGTATTGTCAGCTCCGCCATGGTCCTCGCGTCTTTCTCGTCGGAATGCTGGTGTTAGGTCTGTTATCGGCTGCCGCGATGCCCGCTGACGGGTCTGGCTGCCCGGGGAACCGGCCATGCTCGGTCATCACGAGGCCAGCCGGTGCCGTAGCTGGGCGAGACGGCTCGCCACGCTGCCGTCGATGAACTCATCCCCGATCTGGATGGACATTCCACCCACGACCTCGGGATCGATGACGACATTCAGGTGAATATCGCGGCCATATGCGCGCGACAGGGCCGCGCCCACCCGCTCCCGCTGGCCGGCCGTGAGCTCGGTGGCGACGCGCACGACCGCGATCAGGCGCTGCCGCCAGGCGGCGGCCAGCCGCGCGTACTCCTCCAGGCTCGCGTCCAGGCTACGTCCCCGGGGGTGAACCGCCGCCTGGGTGATCAGGCGCAGCGCCGTCGGCGTCACCTTGGCCCGCAGCAGGGCGCCGAGCAGGCCGCGCTTGCGGTCGGCCGGCAGCAGCGGGTTGGACAGCGCGGAACGCAGGTCCGGCTCGCCGCTGACGATCCGGCCGAACCGGAACAGCTCGTCCTCCAGCTCGTCGAGGTGGCCATCGGCCTCAGCCGCAGCCGCGGTGGCCAGCACCGCGAGCCGTTCTGCCGCGCTGGACAGATCCCGCGGGCCCGACCAGCGCTGGCTCACCAGGTTCGCCACCAGGTCCAGCGTGGCCCGGGAAACCCGGCCGCCGAGCAGCCCGCGGACCAGTCCGGTCCTGGCCCCCTGCGGGCTGGTCGGGTCGGCCAGCGCCCGCCGCAGGCCCGCCTCGCCATCGAGCAGCCCGGCGACCGCGAACAGCTCGTCGCCGATCACCGCCGCGGCCGAGGGGTCCGCAACGGCGGCAATGAGCTGCTCCTGTGCCTGGGCCAGGGCGGCCCGGCTAGCGCCGCGCATGTGTCATCTCCGTGCTCATCGGGCGGCGCCTTCGGGCTGGGCTTCCAGCTCCGCCAGGAAGCGGTCCACGGTGCGGCGCTGGCGGGCCTCTTCGGCCAGCGACTCCCCCACGACCCGGCTGGCCAGTTCCACCGCGAGCGCGCCGATCTCGGCCTTGAGCGCCTGGAAGGCCTGGGCGCGGTCCGCGTCGATCTGCGCGTGTGCCGCGTCGACCAGGCGCTGGCGCTCGGCGGCCGCTTCCTGCCGCATCTGGGCCAGGATCTGGGCGCCCTCCTCCTTGGCCTGCTCGCGCAGGCGGGCCGCTTCGTGCCTGGCCTCGGCAAGCTGCTCGCGGTACTGGGCGAGTGCCTGGTCCGCCTCGGCCTGGGCCTGCTGTGCCCGCTCCAGCCCGCCTTCGATCTTGTCGGTCCGCTCCTCAAGGGTCTTGGTGATTCTCGGCATCAAGACCTTGTAGAGCGCCCCGAAGACGATGAGGAACGCTATCCCGCCGATGATCAGCTCGGTGAGGGACGGGATGATCGGGTTAGGCTGGCCCGCTGCCGCGAGGTGCATCATGTGCGGCTTCTCCTTCGACGTAGGCGTCTGCCGGGTGGCGACGGGGCTGCGGTCAGCCTGCCGCGTGGAAGATGAACGGGACCACGAAGCCCAGCAGGGCCAGGGCCTCGGTCAGCGCGAACCCGATGTACATGTTGGAGCGGATCAGGCCCGCTGCCTCCGGCTGGCGCGCCATGGCCTCGACACCGTGGCCGAAGATGAGGCCGATGCCGATGCCGGGGCCGATGGCCGCCAGGCCGTAGGCGAGCGCCCCGAAGTTGACGATGAAGTTCTGCGTCGTGGTGGCGGCGGCGGCAATGTGTGCCACGTCGGGCATGTGATGTTCCTTTGCGTTCAGGCCGTCGGGTCGTCCCCGCCGGCGGTGATGGATATCAAGTCTGTGTGGCCTCCGGCGGGCGCGCGGCCGATCCGGAGGCGGGCCGGATCAGTGACCCGCTTCCAGCGACCCCCCGATGTACTGCGCGGTCAAGATGGTGAAGATGAAGGCCTGCAGGGCCTGGATCAGCATCTCGAAGGCGGTGAGCACGATCACCAGGACGAACGAGGTGGCGCTGTAGATCAGGCCGAGCCCGAGCTGGAGCGTGTACCAGGTCGCCAGCGTGAACACCAGCAGCAGCACGTGCCCGGCGAACATGTTGGCGAAGAGCCGGATTGCCAGGGTGAACGGCCGGACGATCACGTACTGGAGGATCTCGACCGGCGCGAGAAGCACCAGCACCCCGGCAGGCACGTCCCTGGGGATCATGTTCCGGAAGTAGCCGCCCAGGCCCTGGTGCTTGATGCCGACGAAGGTGTACGTGCTGTACACCATGAGCATCAGCGCGACCGGGAAGGCGATCCGCGACATGGCCGGGAACTGGGCGAACGGGATGATCTCCATCAGGTTCATCACCCAGATGAAGAAGAACAGCGACACCAGGAAGGGGAGGTAGCCGTCCCCCTTCTTGCCTATCATCGGCCGCAGGATCTGGTCCCGGACGAAGAAGATGCCGAGTTCGGCGACGTTCTGCACGCCCCTGGGGACGATCTTGGGCCTGGCGAAGGCGGCCCAGAAGAACCACAGCACCAGGCCGCAGCAGATGACCGCCAGCAGCATCGGCTTGGTCACCTGGAACGAGCCGATCGAGAACGCCATCGGGTAGCTGAAGTCCTCCAGGCCCGGCGCGGGGAAGCCGCAGCCGGAGAACAGATGGCACCCGCCCCCGGCGAGTGTCGGGGTCTCAAGAGTCACCATTGGCTCCTTCAGCCATGCGCGTGGCCTGCGCGGCCGGTGCAGTCAGGGCGTGGCCCGCACCCGCGGGGCAGCGGTTCAGGACCGTCCGTACCGGTAGATGATCACGACAACGGACAGCGCGAGCCCGGCCACCATGCCCAGCGGGAAGATGATGGGGTAGCCGGTCCAGTGCCCGATCAGCCAGCCAAGGCCCCCGTAGACGAGCATGCCGGCGATCAGGTAGCTGAAGATGGTCCAGCCCGGGTTCTCGCCGCCCGGCGGCTCCGGCCGGCCGCCGGTGGCCGGCGGTGGCTGCCGCTCGCCGGTCACGGCGGGCCGCTCGCGGGGCATCCGCTCGCAGTGCAGGCGCTCGCAGTGCAAGCGCTCGCTGGGCAGCCGCTCCCGCGGGCCGCGATCCGCCGTCCGGACGTAGGTAGGAAGGCACGCGTCACCGTTCCCCGTCCGGTTCGACGTACGGCACCTTGAGCCGCGCCGAGATCATCACCTGGGACGTCGTCCACACCAGCACGCAGACGATGGCGGTCAGGCCGAACAGCCGGCCGCTGAACGCCGTCGTCCCGCTGAAGGCGGCGACGAGGAGGAGCAGGACCACGATCTTGACCAGGTAGGTGGTGATGGCGGCCACCATCATCGTCTGCGGGCTGCGGCGGGCGCCCCAGCTGACCGCGAGCGCACTGATCCCGAAGAACGCGGCGACCAGCGCCACCCCGAGCAGCGCGCCGGTCAGTCCCTTGACACCGCCCAGGACGGCACTCAGGGCGATCATGACGACGGCGGCTGGTGCCGTGAGCATGGCGGAGCGCCGGAGGATCACGGCATAACTCGCCAGCATCTACCAGGCTCCGAGGGGCTCGTTGGTCGCACGGACGGCCGGCACGAGCGCCAGGCCATCCCCGCTGCGCGGGCGGCGCGGGGCAGCCACAACGCGAGAGCGGCGCAGGTGCGCCAGCACGTGTGCGAAAGGTATCACGGACCCCTCACTCGTCTTCGAGTGGCTGCTCGTGAAAGATATCACAAGCTCTCAGGCATGAGCTTTGCCAGATCACCGTCTGTGACAAACGCGACCTTTCGTGACCAGGCTGGCTCAGGCCCGGCCCGGTTCAGGACCGGCGCAGCCCGGCCCCGTTTAGCCCCGGCCTGCCCGGCTTAGCCCCGGCTGCCCGGCTTAGCCCTGGCCTGCCCGGCTCAGGCCGGGGGGGCGGGCGGCCACGGCGGGGCCCCGGCCGGAGCCGGAGCCCCGGGCTGCCAGGGCGGTGACGGTATCGGCTGCGTGCTCTCCGGGCCGCCCCACACCTGCTCGGGCGGCGGGGCGGGATGGTAGGCAGGCCCGGCCGGGGAGGCCGCCCCCGCGGTGGGCGGCGGGGCAGGATGGTAGGCGGGCCCGGCGGTGGGCGGCGCGGTGGGATGGCGCGCCGCCTGCGGTGAAGGCGGAGACGGCCAGCGTGACGGTGCCGGGCTGGCCACGGCCGGGACCGGAAGCCGGGCGGAGGCCGGGCGGGCTCCCCCTTCCGATGCCGGGCGGGCTCTGGAAGCCGGGGCAGGGCCCGCGGCCGAGGGAGCCGGCCGTCTGGCCGCAACCCTCGCCCGGGCGGGCTCAGGCGTGACCGCGTCACCAGAGCCGGCCGGGGACCGGGCCCACGGGCGCAGCCGCGGCATCGACATCAGCAGCAGGACCAGGAAGGCGCCCACGGTGATGATCGCCAGCACGTACAGCTTGGTCCTGACAATCGACAGCCACACGACGCTGCCCGCGAACAGCGCCGCCCACAGATACATGAGCAGGACGCTGGCCCGGTGCGAGTGGCCGATGTCGAGCATGCGGTGGTGCAGGTGCTTGCGGTCCGGGGCGAACGGTGACATGCCCGCCCGGGTCCGGCGGAACACCGCCATCAGCAGGTCCGCGTAGGGAATGATCATGATCGCCGCGGGCAGCAGCAGCGGGACGATTTCACCGTACCGGTTGACCGTGCCGCCGCTGGCGTAGTTCGTGAGCGTGCCCGGGTCGAGTGAGGCCAGGCTGGAGATCGGCGCGTAGGCGAGCAGCAGCCCGATCAGCATCGAGCCGGTGTCGCCCATGAAGATCCGGGCCGGGTGAAAGTTGTGCGGCAGGAACCCCAGGCACACCCCGGCCAGCACGGCGGAGGCCAGCGCGGGCCCGGTCTGGTCCGGCAGGCCCATCCGGTGGGTGAGCGTGTAGTAGTAGGCGAAGAAGGCGGCGGCCCCGATGCCGACGATCCCCGCGGCCAGCCCGTCCAGGCCGTCGATGAAGTTGACCGCGTTGATGGTCACTACCACGACGAGGATGGTGAGGAAGATCTGCTGGTCGCTGGTGAGGCCGTAGGTGCCGCCGCCGGGTGCGGGCAGCCAGGTCACCTCCGCGCCGCTCCAGACCAGGATCACCCCGGCCGCCACCTGCCCGGCCAGCTTGCTGATCGCGCCCATGCCCCAGCGGTCGTCCACGAAGCCCATGATCACGACGAGGCCGCCGGCCAGCAGCAGCCCCTTGGCCATGTTCGTCTCCGCGAACACGTCCTTGAGTGCGGGCACCTGGCCCGCCACCACCAGCCCGGCGGCCAGCCCGCCGTACATGGCGAACCCCCCGAGCAGGGGGGTGGGCACAACGTGGACGTCGCGGTCGCGGGCGGCGTGCTTGGCGCCGACCGCGCCCGCGAACCGCCCCACCAGGGGCGTGAGCAGGTACGTGACTGCCGCAGCCGCCAGCATGATCAGGACATATTCACGCATCAGATCACCGCGGCCGGGCTGGTTCTGCGCGCATCACGATCCACTCTAGGGCACCCGTCCCGGCCGTGTGCCAGTGCCCACGGTCCACCTCCTGGCCCCCTGACGGGGCCGCCTCACTGCCCGGCCGTGTCGTCCTCGACGGCGATGGTGACGACCTGCATGAGCCGCTCGACACCGATCACCCCGGCCCGCAGCAGCCGGGGCATGTAGCCGGTCAGGTCCACGATGGTGGAGGGCACCCCGCCCGGGCACGGCCCGCCGTCGAGGTAGACGGCGACCGACTCGCCCAGCTGCTCCTGCGCCCCGGCGGCGGTGGTCGCGGGCGGCACGCCCGCCCGGTTGGCGCTGCTGACCGCCAGCGGGCCGGTCTCCTTGAGCAGCTCCAGCGCCACCTCGTGCAGCGGCATCCGCAGCGCCACCGTGCCCTTGGTGTCGCCCAGATCCCAGCTCAGGCTGCGGTTGGCCCGCAGCACCAGGGTGAGCCCGCCGGGCCAGAACTCCTCGATGAGGTCCTTGCCGAACGTGCCCAGGTCCTCGACCAGGGCGGTGGCCGCGCGCACTGTCCCGACCAGCACCGGCGGCGGCATCTGCCGGTCCCGGCCCTTGGCCGCGAGCAGCCGGGCCACGGCGGCCGGCGAGAAGGCGTCGGCCGCCACCCCGTACACCGTGTCCGTGGGCAGCACGGCCAGGTCGCCCTTGCGGAGGGCGGCCGCCGCCTCGGTCATGCCCAGCGTCCGCTGCGCCGGGTCCGTGCAGTCATACCGTGCGCTCATGCCTGCCCATCCTTCCGCATCCGGCGCCGTGCCCGCGCACCGTTACCACCGGGCGGTGACGAAGCGGTCGCGGCCAGCCAGGTCCTTGTGGTTGCGGGTATCCCGCCAGCCCCGTTCCTCAGCGAAGATCCAGTAGACCGCGGCGCCCTGCGGCGCCCCGTGCTCCACCGCGACCAGGCCGTCGGGGCGCAGCAGCTCCCGCGCGGCGCTCTCGATGACCCGCACCGCGTCCAGCCCGTCCGCACCACCCCACAGCGCGCCGGCCGGGTCATATTCGGCGACCTCGGGGGGAAGCATGGCCCCTACCGGGATGTAGGGCGGGTTGCTGATCACCAGATCCAGATCACCGCTGAACGCTTGCAGGGCGCTGGCGAAGTCGCCCGCATGCAGCGTCACCCGGTCCTTGGTGTGCGGGGCGCTGGCCGCGCAGCGGGCGATGTTGCGCTGCGCCCACTGGCGGGCCAGCGGGTCGGCCTCCACCGCGTGCACCCGGGCCCGCGGCACCTCCTGGGCGATCGCCAGCGCGATCGCCGCGCTGCCAGCGCCCAGGTCGGCCACGAGCGGCTCGGCCACATCCATCTCGTGCAGGCGGCTGATCGCCCAGCCGGTCATCACCTCGGTCTCGGGGCGGGGCACGAACACACCGGGCCCCACCTCGAGCTCCAGATAGCGGAAGTAGGCGAAACCCGTGATGTGCTGCAGCGGCTCATGCGCCTCCCGGCGGGCGATCTCGTTCCAGAACCGGGGGTCGAACTCGCCGTCGGCCACCTGGTGCAGCTCGCCGCGGCGCACCCCGTGCACGTGCGCGGCGATCAGCTCAGCGTCGGCACGCGGCGAGTCGACGCCCGCCTCGGCCAGCCGGACAGTGGCGACCGCGATCTCGTC
Organism: Streptosporangiaceae bacterium; assembly: GCA_035532275.1. Classification (GTDB taxonomy): domain Bacteria; phylum Actinomycetota; class Actinomycetes; order Streptosporangiales; family Streptosporangiaceae; genus UBA9676. Next base: position 9,913 of record DATKRG010000229.1, on the reverse strand, counting down.
CAACAGCAACGTCATCGGGCGGCCCGGTCGCCCTCCGCCAGCGCCTTGATCACGGCGTCCAGGTCTCCGTCGATCACCTGGTCGAGGTTGTGGGCCTTGTAGCCGACCCGGTGGTCGGAGATCCGGTTCTCGGGGAAGTTGTAGGTGCGCACCCGCTGGGACCGGTCGACGGTCCGGACCTGGCTGCGCCGCTCGGCCGCCGCTTGGGCCTCGGCGTCGGCCTGGGCCTGCGCGAGCAGCCGGGCGCGCAGGATCCGCATCGCCTGCTCCTTGTTCTGCAGCTGGCTCTTCTCGTTCTGGCAGGACACCACGATCCCGGTGGGCAGGTGGGTGATGCGGACCGCCGAGTCGGTGGTGTTCACGCTCTGGCCGCCGGGCCCCGAGGAGCGGAACACGTCGACCCGCAGGTCACCGGGCTCGACGGTCACCTCCACCGGATCGGCCTCCGGCATGACGAGCACCCCCGCCGCCGAGGTGTGGATGCGCCCCTGCGACTCGGTCACCGGCACCCGCTGGACCCGGTGCACGCCGCCCTCGTACTTCAGGCTTGCCCAGACGCCGTCGGCGCCCGGGCGGGACGACTTGACCGCCACGGTCGCGTCCTTGTAACCGCCCAGGCCGGTCATGGTGGAGTCGAGGATCTCGGTCTTCCAGCCCCGGCGCTCGGCGTAGCGCAGGTACATGCGCAGCAGGTCGCCGGCGAACAGGGCGGACTCCTCGCCACCCTCCCCCGCCTTCACCTCCAGGATGACGTCCTTGCTGTCGCTGGCGTCACGGGGTGCCAGCAGCTCCCGCAGATGCTGCTCCAGCGCGGCGCGGTGGGCGGCGATCTGCTCGGCCTCGGCCGCGAAGGACGGGTCCTCGGCGGCCAGTTCCCGCGCCGCCTCCTCGTCGGCGGTGCTCTGCTGCCATTCCCGGTAGGCGCCGGCGAGCGGGGTCAGCTCGCCGTAGCGGCGGCCCAGCGCGCGTGCGCGCTCCGGGTCGGAGTGCACGGTGGCGTCGGCGAGGTCACGCTCCAGCCTGGCATGCTCGTCCGCCAGTTTCGCGAGCTGCTCGAACACCGTGCCTCCTTTCCCAGCGCTGTGGCGCAGTCCTCCCGTCGACGGCCAAGATCACCGTGTCCGCAGCGGCTGGCGCCGCCCCTGACACGGTGATCTGCGGGAAGCTACTTGCTGCCGGCTGCCTTCTTGCCGAACCGGCGCTCGAAGCGGGCCACCCGGCCGCCGGTGTCGAGGATCTTCTGCTTGCCGGTGTAGAAGGGGTGGCAGTTCGAGCAGACATCGGCGTGGATGACGCCGTTGCGCGCGGTGGACCGGGTGGTGAAGGTGTTCCCGCAGGTGCAGGTCACCGTCGTCTCCACGTAGTCCGGGTGAATCTCAGGCTTCACGTCACTTCTCCTGCCTTGACCGGTCGCCGGGTCGCCGCGGGGTTGCCCGCCGGGCGTGAACCGGAACCGTGTTCGTCGGCTTACCAGTGTGCTTGACCCCAGAACGCGTTCCGGGGTGCCGGGATTCCCGCCCGGGCCGGCCGGCGGCCGGCCCGGGACCTGGGCTCAGGCGCTGACGGTGGTCTTCTGCACCTGGAGCAGGAACTCGGCGTTGCTCTTGGTGCCCTTCATCCGCTCCATCAGCACCTCCAGCGCCTGCTGCGGCTCCAGCGAGTGGAGCACCCGGCGGAGCTGCCAGACGATCTTCAGCTCTTCCGGCGTCAGCAGGATCTCCTCCTTGCGGGTGCTGGAGGCGTCGATGTCGATCGCGGGGAAGATCCGCTTGTCGGCGAGTTCCCGGCGCAGCCGCAGCTCCATGTTGCCGGTGCCCTTGAACTCCTCGAAGATGACCTCGTCCGCCCGGGAGCCGGTCTCGATCAGGGCGGTGGCCAGGATGGTCAGCGAGCCGCCGTGCTCGATGTTGCGGGCCGCCCCGAAGAAGCGCTTGGGCGGGTAGAGGGCCGTCGAGTCGACACCACCGGACATGATCCGGCCGCTGGCCGGCGCGGCCAGGTTGTAGGCGCGGCCGAGCCGGGTGATCGAGTCGAGCAGCACGACCACGTCGTGGCCCATCTCCACCAGCCGCTTGGCCCGCTCGATGGCCAGCTCGGCGACCGTGGTGTGGTCCTCGGCCGGGCGGTCGAAGGTGGAGTGGATGACCTCACCCTTGACCGTGCGCTGCATGTCGGTGACTTCCTCCGGCCGCTCGTCCACGAGCACGACCATGAGGTGGCATTCGGGGTTGTTCTTGGTGATCGCGTTGGCGATCGCCTGCAGGATCATCGTCTTGCCCGCCTTCGGCGGCGACACGATGAGGCCGCGCTGGCCCTTGCCGATCGGGCTCACCAGGTCGATGATCCGGGTGGTCATGATGCCCTGTTCGGTCTCCAGCCGCAGCCGGTCCTGCGGGTACAGGGGCACCAGCTTGGAGAACTCCGGCCGCGCCCGGGACTGCTCCGGGTCGAGCCCGTTGATCTTGTCGAGCCGGACCAGGGCGTTGAACTTCTCCCGCCGCTCGCCCTCGCGCGGCTGGCGGACAGCGCCCTCGATGACGTCACCCTTGCGCAGGCCGTGCTTGCGCACCTGGGACAGGGAGACGTAGACGTCGTTGGAGCCCGGCAGGTAGCCGGTGGTGCGGATGAACGCATAGTTGTCGAGCACGTCCAGGATGCCCGCGATCGGGATGAGCACGTCGTCCTCGGTGATCACCGGCTCCGGCTCCCCGGTCCGCTCGCCGCGACGGCGGTTCCGGTTGCGGAACCGGTCCCGGTTACGGCGGCCGCCCCGGCCGTCGTCGTCGTCACCGCCGCGGCCGCCCTGGTCCTGCTGCTGGCCGCCGCGGTCCTGCTGCTGGCCGCCGCGCTGGCCGCCCTGGTCCTGGCGCTGCTCGGCCGCCTCGCCACCGCGTGACTGGCCGTCGGGCCGGCCGCTGCCGTTGCGGCGCCGCCGGTCACCACGCTGGCCGTCGCCGCCGGAGTGCCCTTCGCCGTTGCGCTGGGCATCGCCCTGGCCCTCGCCGCCCGGTGCGGCGTCAGCGGCCGACCCGCCCGCCGGGGCGGCGCTGCCTGCCCCGGGGTGGTCGAAGGCCAGCTGGCTGTCCGGACCGCTGCCGGCCGCTCCCTCGTGCGCCGCCGCGGCCGGTGCTTCCCGGCCGGAGGTCGCTGAGTGGGTGCCCTCCCCAAGGCCCGGCTGAGTGGATCTATCTGGTTCCATGGCGTCCTGCTCACGGTGGCGAAGTGCGTCGGCTCCCGCGGACGCGCTTCGCTGGGCTGAATTGTCGGGTGCCGCGCCCCGGTGTGCGGCTTGCGTGGCGGCGGTCGCCCCGCCACCCTGCTTGTCCTGAATGGCTTCTACGAGCTGGCTCTTGCGCATCCGGGCGGTGCCAGTGATCCCCAGGGACTGCGCCTTCCGCTGCAGTTCGGGCAGGAGCATGCCAGAAAGGCCCGTCGTGGCGCTACGGCCTGCCTGCCCGGTCACCGCCTCAGCCGCCGGCCCTGCCGCCCGTGCCGGGCCTGATCCATCGTGTGCCGCGGGCTCGCGCGTCGCCGGGTCCGTGGAACCGGCCGTGGCGGCAGGATGAAGACCAGGGGTTTCCGGCTGGGTGGAGGAATCCCCGGCGATACCCGGGGAGCCGGTGTAGAGATCAGTGGTGTCGCTGCTCACGAGGGGTCCTTCCCAGAGCGCGGGTGCCGGCCGAAGGGGTGGCCGGGCAACCCGATGTTGTGGCCCGGCGAACTGGCCGGACCAGGTTGTGCACCAGCTGCCTTGTCGCACCGCCGCGATTCGCGGCGGGCCTCCGCACGCCTAACCCGGCGTCTGCGGGCAAAGCAGAAGGGTCGAAACGAGCCCAGGCGGCCTGGACGGCACGCTCGGGCCTCCGCTTCTTTCCCGGTTCTCCGTGCCGTCTCCGCGATTGGCGTACGCGGAGAGGAGGAGGTGATCCGGGGAGTGGACGGAGAATCACCAACCGCAGCTGACCGTACAGCTGGCCTCGCGGCAAGTGACAGGCGAGCACCTGTCCCCACAGCGGGGCACCTGGTGCGGCACCCAGCTTAACACCAAGAGAGCCCACAGCATTCCCTCGACAGTGGTCTGTGTGTCGCGCGAGAAACTGGCCAACCCTGCGGGGACCCTCTCGCGTGACCTGCGCCCGGCCCCTGAACCTCGCTCCCGTGATGGTCCCTTGCCGCGCGCTTCCTGGTGGACGCACGCCCAGCCCGCATCGCTGTGCGTGAGCATCCAGCCAATCGACGTCCAGGGGGATTACACGCGGAGCGATACCCGTTTCCTGTGCGATTGAATCCACCGGCGCGGGCGGAGCGCCGCCGCCGGGCCTGCGGATCCGGGCAGGCCGCTGCGACGAGATCACGCTGCCCCCCCGGGGTCGGGCACCGCTGAAGGCCCGGTGGTCATGCCAGGCCCAGGGCGGCCGCGGCGGCAGCGGGATCCGCCGGGACCGTCACCGGGGCAGGCGCGGCCGAGACCGCCCAATCCGGGTCCTTCAGTCCGTTGCCGGTGATGGTACAGACCACTCGGGAACCCGCGTCAAGCTGCCCGTTCTCGCGTGCCTGCAGCAGCCCCGCCACCCCGGCCGCCGATGCGAGCTCGCCGAACACGGCCTCCCGGCCGGCCAGCAGCCGGTAGGCGGCGAGAATCTGCCGGTCGGTCACCGAGTCAATGATCCCGCCCGAGGCGTCGCGGGCCTCCTCGGCCAGCGTCCACGAGGCCGGGTTGCCGATCCTGATCGCGGTCGCGATCGTCGTCGGGGCCAGCACCGGCTCGCCGCGCACGATCGGCGCGGCACCACTGGCCTGGAAGCCGAACATCCGCGGTGCCCGGGAGGCCAGCCCGGCGCTGAGGTACTCGCGGTAGCCCATCCAGTAGGCGGTGATGTTGCCGGCGTTGCCGACCGGCAGGCAGTGCACATCCGGCGCGTCGCCGAGGGCCTCCACGATCTCGAAGGCGGCGGTCTTCTGCCCTTCCAGCCGGTCCGGGTTCACCGAGTTGACCAGCGCGACCGGATAGTCGTTGGCGAGCTTGCGCGCCAGCTCCAGGCAGTCGTCGAAGTTGCCGTCCACCTGCAGCAGCTTCGCCCCGTGCACGAGCGCCTGGGCCAGCTTGCCGAGGGCGATCTTGCCGCGCGGCACCAGCACGGCACAGGTGAGCCCGGCCCGGGCCGCGTACGCGGCCGCGCTCGCGCTGGTGTTCCCGGTGGAGGCGCAGATCACCGCGGTGGCGCCGCGCGCCGCGGCCATGCTCACCGCGACCGTCATGCCCCGGTCCTTGAACGACCCGGTCGGGTTGGCGCCCTCCACCTTCAGGTACACCTCGCACCCGGTCCGGGCGGACAGCACCGGGGCGGGCAGCAGCGGGGTCGCACCCTCGGCGAGGGTGATCACCGGGGCACCGGCCGGGACCGGCAGCCGGTCCCGGTACTGCTCGATCACGCCGGGCCAGCTCACCCGGGCGGCAGCCGGCCCGGTACCCGGCTGCGCCTGCAATCGCGGGCTCATACCTCGCCGTCCCCCTCCACGCGCATCACGCTGGCGACCGCCCGGACCACGCCCATCGCACCGAGGTCGTCCACGCAGCTGGCCAGCGCCGCGTCCGGTGCCGCGTGCGTGACGATGACCAGCTGGGCGTCGTCGCCCCGGCCCTCCTGGCGGACCGCCTGGATGGAAACCTCGTGCCGGGCGAACGACTCGGCGACCTTGGCCAGCACGCCTGGCCGGTCGGCCACGTCCAGCGAGACGTGGTACCGGGTCATCGCCTGGCCCATCGGCAGCACCGGCAGGCCCGCGTAGGTGGTCGTGTCCGGGCCGCGGGTGCCGGCGAGCCGGTTGCGGGCCACGGCGACGACGTCGCCGAGCACGGCGCTCGCGGTCGGCACCCCGCCCGCGCCGGCGCCGTAGAACATCAGCCGCCCGGCCGATTCGGCCTCCACGAACACCGCGTTGTAGGCCTCGCGGACACCGGCCAGGGGGTGGGAACGCGGGATCATCGCCGGGTGCACCCGCACCGACACCCCGCTGTCGCTGCGCTCGCAGATGGCCAGCAGTTTCACGACGTGACCCAGTGCCCGGGCACTGGCGATGTCGGCCTGGGTAACCCCGGTGATCCCCTCCCGGAACACTCCGGCCGCGGTGACCTCGGTGTGGAACGCCAGGCTGGCCAGGATGGCGCCCTTGGCGGCCGCGTCGAAACCCTCGATGTCGGCGGTCGGGTCGGGTTCGGCGTAGCCGAGCGCCTGCGCTTCCTCCAGGGCGTCAGCGAAGCCCGCCCCGGAGGTGTCCATCCGGTCCAGGATGTAGTTGGTGGTGCCGTTGACGATCCCGAGCACGCGCCGGACCGCGTCCCCGGCCAGCGACTCGCGCAGCGGGCGCAGCAGCGGGATGGCGCCGCCCACGGCCGCCTCGTAGTACAGGTCGGTGCCAGCGCCGCGGGCGGCGGCGTGCAGCGCCGAGCCGTCCTCGGCCAGCAGCGCCTTGTTGGCCGAGACCACCGACTTGCCGCATTTCATGGCGGCCAGCAGCAGCGACCTGGCGGGCTCGACGCCGCCGATCACCTCGACCACGATGTCCACATCGGGCCTGGTGGCAAGCTCCATCGCGTCCCCGGTGATCAGGTCGCGGTCGACCTGCACCGGGCGGGGCCTGCCGGGCCGGCGCACCGCCACCCCGGCCACCTCCAGCGGGGCACCGACCCGTGCTTCCAGGTCGGCCGCCTGCCGGCCGAGCAGCCGGTATACCTCCGAGCCGACCCCGCCGCAGCCCAGCAGCGCCACCTTCAACGTCCGCACTCCGGCCGCTCCCCTCACCCCTCGTCCAGCAGCAGCAGGTCGGCGACGGTCTCCCGGCGGAGCACCACCGAGGCCACGCCGCCGCGGACCGCCACCACCGGCGGCCGCGGCACGTGGTTGTAGTTGCTCGCCATCGAGCGGCAGTACGCGCCGGTGGCCGCCACCGCGATCAGGTCCCCGGGTACCAGGTCGGCGGGCAGGTACGCGTCCCTGACCACGATGTCCCCGCTCTCGCAGTGCCTGCCGACCAGCCGCGACAGCATGGGCGGCGCGGCGGACTCACGGGAGGCAAGCACGCAGGTGTACTCCGAGCCGTACAGCGCGGTGCGGATGTTGTCGCTCATCCCGCCGTCCACGCTGACGTATGTGCGCAGCCCGTCCACGTCCTTGACCGTCCCGACCTCATACAGGGTAACGGTGCCGGGCCCGGCGATCCCGCGGCCGGGCTCCACGGTGAGGCGCGGCATGGGCAGGCCCGCGGCCGCGCACTGGCCGCGGACGATGTCATGCAGGCTCTGCGCGATGATCTTGACGTCGGCGGGGTCGTCGTCAGGGGTGTAGGCGATGCCGAAACCGCCGCCGAGGTTCAGCTCGGCGATCTGCACACCATGCTCGGCGGAGATCCGGGCCGCCAGCTCCAGCACCCGGTGCGCTGCCACGTCGAAACCGGCCGTGTCGTAGATCTGCGACCCGATGTGGGAGTGCAGGCCAGCCAGTTCCAGGCCGGGCGCGGCCAGCACCCGCCGGACCGCCTCGTCGGCCGCCCCGGAGGACAGTGAGAAGCCGAACTTCTGGTCGTCGTGTGCGGTGGCCACGAACTCATGGGTGTGCGCCTCGACCCCGGTGGTCACCCGCACCAGGATCCGCGGCCGGCGCCCGGCACCGGCAGCCGCGGGACGGGCGGCTCCCGGCGTGCTGCCCTCGGTGAGGTGGGCCAGCCGCGCGATCTCCTCGAAGGAGTCGGCCACGATGTGCCCGACACCGGCGGCCAGCGCCCGGCTGAGCTCGTCCATCAGCTTGTTGCTGCCGTGCAGCGTGATCATCTCCGGGTCGACCCCGGCCTGCAGGGCGACCTCCAGCTCGCCGCCGGTGCACACGTCCACGCCCAGGCCCTCCTGCACCACCCAGCGCAGGACCGCCCGGCTGCAGAACGCCTTGGCGGCGTAGAACACCCCGGCATCGTCGCCGAACGCCTGCCGGAAGTCGCGGCACCGGCTGCGGAAGTCCTCCTCGTCCAGCACGAAGAGCGGCGTGCCGAACTCCCCCGCCAGATCGCGCACGTCCGCGCCGGCGAGGGTCAGCACCCCGCCGGACCGCCGCGCGCCGCGCGGCCAGATCGCCGGATCGAGCGCGTTCAGATCAGCCGGCGGGGCCGGCGGGTGCTCGGCGGGCAGCACGTCCGCGTGGCGCGGTCCGGCCGGGTGGGCGACACGGCTCATGCTCTTTCCCTGCTCATCGGCTTCCTGCTCATCGGCTTCCTGCTGCTCGGTTGTCGCGGCACGGGCAGGCCCAGGCCGTCCTTCATAGCCGGTCCGGCGCGGTCACACCGAGCAGGCCAAGCCCGGCGCACAGCGCCGTCCGGGCAGCCTCGGCCAGCCACAGCCGGGCGGTGGCTGCGCTGACGGCCCGCTCCCCCGGCACCTGCCGGGCAGCGTCCGTGCCCGGCCGCACTGCCGGGCAGGTCTCCTGGCAGTCGAGGTACGCCCCCGCCAGCCCTTCCAGGGCGCGGGCACATACATCCGGCCGCCGGCGCCGCGCCGCCTCGCCGACCCGTTCGGGCAGCCAGGACAGTTCGCCGAGCAGCGCCCGCTCGCAGGGGTGTGCGAGCAGCCACGGCTGGAAACCCGCCGCATCCCCCCGGTCCAGTCCGAGGTCGGCCGCCTGGCGCAGGGTGGACGCGGCATGCGCGTGCGCGTACCGAACAGCATAGGCGGGGTTGCCGAGGTCATGCGCGGCAGCGAGCCGGGCGTCCAGCCGCGCCGGGGTACCAGGTGGGAGCCGGGCGAGCGTGTAGGTCACGGCGTCGGCCCCGGCGAACGCGATCGCCTCGGCGACTGGTCCGCCCGGGCTGGCCGGCGGGCGGGCAGGCGAGCCGGGCACAGCTATGCGTTCAGCGTCATGGGTCCAGGTGACCCGCGCACCAGCAGCCTGCGCGAGACGGGCACAGACCGTGACCGCCAGCCGCTCCCGAGCCTGGCGCCAGGACGGGGCCGATGCGAGAGCCGCAGCCGCCGGCGCGGTGAGCGCGGTCCCGGCCAGCGCGTCGCTGCGGGCACAGGCGGGGCCGGCCTGGGCGACCCGGACGGCGAGCCGGGCCAGGGCGTCGGCGGTCACCGTGACGGTGACGTAGCCGCCGCCGGTGACCGTGGCCTCGCTCACCCAGTCCAGCGGGCGCAGCCGCTGCGCCAGCTCGGTGGCGATCGTGGCTGCGGGCCGACCCTCGTCCCGGGCCAGCAGGAAGGCGGCGCCGGTGGCGAAGACGCCCGGCGAAGCGGCGCTGCCGGGTGAACCGCCGCTGCCGGGCGGGGCCGGCCGCCAGGTACCCGCGCAGCTGACCGGGGTCCCCAGCGCGCGGCGCAGGTCGCCGGTGATCACGTGTCGCAGGCTATAGCCCCCGGCCGGGCCCGCTGTCCCAGGTAGATGACATCGGGCTGGCCCCGGGCCGCCGGGACCCGCAGTACCTGGACGGCGGTGAAGTGACGGCGGAACCGCTTGGCGAAGGCGGGCACCGGGGCGGCGCTCCAGACCGCGGCCACCCCGTCCGGGCTCAGGCTGGCGATGACCCGCCGCAGGCCGTCGTCGCCGTAGAGCAGCCGGTTCGCGTCCCACACAGTCCAGCCGGGCCCGTTGTCGATGTCCAGGCAGATGACGTCGTAGGGGCCGCGCTCGCGCGCCAGCCAGGCGACCGCGTCCGCGTTGATGACGGTCACCCGGCTGTCCTGCCAGGCCGGGGCGGCGAGGTGGCGCAGGTGAGTGGCGTGCCAGCCGATGATCTCCGGGGAGATCTCGACCACGTCGACCCGGGCCACACCAGGCAGGCTCACCGCCTCGGCCAGCGAGAACCCGGCGCCGAGGCCGCAGAGCAGGACGCCCGGGGCCGGGGCCGGGCAACGGGCCAGGGCCGCCGA
>DATKRG010000228.1:0-4600 GCA_035532275.1 Streptosporangiaceae bacterium | reverse complement strand
TCCTGGGCAGCGCGGCCGCCGCGGCTGGGCTGATCGCGGTTCAGGTCGTGCTCGGCGCGGTCACCGTGTTCGCGCACAACGCCGGCTGGACGGTGGCACTGCACCTGGCCGGTTCCTGGCTGGTCCTGGCGGCGGTCACGGTCACCGCGCTGGGGGTCTGGCTGCCCTCCCGCACGGCCGCCCCGGCCGGGTGGCCCGGCGCCGGTGCCGCCGGGGCGCTCATCGCCGTCTCGGTGAGCGGCATGGTGGTGCTGCACGGCGGGGCGGCTGACGCCTGCCCGGGCTGGCCGGTCTGCGCCCAGGCCAAGGCGTCCGCGGGCCTGGTGGCGCTGCAGTACGCGCACCGCATGTTCGTGGCGCTGTCCGCAGCGCTGATCGTCGCCGCCGTGCTGCGTGTCTTTGGTTCCGCCGCGGCCGGCCGGGCTGACAAGGTGCTGGCCAGCGCCGTCCTGGCGCTGCTCGCAGGAACCGCCGCCGCCGGCGCGTACGTCGCGGTCAGCGGCGCCCCGGCTGGCTGGCAGGACGCCCACCTGGCCGCCGCAAGCGCGCTGTGGATCACACTGGTGGCGCTGGCAACCAGCAGCGTGTCCCGCCGGGCGAATGCCGCGGGCCAGGTACAGGCACCCGCCGTGGATGCCATCGCCACGGCCGCAGACACCGGCGGCTGACGGGGGTCCGCGCGGCGGGCCGCACACCGCGCCGGCGGCCCGGCGGGAACTGCGCTGTCGCGCGGGCAGGCCGAGGACCTGTTGCAGCAGTGGGTCCACGAGGTCGGCTGGCCGGTCGTAGTAGCCGGCGCCCAGGTCGTGGAAGCGGAGGTCCCGGTCGCTGATGAGGAGGTAGGCGATTCCCAGGATGGCGCAGGCGGTGGCGACGATGGCTTTCTGCTTGCCACGGCGGCGGCGGATACGCCGGTAGCGTTCCCCGAGGTAGGTGTCGGTTTTGCCGGTGGCCATCGCGGCGTCCCCGAGCGCCCCGCGTAGCCACCGGTTGCCTTTGCCGGTCTTGCCTGGCCGGGTCCTGGCACCGGATTGCCTGGTCTGTGGAGCGAGCTTGTCCCAGGCGGAGGCGTGGGCGGCGGTGGGGAACTGGCCCATGTTCAGCCCGAGTTCGGCGATGATCACCTGGGCGGTGATGGTGCCGACGCCGGTGATCTCGTCCAGGCGCTGGACCAGTGACAGCAGCTGGGCGCCGTGGTTGCCGCAGCTGGGGGCGTGCCCGCCGCCGATCAGCCCGCAGTGCGTGCAGGCCGGTGGCACGCCGGGCAGCGCCGCCAGGTGCGTCTCGATCTCTTGGTCCAGGCCGGCGATGGTGGTCTCAAGGGTGTCGATGAGATCCAGCAGCAGGCCGATCTCGTAGGCGTGGACGTCCCGGAACCGCCCGGTGAGTGCCTCAGCCAGCTGCGCCTGCTTGGGCCGCAGCCTGCCCAGGGCCAGCCCGGCGAGCACCTGCGGGCCGCGCTCGCCTGCGACCAGCGCGCGCAGCATCGCCCGCCCGGACTTGCCGAACAGGTCAGAGACCACTGCTGACACCTTCACCAGCGCGTCTTCCAGGATCTTCTCGGCGCGCTGCTTGTGGCGGGAGCACTCGGCGGTCAGCGTGGTGCGCAGCCGGGTCAGCGCCCGCGTCCCGGGCGTTGACCAGCCACACCTGCAGCCCGGCGGCTTCCTCGTGTGGCACCCGGGTGCACACCATCCCCGAATCCTTGGCCACATCGACCGCGGCCGCCCGGGCCACCAGCTCCACGGCTCCTCGGCCTGCTCCACTTCTCCTCCGGCCACCACCTGGCCTCACCTTCTTGATCGGGGTCAGGGTGAGGCTGCCCGGGGGGCGCGAGGAGGGAAACCGAGAATCTAATCGGCGTGCTCGCAGCGACAGTACGCAACCCTCTGACCGGCCCCCGGCGCCAGACTAATGACGGGCTCAACAGGCCCAAGGAAGCGACGGCGTCACGGGCAGCACGCCGCAGATCATTTCACGCCCACGCGTTCCCCCAAGGACCCCGGTGACTAATAGATGTTGCTGAGGTCTGATGTTGCGGACGGTATTCCCTCATAATTGTCCTCTTGCCAGGTGGTTAGGTCTACCACGCGTGCCACCACGTACATCCGCTTCTGCCGCTGTACGAGCGCCAGTTGGCTTGTGGGCGGCGGCCCTGAAAGGCTTTGCTCATGTCTTCCCTCCCAACGACGTCCGCCGAGGACGTCATCGATCAGCCAGCCCGGACCCAGTTCGGGGCGTTCCTCGACGAGCACCGCAGAGAGCTCAATAGCTGCCTGGATGGGCTGACCGAGGAGCAGGCGCGCCGATCGCTGGTGACTTCCCGGACCACATTGCTGGGCCTGGTGAAGCACGCGGCCTTCGTCGAGAAGGTCTGGTTTGACGAAGCTGTCACATGCAGGTCACGTGCCGAGATCGGCATCCCCGCGACCCCAGACGAGTCCTTCATTCTTCATGACAGCGACACCATTGCCACCGTCCAGCAAGCACACCGCGAGGCATGCGAGTCATCACGCCGCGCGACGTCATCCCTGGGGCTAGACGACATGGTCCACGGCAACCGGCGCGGCCCGCTCCCGCTGCGCTGGGTGTACCTCCACGTGCTCCGCGAGCTCGCTCAGCACTGCGGGCACGCAGACATCCTGCGAGAACAGCTCATCAACGAGTAGCGCGCCAGTTGTCCGCTCATGCCGCTTACAAGGCGCACGATGATGCAGGATCTTGAGCATCATGCTTGGCTATCCAGTCCGGGTCGGCATCATGGAACGCGTCGCTGATGTCTGTCGTGTGGCATCCCAGCTCGCGGAGAGCCTGGACTAGCTGTCGAGCCGTCATCGGCTCTGGGGTTGCCTATGCCTCGTGCCCGTGTGGCGGAGGTACCACCGCGAAGTAACGATCTTCGACGAGGCGGATTGAGATGGTCATCGGCCCATTCTCCACATGCGTCGAGCCGTCGGCACCGCCTCGAATCTGTTTGGTCCACAGGCAGTATGTTGCACGTCGGAGCGGTGATACGACATCCGCTCATGCCGCCGACCGAGTGAGCGGGCAGGAGGCAGGGCCGGGCGTGGGCAGCCCAGGGCTTGGGTGCTGGGCTGGCCGCCGCTGGAACTGCGTTATGAGTGAAGCACTCGCCATCTTGCAGGATCGGTCGTTCGCGCGGGCTGCCGCTGCCACCGCCAGCTCCTGTCCACCCGGGCGGCGGCTCACCGGGCAGCAGCTTGCCGCATATCTGGACCGCCGCGCATTCGCGGTGACCGGGTCCAGCCGTCCCGATGGCCGCCCTCATGCGGCCATGTCGTCGTCCATCAGGCGCGGGACGGCCATGTGGCTGCCCACGGTGGCCGGATCTGTGCGTGAGCGCAACGTGCGCCGCCAGCCCTGGCTGACCATGACGGTCACCGGAGGCGACCGCGATCTGCATCGTCGTCCTCATCGAAGGACCAGCCGGCCTCGTCCCAGCCGCCGAGGTCCCAGCCGGCGTCCACGCCGCCGTCACCGGCGACTGGATCGCCAGCTGGATCCGGATACCGGCCCAGCGGCTGCTCTCCTATGCCTCCCAGGGAGCCCTGCCATAGGAAACACGGCGCGAGACAGCGGCCACAAGCCCGCCGCGTACCAAACGGTGCTCAGGCCCACTAACTCATGCGTAACGCTCGTGCCGGCAGACAAGACAGCGCGAACGTCCGGTTCTGGCGCTTTCAGCACGTGCGGGCGCTTGCCGGTACCGTGATGCCCATGGCTGACGCTGACGTGGTCGTCTGGTACAGCCCGCGGTGTTCGAAATGCCACGGAGCAGAGGAGCTGCTGGCTGCTTATGGGGTTCGGGCACAGCGAGTGTTCTATCTGGACAGTCCGCCGGCCCGGGCCGAGATCACCCGCGTGCTGGCACTGCTGGGAACGGCCGATCCGCGTGTGCTGATGCGAGCCTCAGAGCCCCGTTACGCCGAACTCGGGCTGATCAATGCGAGCGCTGGTGAGCTCGTCGAGGCGATGGCGCGATATCCCGAGCTCATCCAGCGCCCAGTCGTCATCTGGGCGGACCGGGCGGTGATCGCCCGGCCTCCGGAACTTCTCCTGCCGCTGCTGGAGGCAGGCCCAAACCCGGCCTCGCCGTAATCAGCGGACCTGAACCCAGCCAGGACCGGCACACACCTTCCCGCCCACGCACTCACATGCCGTGTTTCGCACGTGTGCACTGGCTGCTGGCTTCTCCGCCAGACGGGGGTGCTGTGGGCTCGGGCCGGGCTGGTGCCAGGCGGTTGCAGTGTCAGGGCTGCCAGGCGGCGTTCTGTAATGGGCCGCCCACCTGTCGCTGGGCGAGGGCGAAGAACTGCTGGGGATGTATGACCGCAACTTCGTCTGGGGTGACTCCGGGGGGCGTGTTCAGGGAGAAGACCAGATCGTCGTCGAAGACGTCGTACCCCTGCAGTCCTGGCGGGGGGCGGGGGACTTGCCCGGGCGCAAGGTCAGCCCGCGCCTGCCGGGATCGCTCGATGTCAGCCAGGGAGGTCAGGTCGGCTACGTAGACGTGGACACGCTCACCGGTGTGGGGCAGCCGGAAGAACACCAAGATGCCCACGTCCGGGATCCCGGTCAC
>DATKRG010000227.1:0-37891 GCA_035532275.1 Streptosporangiaceae bacterium | reverse complement strand
AGCGGAGAATCAAGAACCGCTGGTCCGTCAGCTTCGCGGCCCCTACCGCGGCAAGCGCAGGGCGAAGCGTGCCGCAAAAAGGCACTTCAAGGCGTCCTAACCAGCTCGCAGCCCCGGCACCGGTTCGTGCTTGCTGGCCCGCCGATAGCCGCCAATGACGGTGCGTGCACGCTGGAGATGTGGTTAGCGTTGCGTCATGGACGAGGTTCAGATTGACGATCACGGGCGGCCCGAGCCGCCACTGGAGGCTGACGAGGCCGCGACGCTGCTGGGCTTCCTGGACTACCAGCGCGCGACGCTGGAGTGGAAGTGCCGCAGGCTGAGCGACGAGCAGTTGCGGATAGTGCTGCCGCCGACGTCGATGACGCTGGGCGGGATGCTCAAGCACCTGGCCTACGTCGAGGATTACTGGTTTACCGAGGTGGTCGCCGGCGAGCCGGCGCCGGAGCCGTGGGCCAGCATGGACTGGGAGGCCGACCCCGACTCGGAGTGGCGCAGCTCCGCTGGCGACCCCGGCGACGAGCTGCGGGCACTGTGGGCCGAGCGGGCCGGGCGGTCCCGGGCCGTTGTGACGGCACAGCTCGGCCAGGGTCAGGCCACGGCGCTCGCCGGGACGCACCCCGCATGGGACGGCCAGGGACGCGTCTCGCTGCGGTGGGTCCTCGTGCACATGATCGAGGAGTACGCCCGCCACAACGGCCACGCGGACCTGATCCGCGAGTCGATCGACGGCGAGACAGGCGAGTGAGGGATCAGCGCCGTGCATCTGGGTCTGGCCGCCATCGTGGTCAGCGAGTACGACCCGGCGATCAGCTTCTTCGTCAGCGCGCTGGGTTTCGAGCTCGTGGAGGACTCCCCGTCCTTGACCAACGACGGACGTCCCAAGCGGTGGGTGGTGGTCCGGCCGCCGGGTGCCGCAACAGGTCTGCTGCTGGCACGAGCTGACGGCCAGGACCAGGCCGCCGTCGTCGGGAAGCAGGTCGCCGGCCGGGTGGGTTTCTTCCTTTACGTTGAGGACTTCGACGCCGCCCACGCGCGGATGACGTCCGCAGGCGTGCAGTTCGTGACGCCGCCGCGCTCGGAGCCTTACGGCCGGGTCGCCGTGTTCCTCGACATCGCCGGTAACAGGTGGGACCTCATAGGCCCCGGATGAAGGTCACCCGGCGGCGGAGCCCTTCATGGGCTGGGGTGGAGCCCCCGGATGATGAACCGCCACCAGGTGACGGGAACCTTGCCGGGCCTGGTTGCCGGCAGGGCATACGGTCCAGGTCATGAGATCGCGTCACGGCCGATGCCAGCAGCGGACCGCGTGATCTGTGTCCTGGGCGACGCTCACCTGGATGTGGTGGTCTGCCCCGCAGGGCCGATCGCGCAGGAGACCGACACGCCGTCGCGCACATGGGTCGGGGCCGGCGGGCAGGCAGCCAACGTCGCCGCCTGGATCTGCGCGCTGGGCGGCCATGCGCGGCTGATCGCGGCCCGGGGCACTGACCTGGTCGCCGGCCTGGTGGCCGCGGAACTGGCCCGGCGCGGGGTGGACATCGCCGGGCCGGTGGTCGACGGTGCCACCGGCGTGGTCGTCTCGCTGTCCGACAACGGCACGTCCCGGTCCATGCTGACCGATCGCGGGGTGGGGCCGCTGCTGGCCGCGGACGCCCTGGACAGCGACTGGTTCACCGGCTGCGGCCTGCTGCACCTGCCCGCCTACAGCCTGGTGCGCGAACCCATCCGGGGTGCGGCGCTGGCCGCTGCCGCGCTGGTGCCGCGGCTGAGCGTGGACCTGTCCTCGACCGCCGTGCTGCGCGAGCACGGCACCGGCCGGTTCCGGGACCTGCTGGCCGAACTGCGCCCGGAGATCGTGTTCGGCACCGAGGCAGAGGCGGAGCTGATCGGGGATCTGCCAGGATCCGACCTGGTAGTCAAGCTCGGCGCGAGCGGTGTGCGCGCGGCGGGCGTGGTGCACCCGGCCCTGCCGGCCCACGCGGTCGACTCCACCGGTGCCGGGGACGCCTTCGCGGCAGGCTACCTGCTCGGCGGGGTCAGCCTGGGCCTGGCCGCGGCGGCCCGGGCGGTGGCGACGATGGGAGCGATGCCATGACGGTGACCCCGCGGCTGAGCGCGGAGGTCGGGGCGGCGCTGCGTGGCGGCCAGCCGGTGGTGGCGCTGGAGACCACGCTGGTGTCGCACGGGTTCCCGGGCACGCAGGGGGTGCAGGTGGCCCTGGCGGCGGAGGCGCGGGTCCGGCAGGCGGGCGCGGTCCCGGCGACGATCGGGATCGTTGACGGCGCCGTCCGGGCCGGGCTGACCGAGGCCGAACTGGAGCGTTTCGCCAGCGCTGGCTCGTCGGCCCGGAAAGCGGGGGCGCGCGACCTGGCCGCCTGCATGGTGCAGGGCGGGCTGGGCGCCACCACGGTCGGCGGCACCCTGGCGGTCTGCCGCCTGGCCGGGATCCGCTTCATGGCCACCGGCGGCACCGGCGGGGTGCACCGCGGGTTCGCCGCCAGCCTGGACATCTCCGCTGACCTGCCGCAGATCGCCAGGACCCGGGCGCTGGTGGTCTCGTCAGGAGTGAAGTCCATCCTGGACGTGCCGGCCACCGCCGAGCTGCTGGAGACACTCGGCGTGCCGGTGCTGGGCTGGCGCACGAGCACGCTCCCGCTGTTCTACAGCGGCACGGGGGGCCCGCCGGTGTCCGCCGTGGTGACCGCCGCGGCGGAAGCGGCGCTGATCACCGCGGCCCATTGGCAGCTGAACGGTTCCATTGGCGTGCTGCTGTGCCGCCCTCCCGAGCCGTCCCTGGAGATCGAGCCGGTCATCGCCGAGGCGGTCGAGCGGGTGCACAGCCAGGGTGTACGCGGGCAGCTGGTCACCCCTGCCGTGCTGGCCCTCGTTCATGAGCTGACCGGCGGCCGCAGCGTGGAGGTCAACCGGCAGCTGATCGAGGACAACGCGGCGCTGGCCGCCGAGGTCGCCGTTGCCTACGCCGCGACATCGGGCACGGACGGGTGAGCCTGCCGGGATGGCCGGCCACGCGCCGCGGACGGCGGGGGATGGCGCCAGGCGACGCAAGGGCATACCGTCCCAGGATGTGAGGCTCCGCTACGCACTTGCCGTGCTGCCCATCCTGGCGGCGGCCGCCTGCTCTGCCAGCCCGGCGCCCGCCCCGGTCTCAGCCAGGAGCTGCTCGGCAGCGCTGGTCATCAGCCCGCTGCCTGCCTGGGCCCGGTCCGGCTTCCATCCGCCGGGCCAGGCCATGCCGCATGTGATGGGCGTGCGCGGCGGGATCGTCGCCATCCTCTGGGCCCGGCGCGACGCCTTGCACGCACCGCCGCTCGCCAATGTGGCAAACAAGATCTTGTGGGTATCGAGGCTGGCGGTGCAGCCCGGTGCCCCGCTGACGATCCGGGCCACGCTCAACGGCACCAGCCGCACCGCCACCCGGGAACTGCCGAATGGCCCGGGGCCGTCGCAGGTCAACCTTCCCGCCGCCGGGTGCTGGACCTTGAACCTGAGCTGGTCCGGGCATCGCGACCGGGTTGAGCTGCGCTACGCACAGAGCTGAACCAGCTGCCTGCCCGATCAGATCCGGTGGGTCCCGCTGTGGCAGTAGGGGCATTCGATGCCGCTGACGCCCACCGGGAAGGACAGCCGGGCACCGCAGGGTTGACCGTCGTCTCGGGATCACGGTGACCAGATGCTGTCAGGGCGTAATCCCCGGAATCCACTCCCCGCGCCGGAGACCGGGCGCTTTCCCGCTGACGCCAGCCGGGATCAGCGGCGCGGTGCGGTGAGCGCGGCCGTGGCCGCCTCGCCTGGGCGGGACCGCGCCGGGGTGGGCGAGCCGGGCCGGATGGTCAGGCGGGGCAGCAGCAGGTGGACGAGCGGGCCGATGCCCAGGGCGTACAGCACGGTGCCGATCCCGACCGTGCCGCCGAGCAGCCAGCCGGTCGCCAGCACGGTCAGCTCGATGCACGTGCGGACCAGGCGCAGCGAGTGGCCGCGTGCGGCGATGCCGGTCATCAGGCCGTCCCGCGGCCCCGGCCCCAGCCCGGCCCCGATGTAGCAGGCAGTGGCCACACCGTTGAGCAGGACACCGGCCAGCAGGGCCGCCCAGCGCAGCGGCAGGGCATGCGGGACGGGAACCACCGCCAGCACGACGTCGATCACCGTGCCGATGACCACCACGTTGCACGCGGTGCCGGCCCCCGGGCGCTGCCGCAGCGGGATCCACATCAGCAGCACCAGCGCGCCCACGATGATCGACCAGGTGCCGAGGGGGATCCCGGTCCGCCGGGCCAAGCCCTGGTGCAGCACGTCCCACGGGTCCAGGCCCAGCCCGCCCAGTACCAGCAGTGCGTCGCTGATCCCGTACAGGGCCAGGCCCACCAGCAGCTGGCCGAAGCGCCGCGGCAAGCGGTCGCCCGGTAGCGGGCGGAACACGCAGCGAGCGGCCCGCACCAGTCCCATGAAAGCCCTCCACGTTGCCAATCGACCAGTCAGCCGCCAGACTGACAGGAAAGTGGCCATGAGAAAAGAGCCAATCCTGAACGAATGGCCTTATCGATGCGGACCGTAACCGAGACCCAGCTAGTCCGGCTGCTCGGAGACTGGCAGGGTGCGCAGGCGGGCCGGACGCACCAGGCCGGCCAGGCGGCGGTGCCCGGCTACGCGCGGCTGGCCGCTGCGGTGCGGGCACTGCTGCTGGACGCCCGGCTGCCCACCGGGGCCCGGCTCCCGGCCGAGCGCAGGCTCGCCGCGGCGCTGAACCTGAGCCGCACCACGGTCGCCGCCGCCTACCGGCTGCTGCGTGACCAGGGGTATCTGACCAGCCGCCAGGGCTCGGGCAGTGTGACCACGCTGCCGCCAGGCCGGCTGCGGCGGCACGCCTCCTGGATCCCAGCCGTGCCCGACGACGAGGACGCGCTGGATCTGGCCCTGGCGTCGCCGGAGGCATGCCCGGAGCTGCCCGCCGCGATGGCCGCCGCGCTCGAGCTGCTGCCCGCCTACCTGCACGGGCACGGGTACGACAGCTACGGCCTGCCGGTGCTGCGGGAGGCGGTCGCCCACCAGTACACCCGGCGCGGCCTGCCGACGCAGCCGGAGCAGATCTTCATCACCAGCGGCGCCCAGCATGCCATGGACCTCGTGCTGCGCTGCCTGGCCAGCCCGCTCGACCCGGTGCTCGTCGAGACCCCGACCTACCCGAACGCGCTGGACGCCCTCACCAGGGCGCGTACCAGGGTGGTGGCGGTGGGCCTGGCGCCGGACGGCTGGGACACCGAGCTCCTGCTCGCGGCGCTGCGCCAGAGCCTGCCCCGGCTCGCCTATCTCATGCCCGACTTCCACAACCCGGCCGGGCACCTCATGAACGCGGAGGACCGGGCGGCGCTGGCCGCTGCCGCGGACGCGGTGGGCACCCGCCTGATCATCGACGAGACCTTCGCCGAGCTGCCCCTGGGTGGCCGGCCTGATACGGCCCTGCCCAGCCCGCTAGCGGCCTGGGACCCGCGCGGCCAGGTGATCACGATCGGATCCATGAGCAAGACCTACTGGGCCGGGCTGCGGGTCGGCTGGGTCCGCGCCGACCCAGGCCTGGTCACTCAGCTGCAACTGGTGCGCGGCCCGTCCGACCTGGCCAGCCCGGTGATGGAGCAGCTGGCTGCGGTCTGGCTGCTGGAGAGGGCGGACATGGTGCTGCCGGCCCGCCGGGACATCCTCACCAACCGCCGGGACGCTCTCGCGGCGGCACTGACCGAGCAGTTCCCGGCCTGGAGCTTCCGGCTGCCGGCCGGCGGGCTGTGCCTGTGGATCCGGCTGGACGCCCCGGTCAGCAGCGCGCTGGCACACGCGGCGGAGCGGCACCAGCTGCAGCTCGTGCCCGGCCCGAGGTTCGGTGCCGGCGGCGACCTGGAGCGTTACCTGCGGCTGCCGTTCACCCTCCCGGAAGCCGAGCTGCGTGACGCGGCCGGGCGGCTCGCGGCCGCCCACGCCACCCTCGGCGGGCCCGTCCCGCCCCCGCCCGCCACCCCCGCCCCGGTCGCCTGACAACCTGGCCGCCTTGCCGCCCGCCCGCCACGGCGCGGGCCCGAGATATAAGGGTGACTGCGCTCTCAATTGTGACAATGGCCCAGCCGTAGAGAGAAGTTGCTTCGCCCACATTCAGCGGTTTATCGGCATGCGGGCCGGAGGAGAGCCGCTGGACCATTCGCTGACCGTGCATGTCGGCCCGCCACGCCGGACTACGGGTTGCCTGGACCACAACAGGCTGGCGCTTTGCTTGGCGCTTGGCCCAGACCAGCCGAGTCGTGGCGGCTGTTATAGGAGGCCCTATCCCATATTGACCCAAAGAGGGTTATGGTGCGAGACTCAAGTGTTCGGGTTGCGCACAGTGGCCCGCGAGGGCTCCCTGGCGCAGGGGGAGGAGGTCGATCCTAAGTGGCATCGCGCTTATGAACCGCTGTTAGCGGGCGCCGAGCAGGATGGTATTTCCGTAAATATATGCTCCGTAATTAACGGAGTGCCCTTATGGGAATACAGATCGGCCAATATCAAGCCTGCTCGGTACTGGCTGTAAGCCGACCCTGTCGCAGCTGAAGGTCGCCCAGACAGCGAAATCGAAGAGCAGCTCCTTTACGGCCGGTGGGGAGCGACACACGACGTAACCGGAAGGTGGGCCAGATGGGGGAGGGGTCATCAGGGCCCGATCCGGTGCCGTCGGCTGGCACAAGTGACGAGGCTACGCGGAGCTTCCTGGATCGTGATCCGGTCACCGGGTCCGGGCCAGCTGCCCCAGCGGACCTGCCGTCCCACCCACCGACAGCAGTCGTGCCGCCCGACCCGCCGGGGGACCCGCCGCCCCGCCCACCGACGGAAGTCGTGAGGTACGGTCCCGGGGTTCCCGATACCGTGTCCGTGGCCCCGGCTGGACTGACAGCGGAGCGCGTCTGGCGCGGCGGCCAAACGGGCATGCCCCCTCGCCGGCGGCCCAGGCTGCGCCGGCTGCTGGGCTCAGCGCTCACTGTGATCTTGCTTGCGGCCAGCGGGGTTGTGCTGTACCTGCGCTTCCATCATGCGCCGTTCCACGTGACCGGTGTCCTGATCTCCCAGCGGACACGAGCGGGGTGCGGCGTTGACGTGACCGGGCAGATCACGACCAACGGCTCCCCCGGGACGGTCAATTACCAGTGGCTGTTCGAGCCGGGCCAGCAACCGCCCCAGCCGCTGAGCCAGTCGGTCATCGCTGGGCAGCAAGCCGTGTATGTGACCGTCGCCGTCGAGGGCAGCGGCCACGGCAGTGCCTCGCAGACAGTCACCTTGCAGGTCCTCGGCCCTGATCCAAGGACCGCTTCGACCCCCGTGGTCATCAGTTGCTGACGGAACGCCTGTCGCCACGGGGCGGTCCGCCCAGTCCCGGCGCTCACCGGGCGTGACGCCCGGTTTCGCGAGCCAGGCTGAGGCGGCGGAGAGGGAGGCAGCATGCCGGAGTGGAATGTTCCCGGATACACCGAGCTGCGGGCGCTGGGTTCGGGCGGGTTCGGCGATGTGGTGCTGGCCAGGCACAACGCGTCGGGTGTCCTGGTGGCTGTCAAGTACCTGCGCCGTGACCTTCTGGCCGACCCGGGGTTCGCCGAGATGTTCCGCGGCGAGGCGGAAGTGCTGGCCGCCATGGATGACCCGAATGTCGTCCGGCTGTACGAATATGTCGAATCGCCATTGGGCGCCGCCATCGTGATGGAACTGATCGAAGGGGCCTCGCTGCGCGAGATCCTGGCTCATCAGGGCCATACCACAGCCGAGGCCGCTCTCGTCGTGCTGCAGGGCTCGCTGATGGGCCTGGCGGCGGCACACCAGCGCGGTGTCGTGCACCGTGACTACAAGCCGGAGAACGTGCTCGTCAGCGGCGGCGGTGGGAGCAAGCTGACCGACTTCGGGCTCGCCGCCCGCACCGGTGACCGCCCGCCTCCCGCAGGCACCTTGCGATACGTGGCGCCGGAGCAGATCGCCGGCGCCGCAGCCAGCCCGGCTGGCGATGTCTACTCGGCCACGGCAACCTTTTACGAGTGCCTCACGGGAAGTCCGCCCTTCAGCGGAGAATCCGCCGAACTGCTCCGCCAGCATCGTTTCGAGCCGGTACCCCTGGACCCACTGCCCGTCGCGCTACGGCCGCTGGTGGCAGCCGGGATGGCCAAGGACCCCGAGCGCCGGCCGGCCGATGCGCTCTCTTTCGTCGCCGAGCTCGGGGCGGTCGCGGCCAAGGCTTACGGCCGCGGCTGGGAAGATCGCGGCAGGTCGCATCTGGGCGAAGCGGCGCTGCTGCTGGCGGCGCTGTGGCCATCTGGCGCGGCGCCCGCGGTGCAGGGCGCCACTGTCCACCGGGTCTGGCTGTTCCGCCATATCGGCCCGGCCAGGGCGGCCATCGCGGCCGGTGTCGGGACCGCGGTCATCGCATCAGGTGTTGCTCTGGCCACGACGGGGTCGCCGGCGCCCCGCGTCCAGAGCCATCCGGCCCCGCAGCTGCATTCGGTCTCGCTCCAGCCGTCCCCCTCGCCGTCGCCGTCGCCGTCTCCCTCACCATCACCCTCACCGACCCCGTCGGTGTTCGTGTCATACCCGCCCCCGCTGGAACCGTCGCCGAGCCTCGTGCCGTCACCCAGCATCCCGGGACTGTAGAACCGCGGCTCGCCAAGCACGGCCCGCCAGCCGGGCAGCCGGCCCGCACCGGATCCTGGGCGGGTCCTCAGCCGGTCCACTGATAGGTCAGGAACAGCAGCCCAACCACGGCGGCGAGCGGGGCGCTCACGCCGAAGTACACGTATCGCACCCATGGCTGGCGCGCTACAAGCCCGGCAAGCGCGATCCAGATCGGGAACAGCACCAGCAACGTACGCGGGCAGCTCTGGTACCAGGTCTGCGTGCCAAGCGCGACCACAGCGAGCCCGCAGTAGACGGCTTCGGGCCATCGGTACCACCAGAGGAACGCGAGCGTCGCCAGAAACATCGCGGCCATCGCGGCGAGCTCCAGCTGGGCGCCGAATGCGAAAGCGGCGCTGTAGGGGTGCTGGAACGCCGCCCACCAGGTGTTCTTCAGCGACTGGATCGGTGTGACCAGGTGCAGGTCCCAGCCGGCCTGCTTCGCCCTGGCCCAGGCTTCCCAGGTGCCGGTGTGCACCGTCAGGTAGATCTCGTAGGCTGCAGGGCCGGCGAGGGCGCAGCAGCTCTTCGCGGCATTCATCAGCCGCACCCCGGGTGGGCCGGTGAGTGCCATCACAGCCAGCGCCGGAATCAGGAAGACGGCGTCCGGGCGCACCAGCCCCGACAGTCCTGCGAGCAGCGCGGCACGCCACCACCGGCCGCGGGTCGCGGCGTGCCAGGCGGGGACCGCGAAGGCCAGGAACAAGCACTCCGCGTACCCGGCCATGAGAAAGATCGCGGTGGGGGCGGTGAGCAGATAGAGCACCGCACGGCGCCCCCCCGCGAGCCGGGTCAGCGAGACGACGACGAAGCAGCCCGCGACACCGGAAATGACCAGCTCGGACAGCACCCAGTTGCGCAGGATCAGGTGCGCCGCCGCGAGGGCCAGTGGGTACGCGGGAAAGAAGGCCGTGTCGTTCGGGCCCGAGCGTGGCGAGAAATAGCCGTATTGGGCGATGTTCCGCAAGTGGACCGCGTCCCAGTGTTCGAACACCCCGGTCAGTGGCGCGTGGGCGGGTGTGGTCCGGTACACCCACGCAGCAGCCCAGGCCAGGACGAACAGGGCCAGGTGCGCTGCGCCCCATATGCCAAGCGCGGCGCGGTCGCCGGGGCTCAGGGACAGGCGCAACGAGCGCGTACGGGCGAGCAGGCCGCGGACCGCAGGCTCGGGTGGCTCCGGTCCGCTTTCAGTCTCGCCAACAATCCCGCGTTGCAGCACCGCCCCCCCACCGAAAACACCGTTAGTGAGACAGACCGGGCCGGCAACCTGCCGAACAGTTCCCGATCCCTGACATACCCGCCGCACCGGTGGTTTGCGGTGGCGATGTCTTGATTGTCGCCGTTGTCGATAGTGCTGTCGATAGTGGCCCATAGCGGTCACAGCTGGGGTACACCCGCGGCCCGGTCAGCGGCGATGATGGGAGCATGCGCGCGGTGGTGGTGAACGAGATTGGCGGGCCGGGCGTCCTCACCCTGCCCGGGCCGGGCGCGCCATGACCACGGTCGCGGCCTGCCAGCTCGCGCTGGGGGTGGGCGAGCTCGACGCGAACGCCGCAGCCGCGGCTGAGGCGGTCGGCCAGGCGGCCGCCCAGGGGGCGGGCCTGGTGCTGCTGCCCGAGCTCTGCGACACCGGCTATGTGTTCGCCGATCCGGCGGAGGCGCGCAGGCTGGCGTCCCCGGCCGCGGCCAGTCCCACCCTGGCCCGGTGGCAGCAGCTCGCCGCGGGGCACGGCACGGTCATCGTGGGCGGCTTCTGCGAGCTGGGCGGGGATGGGCGGCTGTACAACAGCGCTGCGGTGGTGGACGCGTCCGGTACCCGGGCGGTCTACCGCAAGGCGCACCTGTGGGACGCCGAGAAGCTCATCTTCACCCCCGGTGACGCCCCGCCCGCCCTGGTGGACCTGCCGTTCGGCCGGGTGGCCGTGATGATCTGCTACGACCTGGAGTTCCCCGAATGGGTGCGGCTGGCCGCGCTGGCCGGCGCGGGCCTCATCGCGGCGCCGGTGAACTGGCCCGCCGCCCCGGTCCCGGCGGGCGAGCGGCCGGCCGACGTGGTCCGGGTGCAGGCCGCCGCCTGCGTGAACGGGGTCTTCATCGCCGTCGCCGACCGATGCGGGGCCGAACGCGGCGTCTCCTGGGTGAGCGGCACGGTCATCGTCGGGCCCGGCGGCTATCCGCTGGCAGGGCCGGTGGTGGCCGACGAGCCGGCCGTGCTCACCGCCGTGTGCGATCTGAGCCGGGCCGCCGACAAGCGGATCAGCGCCCGCAATGACGTGCTCGCCGACCGGCGGCCGGGACTGTACGGGCCGGTGGCGGCCGGCTGACTGGCCGGCCCCGGGCCGGCCGCACCCGTCACTGCTCCATCGCGACCCGGGCCGAGCGGATCCCGGCGTGCTGGTCCTCCCGGGCAGCCGGGATGATCACCACCGGGCAGGCGGCCGCGCGCAGGCAGTCGCTGGTGATCGAGCCGGTGATGGCACCGCTGATGGAGCCGTAGCCATGTGACCCGATGACGAGCAGGGCGGCGCTTTCGGACGCACCGATCAGGGCGGCACTGGCACGGGACCGGGCGCCCTTGCCGCTGGCCCGGCCGGTGGCGGGCCGGGTGTCGATGGTCACCGGAACGTCCGCCAGTGGCCCGGTGAGGGTCTCGGCCAGCAGCTGGCTGACCATCTCCCGGGCCTCGCCCTGCGCCCAGGCAGCGGTCCGTGGCATCGGCACCACCGCATGGATGACCGTCAGCCGCGCCTTGCGGCGCACCGCCTCGGCTGCCGCCCAGGACAGGGCATCGCGGGAGGTGAAGGAATCATCCACCCCGACCACGACCCGGCCGCGGCGTCCCTCGCCGTCCTGGCCCTCCCGCACGGCCGCCACCGGGCAGGTGGCGAAGGCGGCGGCCCGCCGGGACACGGACCGGAAGATCTCGCCGAACGCTCCCCGCACATGGGGGCCCAGCACCAGCAGGGCCGCGCCGTGGCTGGCCGCGACCAGCGCCTCCGCCGGGCTGGCCTGCACCGCCAGCTGCTCCACCCCGGCCGGCAGCGCGGCGAAAGCCTCGGCCAGCAGATCGCGCAGGACGTCCTCGGCCTGGGACCGGCTGCCAGGCGGCTGCCAGGCGTGCACCACGTGCAGATGCGTGTGGCGCAGCCGGGCCTGCGCCGCGGCCCACCGCAGTGCGGCTACCGAGGCCCCGCAGTGGTCGACTCCCACCACGATCCGCTCGTGGTTCCCGCACACCGGGGAGTGCATGTGCTGCTCTCCCATCGGGCCACGTCCTTCCTGCCCCCCATGTCCCGCCCGTTACCAGGCTGT
Source organism: Streptosporangiaceae bacterium (assembly GCA_035532275.1). Classification (GTDB taxonomy): domain Bacteria; phylum Actinomycetota; class Actinomycetes; order Streptosporangiales; family Streptosporangiaceae; genus UBA9676. The sequence continues at coordinate 25,888 of DATKRG010000227.1, read as the reverse complement.
GCCGCCCGCCCCGCCGGGGCTAGAGGACACCGCACTGGAAGAAAAGGAACAAGGTCGGGCCGCTTCGGGACGTTCGGCGGCTGTGGCGCTGGCCGGTGGCCTCCCCGTGACACGCCTATGAGCTGGGCAGATGTGGGTATGAAGCCGAGGGGGTGAACGATGGCGACGTGTGAGAACTGCGGCAACGAGTACGCCAAGACGTTCGAGGTGCGGATGAACGGCGAGGCGCACGTGTTCGACAGCTTCGAGTGTGCGATCCACCGGCTGGCGCCCTCGTGCGAGCACTGTGGGTGCCGGATCGTGGGCCACGGGGTCGAGGCAGGCGACCTGATCTTCTGCTGTGCCTCCTGCGCGACCGCGCAAGGTGCAGTCGGCTTGCGCGATCACGTTCCGGCCTGACCGGGGCACCGGCCCGGGGCCGAACGCGCGGCAAGTGGTGACGAAAGACCTCTTGGGTGCCCGCGGCCCGTGGTGAAGCCTGAAGGAGGGACCTGGGCCGCGCGGCCCGGGGCCGTTGGAGGAGCTGATGACCAGGCAGATCGGCGCGCACTACCAGGAGCCGTCGGGGACGGGCCTGGAGGAACGCGTGCATCACCTGGAGGCGAAGGTGACCGTGCTCACCGACGCGCTGCGGGTGCTGGCGCGGGGACTTGAGGACGGTCCGCTGGCCGAGCCGGGGGACCGGACCGTGGTCAGCGCGGCACGGCAGGCGCACGAGATGCTCATCGCCGCGGACTCGCCTCCGCCGGCGGGCGAGCAGTAGACCGGGCTGCTCAGGCCGGCGGTGACGGCTGGCCGGGTGTGTCTTCCCCGTTCAGCATGTCCATTGTGTCCATCGCGACCCGGAGCCGTTCCACCGCGGCCAGGATGGCGGGGTCGATGACCGGGCCCTCGCCGCCGCTGCTCGCGTCCGGGCTGGGCCACTCGTAGCGGTCCACCACCGCCAGCGCGGCCTCGTGCAGATGCTCCGCGGACGCGCCCGCTTCCAGCAGGTCGGCCAGATGCCGCACGGGCGCGACCAGGGCGGCGACCTCGTCCGGAAGCTGACCGGTGGGAAGGTGATGGTGCATCGCCTGGACCAGGCGGGCCACATCCGCTCGGAATGCGTCTTCTCGTTCGGCCCGGACCGGATCGACCATGCCCAGAACCTACCCGCAAAGGCCGGGCGCGATGGCGGGGAGGGGCCTCCGCTTATGTTGCGGATCACCATTGCGCGGTGCACGGTGCTGGCTGGGCTCCGCTCCTCCGCGTCTGCTGGGTCTTTGCCCTTCCCCGCACTTTCATTGTATCTCGTCTTGTCCCTGGCGACCAGCCAGGCACAGCTGTCACAGCCACTGGCGCCGCCGGGCCGGCTGAGATAGGGATGAATGGGGGGGCAGTGGGCAGGTACCCATATCCCGCGGCTGTGGCAGGGGGACACAGATGGAACTCATCGAGCAGACGCCCTACCGGTTCCTGATCCCGCGGCAGGGGGCGATGCGGGTGCCGGGAATCGTCTGCGCGTCCCGCGCCCTGCTGCCCGGCCTGGCCGGCGACCGGTCGCTGGAGCAGGTCATGAACGTGGCGACGCTGCCAGGCATCGTCGAGGCGTCCTACGCCATGCCCGACGTGCACTGGGGATACGGCTTCCCGATCGGCGGGGTCGCCGCCACCGATCCGGCCCGCGGCGGCGTGGTGTCACCGGGCGGCGTCGGGTTCGACATCTCGTGCGGGGTGCGGCTGCTCGCGGCCGATCTGGACCGTGCCGAGCTCGCGCCGGTACTCAGGCGGCTCATGGATGCTCTGGCAGCCGCTACCCCGCGCGGCGCGGGGCGGGGCGGCATCTGGCGGCTGGCCGGCGCCGGGCAGCTGCGGCACGTGCTGGCGGGCGGGGCGCGGTATGCGGTCGCGCAAGGCCACGGCAACGAGCGCGACCTGCTGCGGTGTGAGGACGGGGGGGCGGTGGCGGACGCCGACCCCGCCCAGGTGAGCAGCCGGGCGATGGACCGCGGCCTGCACCAGGTCGGCAGCCTCGGCTCGGGCAACCACTTCCTGGAGGTCCAGGCGGTGGACCTGGTCTACGACGCTGACGCGGCGCGGCGGTTCGGGCTGCGGCACGGGCAGGTCTGCATCATGATCCACTGCGGCTCCCGCGGCCTGGGCCACCAGATCTGCGGCGACCACGTCCGGGTCATGGAGAAGGTGATGGGCCGCTACGGCATTGCCGTGCCCGACCGCCAGCTGGCGTGCGCGCCCGTCACCTCGCCGGAGGGGCGGGATTACCTGGGGGCGATGGCGGCGGCCGCCAACTACGGCCGCGCCAACCGGCAGGTGCTCGCCAGCATGGTGCGGCACGTCTTCGCGCAGACGACGGGCAGGGACATCGACCTCGTCTACGACATCTCGCACAACCTGGCCAAGATCGAGACCCACGCGGTGGACGGCCTGCCCACCTCGCTGTGCGTGCACCGCAAGGGGGCTACCCGGGCGCTCCCGCCCGGCCATCCCGACCTGCCGCCGGACCTGCGCGGCACCGGCCAGCCGGTGCTCATCCCCGGCTCGATGGGCACCTACTCCCACGTGCTGGCCGGTGTGCCGGGCGGCGGGGCGTTCGCGTCCACCTGTCACGGCGCCGGCCGGGTGATGAGCCGCCACGCGGCGCTCCGCGCGGTCAGCGGGCCGCAGCTGCGGCGGCAGCTGGAGGCACGGGGGATCGCGGTGCGCGGGGCCTCGCAGCGCGGGCTGGCCGAGGAGGCCCCGCTGGCCTACAAGGACGTGAACGAGGTCGTGGCGGCCGCCGAGGGTGCGGGCCTGGCCCGCAGGGTCGCGCGGCTGGTCCCGCTCGGCGTGGTCAAGGGCTTAGCCAGGGCTGGTCAGACGTCGATCGTGATCGCGCAGGACCAGCGGCCCGCCGGGTCCTGCCCGCAGGACAGGCCCGACAGGCAGGCCGCCTTCGGGGCCGCGCCGGTGATCTCTACCTGGTCCTGCCCGGTCAGGCCGAAGGTGAGGTCGATCCCGCCGCCGCCGGCGCGCCGCGCGCTGACGGTGACGGGGATCTCCCCGTCGGCGTCCAGGGTGTAGATGACCTCCTCGACGGCGGCGGCCACCAGGTCGGCGTCGCTGTCACCGGCGATGTGCCGCTCGGCGGTGCGCAGCTGGCGGGCGGCCCGCACGTCGGCGAAGCTCGCCACCACCGCCCGGGCGGCCTCGGCCACGCATTCCTCCCGGGTCGCGGCCCATGCTTCGATCCGCAGGTCGGCGGTGTGCGGCACGCTGCGGTGCCCGGTGGCTGGCCGGCTTGCCGACGGGGGTCGCTGCTTCATCCTGCCAGGATTATCGCGCGTGACCGGTGCCGCCGGCAGTCCGGGGCTTGCCCCGGCCCGGCCCGGGCCGGAAGAATCGGCCCCCTATGGCAGCCCCTGATGAGCGCTACTTCGAGGACTTCATCCCCGGCTTGGTGCAGGAGTTCGGCCCCACCGTGGTCGACGAGGCCGAGATCGTCGAGTTCGCCCGCCAGTACGACCCGCAGCCGATCCACACCGACCCGCAATGGGCACGCACGGGCCCGTTCGGCGGCCTGATCGCCAGCGGCTGGCACACGGCCGCGCTCATGATGCGCCTGCTGGTCGATCAGTACCTGCCGTCAGCGGCCAGCCTGGCCTCCCCCGGGATCGACGAACTGCGGTGGCTGCAGCCGGTCCGCCCGGGCGACGAACTGCGGGTGCGGGTGACGGTGATCGAGGCACGGGCCTCGCGCTCCAAGCCTGACCGGGGACTGCTCCGCTCCCGGATCGAGGTGCTGGGGCGCGACGGTTCCGCCGTCATGACCCTGATCGCGCTGAACATGATCCGCCGCCGCCCCGCCGGGGCCGGCTGAAGCCCGCCCCGGCGCCGGGTGGGACCGGCCTGCCGGGGGAACGCTAGCACCGGGTGCGGCCGGGAATCCGAGCACCGGTGCGCCGCCGGGCCGCCGGCGGCGCGGGCGAAAGGCAGGGCGGGCATGGGTGACTTCTTCGGGATCGTGGCGGCCGGCCCGTTCTTCTTCCTCAGCGCCTGGGTGCTGATGATCTTCGCGGGGATCGTGGGAACCGACGTGGGCATCCGGCCGTTCGGGTACATCACCTCGATGGTCGTCACGATCGCGCTGTGGCTGACCGTGGCGCCTGCGGTCGGCGCGCTCGCCCGGGCGGGCGCGGGCCGCAAGAGCTGACCCGCGCCGGGCCTCCCGTCAGCGGTCCGCGGGCCGGTCATGGCCGGCCTTCGGGCCGCCGCCGGCTTGCGGGTCGCTGCCGCCCTGCTGGCCGGCGCCGGCTTCCAGCTCGCCAGCGGGGACACCACCGTGGTCGGCGGCCGGGTGCCGGCTGGGGAACAGGACCCGGTCGAGCCGGATGGCGGCATAGCCCAGGGTCGACAGGGCGAACACCACCAGCAGGTCGAGCAGGGTCAGCGGCTGGGTACCGAGCAGGTCACGCAGGATGGGCACGTACAGCCCGGCGAACTGCAGCGCCAGCGCCCCCGCCACCGCGGCCGGGAGCAGCGGGTTGGCCCAGGTACCCGGGCGGGCGCGGGAGCCCACCGCGACCGCCAGCTGGGTGGTCCCGAGCGCGAAGAAGGCCATGCTCTGCCAGGGCCGGCCGGTCGCGTGGCCCCAGACCGCGACCGCCAGCGTCACCGCGGCGATCACCAGGCCGACCCGGATGATCCGCTGCCACAGGCCGGCCCCGAGGACGCTCTCGGCGGGCGGGCGCGGAGCCCGGCGCATGATGTCGGGGGCGGCTGGCTCGCTGCCCAGCGCCACCCCGGGCAGGCCGTGAGTGAGCAGGTTGACCCACAGGATCTGGGCGGGCAGCAGCGGCAGGGCAAGTCCCAGGGCCGGCCCGGCCAGCATCACCGCGATCTCGGCGCTGCCGCCGGACAGCCCGTAGAGCAGGAACCGGCGGATGTTGGCGTAGACGCGGCGCCCCTCCTCGGCGGCGGCGACCACCGTCTTCAGCTCGTCGTCGGCGAGAACCAGGTCGGCGGCCTGGCGGGCGACCTCCGTGCCGCGGCGTCCCATCGCCACCCCGATGTCGGCCCGCCGCAGCGCCGGGCCGTCGTTGACGCCGTCGCCGGTCATCGCGACCACGTCACCGGCGTCCCGCAGGCGCTGGATGATGGCGAGCTTCTGCTCCGGCGTGGCCCTGGCATACACCCGGGCATGGGCCTGGTCGTGACTCCCGCCATCGGCCGCTTCCCGGCAGTCGACCACCTGCCCGCCGGGTTCGATGATGCCGAGCTCGGTCGCGATGGAGCGGGCGGTGGCGGGGTGGTCACCGGTGATGAGGACCGGGGCTATCCCGGCCGCCTGGCAGGCGGCGATGGTCGCCGCCGCGGAGGCGCGGGGCGGGTCGAGGATGGCGACCAGCCCGAGCAGGCTCAGCCCTCGTTCCAGTTCGGCAGCCGTGACTGCGGCGTGCGTCTCGTTGGTACCGGTGGCGCCGCCGTCGCGCAGTCCCGGCTCCTGGCCGGCGGGCCGGCCGGCAGCGGCCACGGCGAGCACCCGGAACCCGTCCCTGGCCAGCTCGTCGGCCCGGTCCTGGGCACGGCGCAGCGTCGCCGGGCTGTCGGCCAGCGCCATCCCGGCCAGCACGGCCTCGGGTGCCCCCTTGCAGATGATGCGGGCGCCGCCGCCGGGCAGGCGATGCACGGTCGTCATCCGTTTCCGGCTGCTCTCGAACGGGATCTCGGCGTACCGGGGCAGGGCGGCTTCCAGCTCGGGCTGGCTGAGCCCGAGCTTGGCGGCGGCGGCCAGCAGCGCGGCCTCGGTAGGGTCACCGACCGCGGTCCACTCCTGGCCGTCCGCCGCGGGAGCGTGCAGGGCGGCGTCGTTGCAGGCGGCCACCGCGGTCAGCAGGGCGGTCAGGTCGGGCGCGTCACCGGGCCCCAGGCGCTGGCCGTCACGGCGGACCTCGCCCACCGGGGCGTAGCCGGTGCCGGTCACCGTCCCCTCACCGGCCGGGGTCCACAGCCGCCGGGCGACCATGTTGCCCTCGGTCAAGGTGCCGGTCTTGTCGGTGCCCAGCACGGTCACCGAGCCCAGGGTCTCCACCGCGGGCAGGCGCCGGATCAGTGCACTGCGGGCGGCCATCCGGCGTGCACCGAGCGCCAGGGCGAGGGTGACCACGGCCGGCAGGGATTCGGGGACGGCGGCTACCACCAGGCTGATCGCGGTGATGACCATGAGTTCGGGCGGCTGGCCGCGGACCAGCCCCAGGACCAGGACGATCGCGCACAGCCCCACGGCCGCCACCGCCAGCACCCGGCCGACGCCGACCAGCCGCCGCTGCAGCGGGGTGAGCCCGGACGGGGCGGTCAGCAGGGCCGCCACCCGGCCCATCGCGCTCGCCGTGCCGGTGGCGGTCACCACCGCCCGGCCCCGGCCGCGGACGACCACCGTGCCAGCCGACACCGCGTCACCGGGCTGCTCGGTCCCGCCGTTAGCAGACTTGTCCACCGGCACCGATTCGCCGGTCAGCGCGGCCTCGTCCACCAGCAGCGCGGCCGCCTCGACCACAGTGGCGTCCGCGGGCACGATGTCCCCTTCGGCCAGGATGAGCAGGTCACCCACGACCACGTCGGCGGCCGGGACCTGGTGCTGGGTGCCGTCCCGGACGACCCGGGCTTCCGGCGCGGCCAGTTCGGTCAGCGCGGCTATCGCCTGGTCGGCCTTGACCTCCTGGGCCACCCCGACGGTGGTGTTGACCACGATGACCAGCAAGATCACCGAGGCGTCGGTCCAGTCGCCGGTGGCGATGGTCAGCACCGCGGCGGCGAGCAGCACCAGCACCAGCGGATCGCGCAGCTGGGCGCCCACCCGGCGCCACAGCGGGACGCGCCGGGCCGGCGGCAGCACGTTCTGCCCGTCCCGCGCCAGCCGGGCAGCTGCCTCCACCGACGACAGGCCCCGGGGGACGTCTATCGCCGAGCGGGCGGCACCCTCGTTCACCGGGTGGATCCTTCTCCGTGGCCGGCCGCAGGCGGCGAGCCTGACCTGGCGCTCATGACTCTGACTCTGCCCGCCCGTGCTGGGTCGTCAACAGGGCCGGACGGCTCGCCAAGAGTCCTGGCCCGCGGGCGCGGTCACTTCCTCTTCTCGTCCTTGATCAGCACGCTCAGCAGCCAGCCCACCACGCCGACGATGATGGCCCCCAGGAAGGCGGGCACGAACCCGGTGATGTGGAACGGCAGTGAGAGGGCGCCGGCCACCACGCTGGTCAGCCAGAGCAGCAGGCCGTTGACGACGAGCGCGATCAGGCCCAGGGTCAGCGCGTAGAACACGCATCCGACCGCCTTGACGATCGGCTTGAGCACCGCGTTGACGACCCCGAAGATGAGGGCGACGGCGACCAGGGTCAGCACCTTCGTCCCCAGTGACCCGGTCTGGAGCTGGATGCCGGGTACCAGTGCCGTCGCCACGGCCAGGGCAGCAGCCGAGGCTGCTATGCGTATCAGGACATACATGGAGCAATCCTGGCACAAGGTATGGCAGCCGCCTCACTGGCCAGCCGCGGCACACCAACCACCCTCGGGTCACGCCACCACTCTCGTGCCTCCGGACCAGATGCCCGGCAGCGGGTGGATGGACGATTTTTAACTTTTGGGAGAATCATCCGTATTTCAAGATAATAACAGATCTGATCGACCGGAATTGACCGGCCAGTGGTTCGCCTATTGACGTTTTCCCTGGACATTAACCGGGTACCGTGCCACGATGACCATTGCCTGAACTAGGGGCCGACAATAAGCGCCCTGGGTGCAGGCGACGGGAAGAGGCAACCCGCCAGCCGTCTTCCGGGGGAGTCGTCACGTTCGTGCCGCTATGCGGTCCTGGCGGGATCTGCCGCCAGCGCCGCCGGCCCGGCTGGATGGCGATGAGGGGGGGATGTCCAGATGGGATGTGTATGGCAATCGGAGTACGCGCCGGTACCCAGGCTGAGCGACAGCAGGGTTCATGAACGGCCCATAGCGCGGCACCGCAAACCAGCGCTGTGGCGGCGGGCCGCCCGGGCCGCCGGGCCGGCCCTGGCGACTGCATGGGCACGCCTGCTGGCCCGGCCGCATGCCGGCAAGGTGGCAGTGCTCGCCCGGGGCCGGTAGCCGTCCCTCTGGTGGGTGGAGCCGCTCAGCCGCGCTACCTCCAGCGGAAATGAACGGGTAATGCGCTGACCTGCGGCGGCACATCACTGCCGCCCTGCTGAGGGCACATCCGGGGCACTCCGCGTGAAAAACAGGTCCATCGCCTTGCGCCCACGGTCGCCGTCGTCAGGCATCAGGTGGGCGTAGGTGGCCAGGATGGTCTGCTCAGTGTCCCCGAGCCATGCGGCCACCGCGGCGATACCGACCCCGGCCGCGAGCCACGCGGACGCCGCGGTGTGCCGCAACGCGTGCATGCCCTGATCCCGCGCCGGGGCGCGCCGGGCACCCGCCGCCGGCGCCGGGACAATTCCGGCCTTCACCTGAGCGGGCCACCAATGGCTTTCGTTGAAACGCGTACGGTGCATTGCCACGCCACCCGGCCGGGTCACAATCAGCGTGAACGTGATGGGCTCCCCGTCCGGCACCTGCCACGGCAGCGTCACCGTTGCCGGCGGGTACAGGCGGATGTGCTCAGCCAGGACCGGCGCGAGCGACTCCGCCAGCGGCACGTCATGAGCCTTGCCGTTCTTCACCGGGGCGAAGCACAGCGTGGTCCCGACCAGCCGCACCTGCCGCCGCACGTGAATCACCCGGCGCAGGAAATCGGCGTCATCGAGGGCCAGGCCGAACATCTCACCCTGCCGCATTCCTGCGCCGGCGCCGAGGTAGGGCAGCACCGCGTACCGGCCGCCGCAGCCTCAGGCTGAGATCGAGCACCTCGAAGACCTGCTCGACGGACCGGACAGCGGCAGCGAGCCAGACCAGCCGGACGGGAACCTGACCGGTGCGCAGGCCCGGGTGGGTGCATGTGACCGGATGCACAGCCAGGACCGCACCGCCGAGGGACGCCTAACCCTGGGAACTGTCCTAGTCCTGGCCTACTGTAGAAACTGCGGAAGGGAGGCCAGCACCCATGACGCACGTACAGGATGTGACACTCAGAAGCCTGAATAGGCGCCGCAAGGCGATCCTCGATCGGATCGGGATGTCCTACGAGGAACTGGCCGCAAGGGCGGCCAAGCGATCGCTGATCGGCGATGAGTGGGCTGCGTGGGAGGAGATCCGGGAGATCGACTTCCTCCGGAACGGATAAGCGAGACGCCAGGGGACCTGCAGCAGCAAGTAGAGGAGTTCGGCCAGGAGACGGCCGGGCTCCTCTCTGCGACCCTGCCTGGGCTTCCGGATCCGCCGGTCCGCATCCTGCGATACGAGAACCGGACCATCATCGGACCACCAGATAGCAAGCCGCTGCCCTTGTACGCCCGGGGCCAGCATCTGGCCGACATGAAGCTCAGCGTTGCCTGCCAGCTGGATCATGCCGGACAATACCTGGCGGTAGAGGAGTCGACGTTCAACCTGCTGGCCGTGCTGGACCGCACACCGGTCTTCCGCATCCACTACCGCCGCGAGTCCCCTTCACGGCCGACCGCGCACGTTCACGTTCACGGTCACCGCGGAGCACTGTCTCACCTGCTCTCGCAGGCCGGGCACGACTTCCCGCACGACATGTCGTCGCTTCACATACCGGTCGGCGGCAGCCGGTTCCGTCCGGGCCTGGAAGACTTCATCCAGTTCCTGATCTGCGAGTGCAGGTTCGACGCACTGCCCGGATGGCAGGCACACGTTGAGGCCGGCCGGGAGCGCTGGCGCCGCCGCCAGGCCGCTGCCGCTGTCCGTGACGTGCCCGAGGAAGCCGCCCGTGTCCTGCGCGAGCTTGGGTACACCGTTGAATCGCCAGACCCGCCACCAGACACAGCGCTGAAGGCACTGCATAACTGGTAGGTCGATGATCGGCCCATACCGGGGGGCCGCTGATCCTGGGATCGCCGCCACGTTTGTGCAGGTCAGAAGTCCAGTGAAGACCGCCCCTACCAGAGCGGGGCAGGCCCTTGCGGACCGAGGGGACCGGGAGACCGGCCGCCGGGTTCACCTTGACCAGCCGCCCGTCCAGAGCCCATCGGTAGAAGCTCACCGCGTGGCTCACATAGTGGGCCACCGTCGCCGGGGTCACCGTCAGCCCGCCGCGCCAGCGCGCCAGGTCAGTGGCTGTAGGTTGCAGCAGCGGCACGTTCAGGTGCCCGGCCAGGTGTGCGAGCAGCCTGCGCCGGTAGCAGATCGTCGTAGCGGCAAGACCACGCTGGGCCATCCACTCCAGATGCCGGGTCACTGCGGTGGCGCTCGACGGGGCGCTCACCGGGCACCGGTTTTCGCCGCCGCGTCCAGCTCGGCCATCCGCTCGTCCCACGTCTTGTACCCGGTGGCCGGGTGCTCGGCGAGGCGGGCACGCAGGTACGCTACCGACCACGCCGCGTCGGGCATTGGGTGGTCGCCGTCGAGGATGCTCTGGAGCATCACCAGCGCGTGGCCGAGGGCGGTGCTCAAGGATCTTCGCGCGGGTCTCCTGGTCCCCTACGGTCGCGCCGTGGGGGATGTCGAGGGCCTCGCGGACGGCTTCCAGCGCGGCGCGGGCCTCGTCCGGCGCGCTCACCGCGCGCTCCGCGCACCCATGCGGCTGCCTCGGCTAGCTCCTGGCTGAGCCGGTCAAGGATGCGGGCGGTTGCCTCTGCCTGGTGCGGGGGGACGGGCAGCCGCTCGGCCAGCTCGACAAGATCGGTGAGAACGCCGCCAATGGTCTCGATCGCCGCTACCTGCGCACTGGGTTGTGCGTCATGCTTTGGCCATAGCCGGACCTCGATTCCGGTCAGGCCCCGGGTAGCGGTGTGGAAGCACCGTCCGGGGCCGTTCGCGTGCTTGGGGTGACCACGCTACGCGCGCGATCCACCAACGTCCATAGAGGTCCATAGGTGGACACCTGAGAACGCAGATAAGCACCGGGGTTTCCTAGAGTGATCATGTGAGCATTGATCATGACGCCGAGGAGCCGCTGTACCTTCAGCTGGCGGCGATCCTGCGCGGTCAGATCACCTCGGGGGAGCTGGAGCGCCGCGTGCCGTCGGTGAAGTCGCTCACGCAGGAGTACGGGGTGGCGCAGGGCACGGCGGAGCGTGCCCTGGCGGTGCTGCGCGAGGAGGGCCTGATCCGGTCCCGGATGGGCCGCGGTCACTTCGTGGTCCCAGCGGCCGAACGCGGGTAGCCAGGGCACAAACAGGGCACACGACGGCCACCAACGGCCACCAATACTGACCGGAGTTTTCGCAGGCCAGAGCAAATATCTGGGGCACCCGGGCAGGTCAGGAATCCGGCGGGCTCACTTCCAGCGGAAATGAACGAAGAGCCGGCCGAAGTTCTTGGAGTCTTTCTCGACCCGGTGATATAGCGCCTTGATCTCCTTTTGCTCCAGGAACCTCAGCACGTGCTTCTTGAGCTGCCCGGAGCCCTTGCCCGGGATGATCTCGATCACCGGGGCCTTCTTCGCGACGGCCTCGTTGATGATCGCGTGCAGGGCCCGGTCGATGTCCTGCCCGCGGTTGTAGACGTCGTGCAGGTCAAGCTTCAGCTTCATCGCGCGGCTCCGATCCCTGGCTGGCTCCACCGTACGCGGCCAGCCCCAGCCGGCTCACGATCTCCCGGACCACGGCGCTGGCCGGCCGGCCGGCCTCCACCACCAGGCAGGGTTCGGATGGGAGCGGGATCCCGGCGTCCGCCAGCTGGCTGTCGAGCAGTTCGGGACGGAAGAAATGGCCGTGCCGGGCGGCCAGCCGGGCCGCCAGCGTCTCGCGGCCGACCCGCAGGAACACCATCCGCAGCGCCGGGCGCCCGTGGCGGAGCTGGTCGCGGTAGGAGCGTTTGAGCGCCGAGCACGCGATGACCCCGGAACCGGCCGCCGCGAGCTGCTGGTCCATCCACTGCCCTACCGCGAGCAGCCACGGCCGGCGGTCCTCGTCGGTGAGCGGCACCCCGGCGTGCATCTTGGCGATGTTGGCAGCCGGGTGAAGAGCGTCACCGTCCTCGAACACCCAGCCCAGTTGCCCGGCGAGCAGGCTGCCGATCGTCGATTTGCCGCTGCCGGAGACGCCAGCCACGAGAACGATCATCCAGCCGCAGCCTACCGCCAGCTGGTCACCCAGGTAATGCGCGGCGCCTGTTAGCCTCGATGAGCGCTCCTCCCCGGGGCGGAGCGCCCGGCCCGGCCCATTCCGAGGGGGAGTCCATGCGCCTGCTCCGCGCGCTCGCCGCCACGGCTGGCTCGGCCGCGCTCGCCGTCGCCGCGGGCGGCGCCGCAGCGAGCGCCGCAGGGGGCAGCGCCGCGGCGGGCAGGGCCGCTGGCCACCTCGCCGCGGCCAGCATGCCGGCCGTCCGCATCGCCCCTGACATCACCCACGCGGCCGGGCCATCCGGCCAGCCGCCGACCACAGCGTTCTGCGAGCACAAGTACCACATCGCCTGCTACTCGGCGGGCCAGGTGCAGCAGGCCTACGGCGTGCCGGAACTGCTGCATCACGGGATCACCGGCAAGGGGCAGACCATCGTCATCGTGGACTCGTTCGGCTCCCCGACGGTGCGCCGTGACCTGCAGGCGTTCGACGCGGCATTCCACCTGCCGGCGCCGCCCTCCCTGACCGTCATCCAGCCGGCCGGGCCGGTCCCCGCCTACCGGCCCACCTCCAACCGGGAGGGCTGGGCCGGGGAGACGGACCTGGACGTCGAGTACGCGCACGCCATGGCCCCGGGCGCGCGCATCCTGCTGGTGGAGACCCCCACCTCGGAGAACGAGGGCACGACCGGGTTCCCGCAGATCGTCACGGCCGAGAAGTACGTGATCGACCACCACCTCGGCGGCGTGATCAGCCAGAGTTTCAGCGCCACCGAGCAGACCTTCCCGTCCCGGCACTCGCTGCTGGCCCTGCGCGGCGCCTACCTCGACGCGGCGCGCAAGGGGGTCACCGTGCTGGCGGCCTCGGGGGACAGCGGTGCGGCCGACGTGAAGTTCAACCAGGTCACCTATTACCTGCACCCAGTGACGTCCTGGCCGGACAGTGACCCGCTGGTCACCGGTGTGGGCGGCACGCAGCTCCAGCTCGGCCCGGGCGGCCACCGCACGGCGCCGGACCGGGTCTGGAACGACACCTACGACGTCCCCACCAGCCAGTTCATCGTCGGCAACAAGGGCCCGAACCCGCTGGCCGGCGGCGGCGGGCGCTCGGTCATCTTCAGCCGGCCCCGGTACCAGGACGGTGTGCAGGCGGTCGTGGGCGGGCAGCGCGGCGTGCCCGACATCTCGATGAGCGCGGCCTGCAACGGCTCCGTCGACATGTACCAGAGCTTCGCCGGCCAGCCCGCAGGCTGGTACCCGACCTGCGGCACGAGCGAGGCGACGCCGCTGTTCGCGGGCGTGGTGGCCCTGGCCGACCAGGTCGCCGGCCACCCGCTCGGGCTGATCAACCCCCGGCTCTACCAGCTCTCCGCCCATCACGCGCCCGGCATCGTGGACATCGTGAACGGGAACAACACGGTCTCGTTCCGCCAGGGCGGGACGTTGCACACCGTGACCGGGTTCGCCGCCGCACCCGGCTACGATCTGGCATCCGGGGCCGGCACCGTGAACGCGCCGCTGCTCGTCCACGAACTCGCCGGGAAGTAGCCGCCGGTGCCGGCCGCCTGGTCAGCTGGCTGGGCCAGCAGGTGGGCGTGGCCCGTGGACCCGCCGCCGCGCCCTACGGTGGTGTCATGACATCGCCGGCCCGCTCTCCTGGGCACCAGCCGCTGCCCGGCCCGGGCGCCACCAGCGTGCTGGTCGTGGAGGACGACCCGGGGATCGCCACCCAGCTGGTGCGCGGGCTGAGCCGTGGCGGGTACGCCGTCGACCATGTGATGACCGGCCACGACGCGCTGAGCCGGGCCGACCCGGACGTCGTCCTGCTCGATCTCGGGCTGCCCGACGGGGATGGCGTCGAAGTCTGCCGCAAGCTGCGGGAACGCTCCGGGGTGGCGATCATCGTGGTCACCGCGCGCGGCGAGGAGCCCGAGCGGGTGCTGGCGCTCGACGCGGGCGCCGACGACTATCTGGTCAAGCCGTTCGGGCTGGCCGAGCTGCTGGCGAGGATCCGGGCCGTGCTGCGGCGGGTGCACCCCGGCGGCGAGGTGCTCCGGCACGGGCCGCTCGCCGTCGACCTGCGCACCCGGAAGGTGAGCGTGGCCGGCCGTGAGGTGGCGCTGACACCCAAGGAGTTCGACATCCTGGAATGCCTGGCCGCCGACCCCGGCCGGGTGGTGAGCCGCCAGGAGATCCTGGAGAGCGCCTGGGACGCCCACTGGTATGGGCCGAGCAAGGTGCTGGACGTGCACGTGGCCGCCCTGCGCCGCAAGCTCAACGTGCCCGGGCTCATCGAGACCGTCTACGGCAGGGGCTTTCGCCTCGGCGAGCTCTGATGGCCCGCCGGATCGTCCTCACCATGCTGGCGCTCATCGGTGCGCTGCTGGTCACCACCGTGGTCCCGCTGGGCCTGCTGACCACCGGGCGCGAGCAGGACGCCTTCCGTTCCGACACGGTGATCTCGGCCCGGACGCTGGCCGCAGTGGCCGAGGAGTACCTCACCGACCACCGGGTCAGCCCCACCCTGGCGTCCTCGCTGGCCCGGATCCAGCGGCCCGGTGACCAGATCTGGGTCTACGACGAGGCGGGCCGCCTGGTCGCGGTCGGCGGCGGGGCCGGCCCGGCGGACCTGCCCGTCCGCCGGCACACCGTCACCACGGTGCTGCGGACCGGCGATCCGGTGGTGACGGGCCTGGACGACAGCCTGGCAGTGACGGTCGGCGTGCGCAGCGCGATCAGTGGCACCCCGGCCGGGGCGGTCGTGCTGGCCCGCTCCTCGCAGGAACTCGACGAGCGGCTGCACGTGCTGTGGGCATGGCTGGTCGTGGTCGCGGCGGCTGGCCTGCTGGCCGGGGCCATCGTGGCCGTCGCGCTCGCACGCTGGGTGAGCCGGCCGCTGTCCGGCCTGGACGTGGCCGCGCAGCGGCTCGGCGGCGGGGAGCTGGACACCCGGTCCCCGGCCGGGAACGGGCCACCGGAGGTGCGCAGGCTCGCCAGCACGTTCAACACCATGGCCGGGCGGCTTGAGGCGCTCGTGCACGGCCACCGCGCCACCATGGCGGACGTCTCGCACCAGCTCCGTACCCCGCTCGCGGCGCTCCGGCTGCGGCTGGACCTGCTCAGCCAGGATGCCGACCAGGCCACCGCCACCGAGCTGGCCGACGCCCAGGGCGAGATCGCCCGGCTGTCCCGGCTGGTGGACGGCCTGCTGGCCATCGCGCGGGCGGAGAACGTGGTCGTCGAACCGGTCGAGGTCGCGGTGGAGGAGGTGATCGCCGACCGCGCCGCCGCATGGCGGCCGCTGGCCGAGGAGCGCGACGTCCGGCTGACCACAGGTTCCCCGGGCCCGGTGCGGGCCAGCCTCGGGGAGGGCCACCTGGAGCAGATCCTGGACAACCTGCTGGCCAATGCGCTTGACGCGGTGCCGGCCGGGGGCCGGATCCGGGTCAGTGCGGGCCTGTCCGGCCGCGGCGCCCGGGTCACCGTGGCCGACGACGGCCCGGGCATGAGCCCGGCGCAGCAGGGGGCCGCCTTCCGCCGGTTCGTGAGCACCAGCCCGCACGGGGCCGGCCTGGGCCTGGCAATAGTGCACCGGCTGGTGACGTCCAACGGCGGTACCGCCGCGCTGTCCGACACCCCCGGCGGCGGCCTGACCGTCACGATCGACCTGCCGGTCCGCCAGCCCGACCGGCCGCGGCGCGCGGATGTTCCGGTCACGTAGCGGGACCGATTCCTTACTTCTTCTGAACGATTCCTGAACCGGATCCGGGCAGCCGACCACGCAGGCTGGAATGGCGTGACTGCCCCGCCGCACCGCGGAACGCACCGGGCAGGGGCCATGAGGCACCGGCAGAGGGAGGGAGGAGCTGGCATGGCGTGGCCACCACCGGGCGATCCGGTGAGCCTGCGGGACGCGGCACTTGACCGGACCCGGCGGCTCTCGTGGGGGATAGCCGCCGGGGCGCTCGCGGCGACCGCCACCCTCGGCTTCGCCTTCGCCCGCGCGCTGCCCGGGCACGCCGCCCAGGCCGGGGCCACGGCCCGCCGGTCAGTCGGCCCGGCCGCCCAGCCGGCGGGGCGCTCGCACAGCACCAGGCCGCACCGGGCGCGCTCGCACACCAGCCAGCAGGGCGGCCAGGCCAGCGCCCCGCCCGCCCCCGCCCCCGCGCCCGCTCCGCCGCCGCCGCAGGTCACCTCGGGCGGTTCGTGACCAGCGCCACGTTCCCACGATCCGGGGTCACCGTCCCGGCCGCCGGGACCAGCCGGTGACCGCCGGGCTGCTGGCAATGGCCAGCGCTGGGCGGGCCATCCCGGGCGCCGCACGGCTGCTCACCGCCGGCGGGTCAGGGCTGACCCCCCTCTGGTACACCACCCGCGCGACCGGGGTCGTGGCGCTCGGCCTGCTCACCGGCACGGTCGTGCTCGGGGTGGCCGGTGTGACGCGGTTCGCGAGCCCGCGGCTGCCCCGGCTGGTCACCTCCGGCCTGCACCGCAACCTGTCGCTGACGGCGGTCGCGTTCCTGGCGGCGCACATCCTGACCGCGCTGCTGGACACCTACGCCCCGGTCGGGTGGGCATCGGTGCTGCTGCCGTTCACCTCCTCCTACCGGCCGTTCTGGCTGGGCCTGGGCACCCTCGCCTTCGACCTGGTGCTGGCGCTGGTCGTGACCAGCCTGCTGCGGGCCCGGCTGCGCTACCGGTCCTGGAAGGCGGTCCACTGGGCCGCTTACGCCGCGTGGCCGCTGGCGCTGTGGCACGGCCTGGGCACCGGGACCGACGGACGGCTGCCCTGGCTGCTGGCGATCAACGCCGCCTGTGTGCTGGCGGTGCTCGCGGCACTGTGGTGGCGGCTGTCCGTGGTCGGCATCGCCCGCCAGCGCAGCGCCGTCGTACTGGCCAGCCTCGTGCTCACGCTGGCCACGGCCGTCTTCGTGGTGGCGGGGCCGCTGCGGCCCGGGTGGGCCCGCCGGGCCGGGACCCCGGCGGCGCTGCTGAGCCACGGCGGGGCGGGTGTGGCGGGCACGCCGGCCGGCCGCGGCGGCGGCCAGACCGCCGGGGGCACCGCCGCGGCCGCGGCCGCCAGCATCACCAGTGGCCCCTTCGCCGGCACCATCGCGCAGTCGGGATCCGGGCAGAACACCACCGTCACCATCACCGCCACCACCAGCGGGCCGTCCCGGCAGCACATCGTGATCGCCCTGCACGGCCGGCCCGGTGACGGCGGCGGGATAGCCCTGTCCTCCGGCCGGGTCCAAGTCCTGGTGCCCGGCACCAGCGGGGCCGGGCACCAGGCCGTGTACCAGGGCCCGGTGACCAGCCTCGACGGGAACCTGGTGGGAGCTGTGCTGACCGGGCCGCAGGGCAGCCAGGTGCCAGTCAGGATGAGCCTGGCCATCACGGGCCCCCACGTGACCGGGCGGCTGGACCTGGGATCGGGGGGCGACTCGTGACGGTGCGGACTGAACCGGTGGCGGCCGCCACCGGCGTGCAGCGGCTGCTGGCCGGGTGGCGCAGGACCGGCGGTGCCGCGGAGCTGCGTGAGCATCTGGCCCGGCACGGGCATATGCCGCTGCGCGGGACCGGGCGGGGCGGGCCTGGGCCGCTGGCCCAGATCGTCGCCGACGCCGGCCTGACCGGCCGGGGCGGCGCCGGCTTCCCGACCGGAACCAAGATGCGGGCGGTCGCCGAGCGCCGCGGCCCGGCGGTCGTGGTCGGCAACGGGATGGAGGGCGAGCCGGCCAGCGAGAAGGACCAGGTGCTGCTCTCCCTCGCGCCGCACCTGGTGCTGGACGGGCTGCTGCTGGCCGCCGACGCGGTGGGCGCCACGCAGGCCCACCTGTGCCTGCCGCGGGACCGGCCGTGGCAGGCCGAAGGGATGCTGGCCGCCCTGGCCGAACGGGAGCGGGCCGGCACCGACCAGCTGCCGGTCAGCGTGCACGCCCTGCCGCACCGCTACGTGTCGAGTGAGGAGACGGCACTGGTGAGCTGGCTCAGCGGCGGCGAGGCCAAGCCGCTGGGCGCGTCGCCGCGGCCGTTCGAGCGGGGGGTGGGCAAGCGGCCAACCCTCATCGGCAACGTCGAGACGCTGGCCCACGTCGCGCTCATCGCCCGCTACGGCCCGGCCTGGTTCCGGCAGGCGGGGCAGCCGGACGCGCCAGGGACGATGCTGGTGACCGTGTCGGGCGCGGTCGCCGCGGCAGGGGTCTACGAGATCGAAATGGGCACGCGGATCGGCGACGTGCTCGCCCTGGCCGCGCCATCCGGGCCGCTCGGCGGACTGCTGGTGGGCGGCTACTTCGGCTCCTGGCTCGACCCGCGGGCCGCGGTGGACCTGCCGGTCACGGCGGCGGCGCTGCGCCAGGCCGGGGCCAGCATCGGCGCCGGAGTGCTGGTCGCCCTGCCCGCCAGTGCCTGCGGTCTGCACGAGACCGCGCGGGTCCTGGCCTACCTGGCCGGTGAGAGCGCCGGTCAGTGCGGCCCGTGCGCGTTCGGGCTGCCCGCGATAGCGGGGGATTTCGCCGATCTGTCCGCCGGCCGGTCCGCCGGCCCGGCCTTCCAGCGGCTGCGGCGGCGGCTGGGGGTCGTGACGGGCCGCGGCGCCTGCCGTCACCCCGACGGCGCGGTACGGCTGGCGTCATCGGCCCTGGCCTGCTTCCGGGCCGACCTGCAGGCGCATGCACGCCAGCAGCCCTGCCACGCCACCCGGTACGGCAATCCCGCCCGTGCTGTGCTGCCCGTGCCCCGGCCACACGACCTGGAAAGGTGGATCTGATGCCTGGCTACCGCGACCGTGGTTACCCGGACCGTGGTTACCCGGACCGTGGCTACCGGGACGAGGACTACCAGGACGAGGACTACCGGGACACCGGCTACCGGGACCCTGGGCACCGGGACCCTGGGCACCGGGACCACGAGCAGTCGGGCCGCGGGCAGTGGGATCGCGGGCACGGGGACGGTTACCCGGCCGGCGCCGCCCGGTCCCGGTCCGGCGTGCGCTACCGCGACGACCCGCCCGCCGCCCGCCCAGGCCGCGCGCCGCGCCGCCGCGACACGACCGGCGGGGCAGACGGCAACGAACGGCTGACCGCGGCGACCGGCGCGGTCCTGCTGGTGCTGTTCGCAGCCGAGGGCGTGACCATCGTGGCGGTACGGCAACTGATCACCCTGCACTTCTTCGTGGGCATGCTGCTGGTCGGCCCGGTGGTGCTCAAGGCGGGCGCCACGACCTACCGTTTCGTCCGCTATTACACGGGTGCGCCGGACTACCGGCGCAAGGGGCCGCCCGCCCTGCTGCTGCGGCTGCTCGGCCCGTTCGTCCTGGCCACCTCGGTGGCGGTGATCGGCACCGGCATCATGCTCGGCTACGCGGGCAGCAACCCCGGCCTGTGGCTGTTCGCGCACAAGGCCTCGTTCGTGCTCTGGTTCGGTGTGATGACCATCCACGTGCTCGCCTACGTCTGGCGGCTGCCCCGGCTGATCAGCGGCGACCTGGCCGGCCGGGCCGGCTACCGGGCACGTGAGGTGCTCGCCGGGCGGCCAGCCCGCTGGCTGCTCCTCACCGCGTCCGTCCTGGCCGGCCTGCTGCTCGCCGTTCTCACCATCCACCAGGCCGGGGCGTGGCTCGGCCAGCACACGATGATCGGCGGCGGCTGACCTCAGCGGTGACGGTGCTGGCTGACGGTGCTGGCTGGCCGCGGTGGCTGGTCGCCGGTGGCTGGCCGGCGGTCAGCCGTCCTCGCCCCGGACCACCACGACCGGGCACGGTGCGTGGTGCGCGCAGTGCTGGCTCACCGAGCCGAGCAGCATCCCGGCGAAGCCGCCGTGCCCCCGGCTGCCGACCACCAGCAGGTCCGCTCCTTTGGCGGCTGCCAGCAGTGCCGCGGCCGGGTTCTGCTCCACCACGTGCGGCCGGATCTCGACCGTGTCGCCGGCCGCCCCGGCCTCGGCGATGGCCTTCTCCAGCGCCTGCAAGGACAGCGCACTGAGCTGCGGCTCGGCCTCGGCCACCGCCCAGCCATAACTCACCGGGTACTGCCACGCGCACACGGCATCGATCACCCCGCCGGACAGGCCCGCCTCGCGGACCGCCCAGGTCAAAGCTCTTACCGATGACGGCGAGCCGTCCACCCCAACGACGATGCGCCGGCGCTCCTGCCCTGACATGTCCCCTCCCGCGGTCGGTCTTGCGCTGTGTCGGTATTGCGCTGTCTTGGGGGCGGGTCCCCGGCCCGTCCCGGTGGCCGGGGACCCGCCCAGCGGCCTGGTGCCGACGGCTCCCGCGGCCGGCCAGGCCCGTCCTGGTGGCCCCCGCTAGGCGTTCTTCGTGATCGGGATCTGGCGGGCCTCCTGCGGTGCCTTCTCCCGCAGGCCGACTGTCACCCGCAGGACGCCCTTGGCGTAGGTGGCCTTGATGTCGTCGGCATCCGCCGTCGCGGGCAGCGGGATGTGACGTGAGAAGGCGCCGTAACGGAACTCCGACCGGTACTTGCCCTCGTGCTCCTCCTGCCGCTCGGCGCGGATGGTCAGGACGCCGTTGGCCACGGTGATCTCCACCTGCTTGTCCGGGTCGATCCCGGGCAGCTCGGCCCTGACCACGTAGTGGTCGTCCTCCACGAAGTCCTCGACCCGGATCGGCTGGGCCGTGAAGGGGCGCAGCATGCTCATCGGCGACTCCATCCAGTCGAGCAGGTCGGGGAGGAAGCTGCGGCTCTCCCGCCGCGCTGGTGTGTTCATCACAGGTCCTTCCCTCTTCATGTCAGTACTCTCAGCACACGCCTGCCCGGCGCCGGCGGCTAGGGCCGGAGCGCCCCGGCCACCGGGACTTCTGTCCTCCGGACCGGCAGGCAGGACTCAGGCAGGGGTGCCGTGCAGCGGCTTGCCGCGCAGCTGGGCCCGGCGAACCGCCTGCCGCATGTTCTCGGTGGTGACCAGGCCGACGATCCGCCCGTCCTCGGTGACGACCGCCGTCAGCTCGCCGGCCAGCGGGCGGCGGGCCAGCAGCGGGCCGGCCGCGTCACCGGGCCGCGCCAGGTATGCCGGCGGCACGCGGTAGGTGACGTCCCGCAGGACTGTCACCGCCCGGGTGGCGGCGGGCAGACGGCCGAGCCGGTCCAGCCCGGCCACGCCGATCAGCGTCCCGTCCAGCCCCACTACCGGGAAGACGGACTGGGCCGAGTCCAGGGCGACCCGGTCGATGAAGTCGGCGACGCTGATCCAGCCGGCCCCGATGGCCGGCTCGGGTGTCATGACGTCACGGACCAGCAGGCCGCCGAGCGCGTCCGTGGCGATCTGCGCGTCCGCCTCCGCGGTGGCGGCGGTCATCAGGAAGAAGCCGATGATCAGCAGCCAGAGCCCGCCGGCGTCACCCCACGCGAATACCTCGAAGAGCCCGAGACCGGCCAGGGCGCCGCCGACGATCCGCCCTGCCCCGGCCGCGGTCCGCGCGGCCCGCGACCGGTCACCGTGGCGCATCCACAGCAGCGCCCGCAGGATCCGGCCGCCGTCCAGCGGTGCGCCGGGCAGCAGGTTGAAGACCGCGAGCAGGGCGTTCATCACGCACAGCCAGATGAACGCCGCACCCAGGATCCGCGGGCCGCCCGCCGCCTGGACCAGCGCCGCCAGGGCACCGAACACGGCTGCGGCGGCCAGGCTGGTGGCCGGGCCGGCCACCGCGATCCGCAGGTCGGCCCGTGCCGTCGGCGGGTCGTCCGTCAGCTCGGCGACGCCGCCCAGTGCCCACAGCGTGATGGACCGGACGCCGACCCGCGCCCGGCGGGCGACGAACGCATGAGCGAGCTCGTGGGCGAGCAGCGCTGCCACGAACAGCAGGGCGCCGGGCACCGCGACCGCCCAGTAGACGGCGGTGGGCTCGCCGGGCGCCATCTGCGGCAGCACCTGGGTGCCGAGTATCCCCGCGATCAGGGCGACGATGACAGCGACACTCCAGTGCATCCCCACCGGGATGCCGGCTGCTCGGCCGAGCCGGATGGTCTGCTTCATCGTCGTGTCCCGCCGCTGGGCGCCGGGCCGATGGGCACCGGTCCGGCTAACGCCTGCTGGCCGTTACCCACCTGCCGGGGCCTTCGAGATGACCCCTGAGCCCAGTCTCGCCAGGCGGCGGGGACGGCCGGCAGGGCCGTGGGTCACCGATGACCGGGTCTTTCAGCACTTGGGCCGGGCCGCTGGGCTGGCGCATGCTAGGAGGCAGCGGGAGCCGCCGCGGCGCCTTCTTATGCCCGGAGTGCGGCCGGCAGCGGCCAGCCGGGTATGGCAGATAGCAACGGAGGAGTGAAGATGCCCGGAATCATCGTCGGGGTGGACGGCTCGGGGCACTCGCGCCGGGCCCTGGAGTGGGCTATCCGCGAGGCCAGCGTCCGCCACGCCCCGCTGACCGTGATCAGCGTGCACCCCGCCCTGATGAGCTACTGGGGAGCGGTGACCTACCCGGAGGGCAAGCTCGACCACGAGCAGGCACTGCGGGAGGTGCAGGCGGTCGTGGACAAGGCCGCGAGCGGCCTGGAAGGGCCGGTGCCGGAGATCTCCGTGCAGGTGACTCCCGGCTCGCCGGCCACCGAGCTCATCAACGCCGCCAAGGACGCCGACCTGCTCGTGGTCGGCTCGCGTGGGGCCGGCGGCTTCACGCGGCTGATGCTCGGCTCGGTGAGCACCCAGGTGACCCAGCACGCGACATGCCCGGTCGTTGTCATC
Organism: Streptosporangiaceae bacterium; assembly: GCA_035532275.1. Taxonomy (GTDB): domain Bacteria; phylum Actinomycetota; class Actinomycetes; order Streptosporangiales; family Streptosporangiaceae; genus UBA9676. The sequence goes on along the minus strand of DATKRG010000227.1, from coordinate 3,033 downwards.
CCCGAGCAGGGATAACCAGGCGGCGGGCACGCTGGCGCCGTTGGTCACCCGGGGCGGGGACCTAGTCCCCTGGGAACGGCGGCCGCCAGCGTGCAGCCTGGTGGCATGAGGCGAATTCTGATCCTCGGCGGCGGGACCGGCGGCACGCTGGTGGCCAACCGCCTGCGCCGCGCGCTGCCGGGAGACGAAGCAGAGATCACCGTCGTCGATCAGGACGACCGGCACGTCTACCAGCCGGGGCTGCTGTTCGTCCCGTTCGGGCTGGCCGACCCGGACGAGATCACCCGGCCACGCCATCGCCAGCTGCACCCCGGGATCACGTTCCGCTGCGCTGGGATCCAGCGGGTCGATGTGGGCGCGGAAACCGTGCTGCTGGACGACGGGACCGCGATCGGATACGACGTGCTCGTCATCGCGACCGGAGCCCGGCTGGTCCCGGAAGAAACCGAGGGCCTGAACGCAGGTGGGTGGCCGGACGGCGTCCACACCTTCTACACCCCGGCCGGCGCCGCGTCCCTGCGGGACGCGCTGGCGCGGTTCGACGGCGGCCGGATCGCCGTCAATGTCATCGACATGCCGATCAAGTGCCCGGTCGCGCCGCTGGAGTTCTGCTTCCTGGCCGACTGGTACTTCCAGGAGCGCGAGATCCGGGACCGGGTCGAGCTGACCTACGTCACCCCACTCGACGGCGCGTTCACCAGGCCGGTGGCCTCGGCCAAGCTGGCTGGCCTGCTGGCGGACAAGGGCGTCGAGCTGATCACGGAGTTCAACACCGGCAGCATCGACACCACCGGCAGCCCGGGCCGGCTGGTCTCCTGGGACGAGCGCGAGGTCCCCTTCGACCTGGCGGTCGTGATCCCGCTGCACGGCGGCGCGCAGTACGTGACCCGTTCGCAGGGCCTGGGCGACGAACTCGGGTTCATCACCGTGGACCAGCACACCTTGCAGTCGGCGGCCGCGCCCAACGTGTTCGCGATCGGCGACGCGACCGGCGTGCCGGCCTCCAAGGCCGGCTCGGTGACCCATTTCGAGGGAGAGGTGCTGGTCGAGAACATCCTGCGGTTCCTTGCCGGCAAGTTGCTGGACGCCTCGTTCGACGGGCATGCCAACTGCTTCATCGAGACCGGGTTCGGCAAGGCGCTGCTCATCGACTTCAACTACGACACCGAGCCGGTGACCGGCCATTACCCGGCGCCGGTCGGCCTGCCACTGCTGAAGCAGTCGCGCCTGAACCACCTCGGCAAGCTCATGTTCCAGTCCTTCTACTGGCACGGGCTCCTGCCCGGCCGCGACATCCCGGGCATCGGCTCTGCCATGCCAATGCGGGGCAAGAGCGGTCTGGCGGACGGCCGGGCGAGCACCACCACGGCAGCTGGCAGCAAGCGGGCCAGCTGATCACGACAGGGAGAGATCACCATGCCAACCGCCACCTATGCCGGGCACGAAGTCCTGGTCAGCGACGACGGCTTCTTCACCGACCCCGGGCAGTGGACCGAGGACATGGCGCCGCAGATCGCCAAGGGTGAGGGCATCGACCACCTGACCGAGCAGCACTGGCAGGTCATCAAGTTCATGCGGCACGAGTACGAGGACAAGGGCACCGGGCCCACCGTCCGGGTCCTGGGCAAGACCTCCGGGGTCAGCATCAAGGAGCTTTACCAGCTGTTCCCCAAGGGCCCGGCGAAGGTCGCCGCCAAGGTGGCCGGCATCCCCAAGCCCCGCGGCTGCATCTGAGGCCCCGTGCTCACCCCGGGTGACCCGGCACCCGCAGCAGCGGCGGCGCGGCCCCACCGGGTGGCCACGCGAAAGGAGTTCCGCCATGGAAGGCAAGATCGAGAAGGTCTCGATCGTCGTGTCCAAGGGATCGTTTGAGGGCATCTACCCGGCCCTGATCATGGCCAACGGCGCCCGCGCCGAGGGCATCGAGGCCAACCTGTTCTTCACGTTCTTCGGCCTCGACGCGGTCAGCAAGAAGCGGCACGACCACATCAAGATGGCCACGGTCGGCAACCCCGGGCTGCACATGGCCACCCTGCTGGGTGCCCTGCCCGGTGTGCCTGGCCTGATGACCCACTACATGGAACACAAGATGGACAAGTTCGACATCCCGCCCATCCCCGAGTTCATCGAGATGATCGCTGACACCGGGGCCGGGCTGTATGGCTGCCTGGCCTCCTGTGACCTGTTCGGGATCACCAAGGACGACCTCGTCGACCAGGTCAAGGACATCATCACCGTCGGCGAGTTCTACGAGATGGCGGCGGGCGGGCAGATCATCTTCACCTGACCGGCCGCCTTGCCGCGAAGTGCCGGCCGCGCGGCGGGCGGCACTTCGCTTGCGTTTGCCGGCCCGCCGGTGGCCGGGTACCCGCGCCCCGGCGCCTCGTTAAGCGTCGTGGTCGAAGAGCAGGGCGAGCGCGTCGTCCAGCCGGCGCATGGTGGGTTCGGCAAGCTGCCCCATCCGCTGGCCGGCCAGCCGGTCCCGGCGCACCCGGACCGCCGAGTAGGACTCCAGATGGCCGGCGACCGGGTCGGCGGCGCCCAGGGCCACCACGTACGGCGACTCGGCCAGGTCCGGGCGGTCGCTGACCTTGACCACGAGCGGGTGACCGGTGATGGCGTTGAAGCCGTCGTTGCTGACGATGGCGACGAACCTGGCCCGGCCCAGGCCGGAATAGGCGTAGATGTCACCGCGGTTCACGCCGCGCCCTTGCCGGCGCCCGGCCCGGGGAAGTCGCCCGCGTTGGCGTCCGCCCACTCCGCCCAGGCGTGGCCGGTCCGGCGGTCGGCTTCGGCGATGAGGCCGGCCGCGTCCCGCTGCACCTTCTCCCGCGCGGCCCTGGTCATCCACGCGGACATGGACAGCCCGGCCCGTTCGGCCTCGATCTTGGCCTGCCGGTAGGCCCGCTCACCCATGCTGATGCTGAGAGTCTTCACAGACATGCCCACAAGATTATTGGTGACAGCCCGGTGATGTGGGCGTCCGGGGGGAATGGATCGAACGACCGGGATGCCAGGATTGGCGGCCGGGAA
>DATKRG010000226.1:0-3667 GCA_035532275.1 Streptosporangiaceae bacterium | reverse complement strand
CAGAAAAGGCACAATAGCCTCCGCCTGTCGGCCGACGTGCATAACGCCAGTGCAGGTAGAGGCCATCAGCTGGGCCGCCAGGCGGCTCAGCGGTACGCGAGCCTCATCGCGTAAACGCCTTTACGGTACACGCCGGACGCGTGGGGCACCAGTCATCAGGCGGGCGTGCCCTGGCGGTACTATCCGGCGCTGACGAGCAAGACCGGGATCCGGCTTGCCCGTGCCGCTGCCTCGGCGACGTGGCCGAGCTTGGGGTGCAAGATGCCGCCGTCGCCGTGGCGGCCCAGTACCAGCAGGTCGAAGCCGTGGTCGGTGGCATGGTCGCACAGGCAGCGGGCCGCATGGCGGCCTTCCTCGGTGTGCAGGCTGATGCGGGCGCGTGACGCCGCGGCGATGGCGGATCGGGTGGCCTGGAAGGTCTGGTACGCGTGGTGGCTGCCAGCGGCTTCCGTGGCCGCCTGGTCCCGTTCCGCCTCCTGGTGCGGTGGGCTGGGCAGGACGGCGAGCGCGATCACCCGCCCCGGCCCATCACCGACGATGGCCGCTGCGGTCCGCAGCGCCGCCACTGAGTCCGGTGAGCCATCCCATCCGACCAGCACCTGGCGGAACGGGCTGGATGCAGGCGTGGGCCGGCCACTGTTGCTGTCCGGGCCAGGGAACATCGGGCCTCCTGTCCTCCCCGGCTGCCAGGGCGGAAGCCTGCCTTTGCGGGCCGGCGCCGGCCGGAGTTGCCAGCCGGTGCCCGTCCCGTATGCCGGCGCACCCCTTCGCAGACGCATTGTGATGCACGCCACACGTGGAGGCAAGGGATCGGGGGGAGGCAGCTGGCCTGCCAGCGGCATGGCGGCCACCGGGGTTCCTTGACCGCCCGTTCGGCGGCTTGCCAGACTGGTCGCGGCGATGGGGCTCGCCCAGAGCGCGGCTGGTGCCGCTGACGGTCCCTGATTCGGCGGAACCGGCCGATGGGAGCCCGACGACCGCTTCGCCTCCTTCACCGAAACCTCGGCGGAAACCGAACGCAGGCAGGCGGCCTGGCCTTGCAGCAAGCTGCTCGATCTCCTCACCCCGGACCTGACCAGGCTCGGCCCCTGACAGCCCATCGCTGCCTGCCCACCCCCCGACGGGAGCCCGGAGATGCCCAGCGCCGCCCCTGTTCCGCGCGGTCCCTCGGTGCTCGCGCTCGGCAGCGCAGCCGAGCTGCTCACGCGGCCCGGCTGCCCGGTGTGCCGCTATGCCGCGGAGGCCAGTGACAGGTACCTGGCGTGGTTCGCGCTGGAAGCCCACGCTGACCCGGTTACCATCACCCGCTGGTGCGCGTCCCTGGGCGCGTGCGCCATGCATACCCGCCGGCTCATGGGGCAGCCAGGCGCCGCAGCCAGGCTCACCGCCGGATACCGGTACGTGCTGCAAGCCGCCCGGGTGCAGCTGGCCCAGCGCAGGCCCCGGCTGGCCCGCTGCCCGTTGTGCGAACACGATGATGCTGCGGCCAGGCGCGCGCTGGACACGTTGCTCGACGGGTTGTCAGAGACCGGGGTCCGAGCGCGGTATCTGGAGGTGGGCGGGTTGTGCATCCCCCACTTGCGGGCCGCCTGCCGCGTGCGGCGCCATCACCGTCCTGCCGCCTGGGGGGTGCAAGCCTTGGCTGCCAGCACCACCGTTCATCGTCCCAGTCTGGAGGCGCTGGCCGGCGGGCCGGACTACGACGCGGACGAGCGTGCCAGGCTGCGCGCCGCGCTGCCACCCGGAGGCCGTCTCCCGCCCGGGATCTGCCCGGTTTGCCTCACAGCCGCCCGCGCCGAGCTAGCCGAGCTGGTGCTGGCCACCGGGACTGGGAGCCACCGCCGGCCCGAGGGTCCAGCCGGAGATGCGCCCCGCCAGGGCCTCAGCCTGTGCCCCGGCCATCTTCGCGATGATGCGCACCTGGGCGGCAGCCAGGTTGCTGCCCTGCTGGCCTGGCAAGCGGACTGCCAGGCAGCCGTCCTGTCGGGGCTCGTGCGGCTATCAGCCTGGCGGGGTGGCCCCGTCAGGTGGTTGCGCGGCGGGCATTCCTCCGCCCTAGGGGATGAATGCCCTGTGTGCCTGGGCCGGGAGCGGGCAGTCTGGCAGGAACTCCAGCGGTGCCGGGCCGCCCTGCGGGCAGCGCCCCCACGCGGGGGTGCGCAGATGCTGTGCGTGCGCCACGTGCTTGCCCTGCGGGCGGCCGATCCCGCCGCCGGGCGGGCCGCGGCAGCCCTCGCGGCAGAGCGTGCGGGCACGCTGATCGAGGACCTCGCCGAGGCGTTCCGGAAGGGCACCTGGGCGTCCCGGCACGAGAGCCGGGGACCGGAGGCGAATGCCTGGCGGCGTGCGGCTGCGTTCCTGGACGGCGGCGTCTTCGGCGGAGGCCCGCCACCAGAGTAGCCGTGAGAATCTCGCCACCACCCTTGCATCGCAGCAGGCAGGAAGGACTCTCATGACGATCAGGCAGCGGATCTCCCTGGCGTCCCCGGCGCTGAAGTTCGTGCTCCTGGTAGGGGTGATGAGCTGCTTCGCCGACTTCACTTACGAGGGCTCACGGTCGATCATCGGCCCGTATTTGGGCCTGCTCGGTGCCGGGGCGCTGGCGATCGCCATCATCACCGGGTTCGGCGAGTTCCTCGGCTATGGCCTGCGCCTGGTGTCGGGCCGCAGCGCCGACCGGACCGGCAGGTACTGGCCGATCACCATCGGCGGGTATGTGCTCCAGATGTCGGTCGTGCCACTGCTTGCTCTGGCCGGAAGCTGGCAGGTCGCGGCGCTGCTCATCATTTTGGAGCGGGTCGGGAAAGCGACTCGCAATCCGCCACGTGACGCCATGCTCTCGCACGCCGCGCAGGAAATGGGCTATGGGTGGGGCTTCGGGGTGCATGAGGCACTCGACCAGTTCGGGGCCATGTTCGGCCCACTGCTGGTCGCACTGGTCCTAACGGTCAGCCACCATGACTACAAGATCGCATTCGCCTGCCTCGCCGTCCCCGGAGCGATCACACTCACGCTGGTAGTGGTTGCCCGGTTGTTCTACCCGCGGCCGCATGAGCTGTCGGCCGGTCCCGCCCAGGTGACCGCCACGGGTCTGCCCCGGGTGTTCTGGGTGTACCTGGCCGGGGCCGCGCTGGTGGCTGCCGGGTTCGCCGACTTCCCGGTCATTGCCTACCACTTCCAGCACGCGGGAACTGTTTCTGCCCCATTGGTGCCAGTGTTCTATGCGGTGGCGATGGCGGTCAGCGGTACCGGATCGCTGATCTTCGGGCGGTTGTTCGACCGCGCCGGAATCGGCATCCTCATTCCACTGACGCTGGTCACGGCGGCGTACGCGCCGCTGGCGTTCCTCGGCGGGTTCTGGGCCAGCCTGGCGGGGGTGTCCCTGTGGGGCCTGGGGATGGGTGTGCACGAATCGATCATCCCGGCGGCGGTAGCGCCGATGGTCTCACCCGACCGCCGGGCTTCGGCCTATGGCCTGTTCACCGGCGTCTACGGCATCGCCTGGATGCTGGGCAGCATCGTGATTGGCGCCCTGTTCAGCGTCTCCCTGGCAGCGGTGGCAGCCTTCGCCGTCGCGGCCGAACTTGCCGCGCTCCCGCTGATCCTGCTGGTCCGCAGGCACCGGCACACACCGTCGGACGTGCCGGGCCCAGCTACTCTGTGAGTG